>NZ_CP027762.1:1694820-1997261 GCF_003852315.1 Pseudomonas sp. LBUM920
ACACGCATGACTTGTACGATGCGGCGTTGTTCAAGCAATTCAAACCGACCGGCTTGTTTATCAACGTTGGCCGCGGCGTGGCCGTGGTCGATGCTGACCTGGTCGAGGCGCTGAAAGAAGGGCACCTGGCCGGTGCGGTGATCGACGTGTGCCGCCAGGAACCGCTGCCGCAACGCCATCCGTTCTGGACTGCGTGGGGACTGCTGCTGACCGGGCACAGCTCGGCACCAACCTCGCCGGGGATGATGGTGGAGTTGTTTGTGCACAATCTACGGGCGTATCAAGCCAAGCAAGCGTTACGCGGAGAAGTGAGCTTCGAACGCGGTTATTAAGGTGCGAGCGGGCTTGCCCGCGATAGCAGCGTGTCAGTCAAGGAGGCCGTGACTGACCGTGCGCTATCGCGGGCAAGCCCGCTTCCACAGGGGATATCAGCAAGGCTTACAGGCTGAAATCGCCTTCGGACACCAGCTCGCTCAACGGCTTGCGTGGGCTTGGCGCTTCACGGCCCTGCAAGTACTCGGGCAGGCTCGACTTGTCGCCCAGCTTGCCCACGGCCACCGCCGCGTGCAGTGCATAGCCTTGGGGAATCTTCAGTTCTTTGCGGGTCAGTTCCTGATCGAAACCGGCCATGCCGTGGGTGTGCCAGCCGCTCAGGCTGGCTTGCAGCGCCAGGTGGCCCCAGGCTGAACCGGTGTCAAAGGTGTGCCACAGCGCCGGGGTTTCTTCGCTGGCGCCGGGGGCGGTGAAGTCGGTTTTTGACGCGATGATCACCAAGGCCGACGCATGCTGCGCCCAGGCACGGTTGAATTCATTCAGCAGGCCCAGGTAGCGTTCCCAATCCGGCGTGTCACGCCGCGCGTAGAGAAAACGCCAAGGTTGCGAGTTATAGGCCGATGGCGCCCAGCGTGCGGCCTCGAAAAAGCTCAGCAGGGTGTCTGTCGGGATGCTCTCGCCGGTAAAGGCGCGAGGCGACCAGCGTTCGGTAAATTGGGTGTGGATCGGGTAGTCGGCAACGCGTGTCATGGGCAGTTCCTGAGGTGCGATTCGGCGTTCAAAGCTACTGCGCGCCCACTGGACTGACAAGTGTTGTTACACCGCCAGTCGTAAGCGCTTGGCCCCAGGGGCCTTGGGCACTAGACTGGCGGCCTTTTCACCGACCGATACTGATGTAGAGCCATGGCCGCTAAAGTCGAACCTTTCTGGATACGCAAAACCCTTGAACACCTCGACCAGGAGGAGTGGGAGTCGTTGTGCGACGGCTGTGGCCTGTGCTGCCTGCAAAAGCTTGAGGACGAGGAGGACAACAGCGTTTATTACACGCGCATTGCCTGCAAACTGCTCGACCTGAACACCTGCCAGTGCACCGATTACCCCAACCGCCGCGCCTCGGTGCCCGACTGCATCCAGCTCACGCCGGGCCAGGCCGACCAGTTCAAGTGGCTACCGCCAACCTGCGGCTACCGCCTGGTCAGCGAGCGCAAGGACCTGCCGCTGTGGCACCACCTGGTCTGCGGCGACCGCGATGCCGTGCACCACGAACGCATTTCCCAGTCCGGTCGCATGCTCGCCGAAGGCAGCGTGCCCGAAGACGACTGGGAGGATTACCTGATCTTCCGCGCAGGCTGAAAAAGGAGTGTGTATGACGGTGGCAACCAAGCTGGCGGCCTCTTGTGTGTTGCTGGCGCTGAGCCTGCCCGCGTGGTGCGCGAAGAAAGTCGACCTCGACTACCACGTCAAACTGCTGCCCCAGAGTGATCAAGCCGAGGTGCGTGTGAGCCTGTCCCAAGGCTCGGCGGTGCGCAGCCTGAATTTCGACCTGGGCCGCGACGGTGATTACAGCGACTTCAAGGCCGATGGCCAGTGGAAGGTCACCGGCACCCATGGCCTGTGGCAACCCAGCGCCGACAAGGCCAGCCTGAGCTACCGGGTACGCCTGACCCACGCGCGCAAACCTGGCGTGTATGAAGCGCGGATGACGCCCAGTTGGGCGTTGTTCCGAGGCGAAGACCTGGTGCCGGCTGCGCGGCTCGACCAGCAGGACGGCGTCGAGCTGGTCTCGCGCCTGGTGTTCGAGTTGCCGGCAGGCTGGAAAAGCGTCGAAACCGCCTGGCCGCGCATCGGCAAGCACAAATTCCGCATCGACAATGTTTCCCGCCTGTTCGACCGCCCTACCGGCTGGATGCTCGCCGGCACCCTCGGCAGCCGCCGCGTGCGCCTGGGCGAAACCGAGGTCACCGTGGCCTCGCCCAAAGGCCAGGCCATGCGCCGCATGGACGTGCTAACGCTGCTGACCTTCGTCTGGCCTCAAGTGGAGGCCGCGTTCCCGCGCCACCCGGCCAAGCTGCTGGTGGTGGGCGCCAGCGACCCGATGCGCCGTGGCGTATTTGCGTCGCGCGACTCGATCTACCTCAACAGCCGCACGCCGCTGGTCAGCGAGAACGGCAGCAGCGCGTTGATCCGTGAGGTGGTGCAGGCGATCGGGCGCTTCAACGATCACGACACCAGTGACTGGATCAGCGAAGGGCTTGGCGAGTATTACGCCATCGAGCTGCTGCACCGCGCGGGCGGGATCACCGATGAGCGGTATGCCGCGATTCAGGCGCGCTTGAGCAAAGAGGGCAAGGACGTGACCACATTGCGTGGCGACCACGTCAACGGCGCGACCGTCGCGAGGGCGGTGGTGGTGTTGCAGGAGTTGGACCGCGAGATTCGCGTGAAAACCCACAACAAGCGCTCGCTGGATGACCTTGCGCAGGCGGTGATGCGCGCGAACAGCATAACGACGGCGGAGTTTGTGCAGTTGGCCGACAGTGTGATCGGTGAGTCGTCGGTGGTGCTGGATAGCAAATTATTGCGCTGAGCTTAGGCCATACACAAAGCAAAAATGCGGGAGCGGGCGTGCTCGCGAATACGGTGTGTCAGCCAAATACTTGGCGACTGATTCACCGCTTTCGCGAGCACGCCCGCTCCCACATTTAGCTCTCCAATAGGTGGAGAGGGGCGTCAGCCAGTGGTTTTGGTGGCTTTTTCAGCGGCGACTTCGGCCTTGGTCTTCAGGTTTTTCAGCTCTTCGCCCGCGCGCTCGATTTTGGTACGCACGCTGTTCATTTCCTGGCGGCCCTGTTCCAGCTTGTCTTTGAGCGAGCTGCGCCCGGTGACGCCGCGCACCAGCGCCACGCCACCAATGGCCACCTGGATGAGCCCGAAGATCCCGCCACGGCGCAGGCCTTTGCCAACCATCATCACGCCACCGGCCACCGAGCCAATGCGCTCCCAGCCGTGCACGTTTTGAGGCGGTTGCGTTTCAAACGGCGTGTGCTCGATGATAGGTCGCAGGATTTTGCTGTCGCTCATGATCTGTCTCCAACAAGGCAAGTGATATGTAGCTGACTGCCTGCAGGCGCCGGATGTTCCCAAAAAATCAGTACTTGGGGCCCGAGCGGGTGTTGTTGCCCTTGGCCAGGCGATCGTAGAGCACCACGTTGACCGTGGCGGCGAGGTTCATGCAGCCGGTGGTCGGGATGTACACCACGTCTTCACACCAGTCGCGAATCTCTTTGTCCAGCGAGCCGTCTTCGGGGCCGAAGATGTACAACGCGCGATCAGGATGGGTGTATTCGGGCAGCGGGCGGGCGCCTTCGACCAGCTCCACGGCGACCGGGATGCAACCCAGCGGCAGGATTTTTTTCAGGTCGTCGATGCCGATCAGCGGAATGTCGTGATGGACCTTCTTGGTGTCGGTGATGAAATCCCGTGCGCGCTCGTAACGCACGCCGGTGTAGAACACCGAGGCCACGCCGTAGCAGCCGGCGGCACGCATCACCGAACCGACGTTTTCGGGGGATTTGGGGTTATACAGACCGATGCAGCTGTAGCGTTTATTGCCCACGGGGAAGGGTGCCTTGGAGAAAAACGGCGATTATACGGGGAATGCTCCGGCTGCGGTCAGTCGCGAGTTGGGTGCCGTTACAGCGGCCGCCTTCGCGAGCAAGCCCGCTCCCCCATTCGACCGCATTTCAAAGCATGTACGCGGACAAATGTGGGAACGGGCATGCCCGTGAAGAGGCCATGACAGGCAGCGACGATTTCAGTCGTCTTTTTTCATCAACCCAGCCAACGCCGCAAACGGGTTGTGCGTGGCCTTGGCGATCGTCGGGCTGCTGGTGGAGCCTTCGCCGAAGTACTGCTGGTCGGTGTAGCGTGAGTGTTCGTTGTCGTGGCAATACAGGCACAGCAACTCCCAGTTGGAACCGTCCTGGGGGTTGTCATCATGGTTGTGGTTGCGATGGTGCACGGTCAGTTCGCTCAAGCGCTTGCCGGCAAATTCACGCGCGCAGCGGCCACACACGTGCGGGTACATCTTCAAGGCTTTGTCGCGATAGCCCATTTCCCGGTCGCGCTGGGCATCGGCGAGGATGCGGTCCAGCTTGGCGGTGTGGGAGGGCGGGTTGGTCGAGCTCATCATGGCTCCTGGCTATTTGGGGGTTCACGGATAAGGTTGATTCTAGCCGCTTGCGGGGTAAATGACTGCTGGCTTTTTCAGCTGCGGTACAGCCTGCCGGCGGCAATCGTTTGTAGTATCGGCTCACTTCATTCTCAAGGATCTGAAACCAATGCGTTTATACACATGGACCGCAGCACTGCTACTCAGCGTCCTGGCGGCCCAAGCCCAGGCATTCTCCACGCCCAAGCCTGGCCAGATCATCGAGGTGGCCCTTGAACAATTGCACCCGACCCAGGCCGTGGTGGGCTTTGACCAGATTTACTACAGCCTGGGCCTGTTTGCCGACACGCCGGCCAAGGTCTTCGACGAATACTGCGAAACCAACGGCCAGGGCGAGGCCGACAAGGTGCCCAAAAAGGCCGACCTGCACCAACCCGCCAGCTTCAGGTGCAAAGACCCGGTGGGCACGCATCCCGATGACATGAAAACCGTCGTGGTCGGCCCTGGTGGCCAGTTGTACCTGACCGACGGTCACCACAGCTTCACTACCTTGTGGGAAGTCCCCGGCGGCGGCCCGCAGCTGCACATGTGGGTCAAGGTGACCGATGATTTCAGCAACAGCCCGGACATGGCCACCTTCTGGCAGCGTATGGAAGCGGCGCGCAAGGTATGGCTCAAAGGCGATCACGGCCAGCCGCTGTCACCGCAGCAATTGCCGGCGCACCTGGGCTTCAAGAACCTGCAGGACGACACCTTTCGCAGCCTGGTGTATTTCACTCGCAAGGCCGCCTACGGCAAGCCGGACGATGGCGCCGTCGCGCCGGAATTCCTGGAGTTTTACTGGGGCAATTGGCTGCGCACGCAGATCGACCTGGGTGCTTTCAACCTGAACAAGAAAGGCGGTTACAAGGACGCGATTGAAGCCGTCGCCCAGCGCATGGTAAGCCTGGCGCCCGGTTCACAGGTGGGTGACAGCGGTTTCACCGCCCACCAGTTGGGCGGTATGGCCCAGTTGGATCAAGCCGAGCTGAAGAAGACCGTCGAGAAAAAAGTGCCGTATGTGATCGATTACCGCAAATCCCGAAGCTGACTCAGGACAAAAGATGTGTGGCGTTTTGGGGATGTTGCTCAGCCCTTGAGCTTTTCGGCGATCCAGATAGTGTGCCGGGTGCCCTTGTTGCCGTGGGCGAACACCTGCACTTCCTCGGCCTTGAACCCGGCCTTGCGCAGTTTGTCGCTGAACAACTTATCGGCACTGGCCGACCACACGGCCAGTACGCCCTTGGGGCGCAGGGCTTTGGCGCAGGCAGCCAGGCCGCCGGCCGAGTAGAGCCAGCTGTTGGCCTTTTGCGTAAGGCCTTCGGGGCCGTTGTCGACATCCAGCATGATCGCGTCAAAGCCTTGAGGCTCGGCTTGCAGCACCTTGGCCACGTCTTCCATGCGGATCACGGTGCGTGGGTCGAGCAGCGGGCGGCCGGATTTTTCACCCAGGGGCCCACGGTTCCATTCCACGACGCCGGGCACCAATTCGGCGACCACCACTTCGGCCGTCTTGCCCAGATGTTTGAGCGCTGAGGCCAGGGTAAAGCCCATGCCCAGCCCGCCGATCAACACCCGCGAACCCGGGCGCCCGGCGACTTTGCGGCAGGGAATTTCCGCCAGCGCGTCTTCGGAGCCGTGCATGCGCGTGTTCATCAGCTGGCCGCCGTCACCGCCCTGGATCTTGATGACAAAATCCTCGCCGTATTCGAACAGGCACAAGGCACCGCCGTTATCGGGGATTGGAGTGGTGTCGAGCAGAACGAAACGTTTCATTGAAATCTCATTGGGAAGGGCATTCTTGCGCGGTTGGGAGTAGCCTTACGTCATTCCGGTCAGGCCATGGAGCCATCGATGAAGTGCAGCATTCTAACGGTCATTGTGCTTGGCGCGCTCACATTGGGTGCGGCCCAGGCTCAGGAGGTGCAAACCGTTCCGGTCGCACCCGCGCCAACGCCCGGTGCGCCGGGTACACCGACACCGACGTTGTACCCGCAAGTCACCCCGCCTGTGGCGCCCAAAGCCACCGCCAACGGTTCACCCGCGCTGGTGCCGATTGTGTTGCCAACGCCGCCCAAGGACCAGAGCGTGCCTGGCCTGCTGCAAAATGACAGCAAGCCGAAGACGCCCGGTGGTTAAAACGGTTGCGAGAGCAATTGCCCGTCGGCCATGCGCAGGCGTTTTGACAAGGCGATCGCAATCGCGCGGATGATCTTGGCCGCGACCCTGGGCGCTTCGTTGAGCATTTTTTCCAGCGAGTCCTTGCCCAGGTTCAGCAGCACGCAGTCACTTGCCGCCAGGCAACTGGCAGAGCGCCGCTCGCCATCGAGTACCGCCATTTCGCCAAACGCCCGCCCACTGCGCAGGGTGGCGATCGTCAGGCGCTGGCCTTCATGGTTGGTTCTCTGCACGGCCACCTGGCCGCTGTGGATGATGCACATGAACGTGCCGGCATCGCCCTCACCGAAGATCACTTCGCCCCGGGCAATGCTGCTGATGTTGAAGTAGCCGGCGGCGACGTGAAAATCTTCCGGCAGCAAAGGGTCGAACAGGCCGCAGTCCATGAGCATGTCGCGGATTTCATTGTTCAATAAAGTTGGTTGAGGCATAGCTGCAATCTTGGTCCATCAATCAAGTAGGCGGTCTGTGTGTTCAGACAGGACCGCCGCCCTAAGTTCCTTAAATCAACCCCAGCGCCTTGAACACAAATGCATATTCGAGCGCTACATCACGTAATCCCTGATAACGCCCGCTCATGCCACCATGGCCGGCGCCCAGTTCAGTCTTGAGCAACAGCAGGTTGTCGTCCGTCTTGGTGTCGCGCAGCTTGGCCACCCACTTGGCCGCTTCCCAGTACTGCACGCGGCTGTCGTTGTAGCCGGCGATCACCAGCAGAGCCGGGTACGCCTGGGCGCTGACGTTCTCGTACGGCGCGTAGGCCTTGATGCGTTCGTACACCTCTGGCTCTTCCGGGTTGCCCCACTCGTCGTATTCGGTGATGGTCAGTGGCAGCTCGGGGTCGAGCATGGTGTTGAGCACATCCACGAACGGCACTTCGGCAATCGCCGCCTGGAACAGCTCCGGGCGTTGATTGAGTACCGCGCCGATCAACAGGCCGCCGGCACTGCCGCCGCTGATGGCCAGTTGTTTGGAGGTGGTCAGGCCCTGGGCGATCAGGTGCTCGGCGCAGGCGATAAAGTCGCTGAAGGTGTTCTGCTTGTGTGCCTGCTTGCCGTTGCGGTACCAGGCTTCACCCAATTCGCCGCCGCCGCGTACGTGCGCAATGGCAAACGCCACGCCACGGTCGAGCAGGCTCAGGCGTGCGTGCGAGAACCAGGGGTCGAGGCTGTGGCCGTAGGCGCCGTAGCCGTAGAGGTACAGCGGCACCGGTTTGCCCAACTGGTCGCGTTTGACCACCAGGCTGATCGGCACCTGGGTGCCATCGGCAGACGTGGCCCACAGGCGTTGGCTGACGTAGTCGTCGGCGTTGAACTCGCCGAGTACCGGCGTTTCCTTGAGCACGGCTTGCGCGCCGGTCGCCAATTCCAGCTGGCGCACCTGGGCCGGACGGTTCAGCGCTTCATAGCGCAGACGGATCTTGTCGCTCGGAAATTCCAGGCTGTTTTGTACATAAAGGCTATAAGCGGCGTCGGGCAGTTCGACGCGATAGGCCGGTACGTCCTCAGGGTGCACTTCAATCACTGGCAGGCCGCCGATGCGCAGGCTCAAGGTCATCGCGCTGGCATTGAGGCTCACGCCGTCGAGCATCACTTCGTCGCTGTGCGGGATCAGGTTTTGCCATTGATCTTCGGTGGGCACGCTGCCGGTGTCGGCGGCGACGAACAGTGCGTAGTTGATGCCATCGCGGTTGCTGCGGATAAACCAGGTCCACTCGCCATTGCGCTGGCCGTGGTCGACATCGTATTCGTGGTCTTCGACCCGTGGCGCCAGGCAAGTGAAGTCGAGGTGCGGCTGGTTGGCGTCCAGCGCCCAGATTTCACTGGTGGTCTTGCTGCCGAGCGCCAGCAGCAACTGGCGCTCGGAACTGGAGCGGTAGCAATGCAGGAAGAAACGTCCGTCAGGCTCGTGGAACACTTCCTGCGCTGCCGTGCCATCCAGGCGGTAGCGATACAGTTTGTGTGGGCGATGGGTGTCGTCCAGTTCGCCGAAGAACAGGGTCAGGCTGTCATTGGCCCAGGTCATGCTGCCGTCGCAGTCCTGAAACTCCAGTTCGCTGACTTTGCCGTTAGCCAGTTCCTTCACGTACAGGGTGTAGATCTCTTCACCGCTGGTGTCCAGGCTGTAGGCCAGGCGCTGGTGGTCGGGGCTGATGCTGAACGCGCCCAGCGAGAAAAAGCCGCCGTTGGCGAGTACGTTGGGGTCGAGCAGTAGTTCTTCGCTGCTGTCGTCCACGGTGTTGCTGTCATCTGCCGGGCGGCGGCAGCGGTAATGGCGGGCGTATTCGTCACCGGCGGTGGTGCGCGTGTAGTACAGGTACGGACCCCACGGCGAGGGCAGGGACAGGTCGGTTTCGAGAATGCGGCCCTTGATCTCGTCGAACAGGGTTTCGCGCAGCGCCTGCTGATCGGCGAGTTGCGCTTCCTGCCAGGCGTTTTCGGCTTTGAGGTAATCGAGGACTTCAGCCGTGTCACGCTCTTGCAGCCAGGCGTACGGGTCCTGGCCTTCGGCCTTGCGGGCAATCGGGGCGGCAGTGATGTGGGTCGATGAAGGCATGGATCACTCTCTGTCTGGCGGATGGTGGCAGGCATTGCAGCCGAGACACGCAAAAGCCGTTATCATAGCCGCCTGTTTGCCTACCTTGCCATGGACACCATGACCGAGAACGACTATCTGACCGCTTGGGGCCTTTACGCCTTCGCCGCTTTGGGCTGCCTGTTGGTGTGGTGGCGCATGACCCGCTGGATCTGGCGCTGGCTGCGCGAGCCGCTGCAGTTGCTGATGGCGGTGCTGCTGTTCAGCCCGACCATCGTCGATCCGGTCAAGACCCAGTTCGCGCCGGCGGTAGCGATCACGGCTTTGGACCTGGTGCTGCATGTCGGCAATAACGCCTGGCGGGCCATTTCCGACCTGTTCATGTACACGATGATCGCGTTTGGCGTGTATATCGTGTTTGCGCTGATCCGCTGGCCCATCGAGCGCGCCGCCAACGCACGGCGTGAGCGCAAGGCCGCTGTCGACGCCGCCCTGGCTGCCGAGACGGTTGACGAAGACGACGAGCCGTTCCGTCGCCCGGCGCCTGCCAGCGGAATGCGCGTCGAACCGCGCCTTTGACGTCGTCCGCCCTGCAGCGAGAGCCCTGGCATGTGTGAATTATTGGGCATGAGTGCCAACGTCCCCACCGACATCGTGTTCAGCTTTACCGGGCTGATGCAGCGGGGCGGGCGTACCGGCCCCCACCGCGACGGTTGGGGCATCGCGTTCTACGAAGGCCGTGGCCTGCGCCTGTTTCAGGACCCAGCCGCCAGCAGCGAGTCGGAAGTCGCGCTGCTGGTGCAGCGTTATCCGATCAAAAGTGAAGTGGTGATTGGCCATATCCGCCAGGCCAACGTGGGCAAGGTGAGCCTGGCCAATACCCACCCGTTCGTGCGCGAGCTGTGGGGCCGCAACTGGTGTTTTGCCCATAACGGCCAGCTGGCGGACTTCAACCCGCGCGCCACGTTCTACCGGCCGGTGGGCGATACCGACAGCGAAGCAGCATTCTGCGACCTGCTCAACCGTGTGCGCGAAGCCTTCCCCGAGCCGGTAGAGATCGAACAAGTGCTGCCGGACCTGATCGCCGCCTGCGCCGAATACCGCAGCAAAGGCGTGTTCAACTGCCTGCTCAGCGACGGTGACTGGCTGTTTTGCTACTGCTCGACCAAGCTGGCGCAGATTACCCGGCGCGCACCGTTCGGCCCGGCGCGCTTGAAAGATGTCGACGTGATCGTCGATTTTCAGGCCGAAACCACGCCCAATGACGTGGTCACCGTGATCGCCACCGAGCCGTTGACCGACAACGAAAACTGGACCCGCTACGAACCGGGCCAATGGAGCCTGTGGCGACGCGGTGAATGCGTCAGTCAGGGCATTACCGAGTAAGGATATCGACCATGCTGCTCAGTTATTTGCGGTTGGTGCTTTTTGCCATTGGCTTGTTGGTCGGCGTGCAGGTGCCGGGTTTCATCAACGACTACGCCAAGCGCGTCGAGGCCCACCTGATCGAGGCCCAGACCGGCCTCAGCGGGTTTGAAACCACTGCACGGCAGTTCTTCAACGGTGATTTGCAGGCGTTGGTGGCGCATTACCGCGCCAGTGATGATCCGGTGTTCCAGAGCGATGCCAACAGCCTGGGCACCCTGCTGGATCGCCAGGTAGCGTTGGACAAGCAATTCCAGGCCATGCAAGGCCCGTGGTACATCCGCGCCCTGCAGGTGGCGGTGGCCGCGGACCCGGCGATTCGCCTGGAAACCTGGAACGGCTACAGCTATCAGATCCTGCTGACGCCGGAGGCGATGGGCTGGGGCCTGGGCGGGGCGATGCTGTTGTCGTTCGGCATTGAATGCCTGTTCCGCTTGATCGACTGGGTGGTGTTGGGCGGCAAGCGCCTGCGTCAGAGCCGGCCGATTGAAGAGCGTGACCTGAAGGGCCTCTAAAACCGCTGAAAATCTAAATGTGGGAGCGGGCTTGCCCGCGAATGCGGTGGATCAGTCGCCTGATAGGTTGGCTGACACTGCGCATTCGCGAGCAAGCCCGCTCCCACATGTGGCCCCGGTTTTTTCAGTGGCTTAGCACCATGTGCGCTTTGCCGACCTCTTCGGCATAGCGGGCCACCACCTTCTGGCACAGCCCAACAATCTCCTCCACCAACTCCACACCTACCCGCCACGACACCACCACCTGCAGATTCGGCAGCTTCTGCGCCATCGGCAGCATCACCAACTCCCCGCGTGCCAGTTCCTCGCTGACCAGCACCGGCGGCAGGGCGCCGATGCCGAAGCCATCGCGCAGCAGGCGGGTGATCGCCGACACCGAATTCACACAGTTCATGCGCGGCGCGGCGACGCCGTTGGCCTGCATCAGGCTCAGCACGTCCTGGTGCGGGTGGGAGTTTTTCGAGTAGGTGATGATGCGCTCCTGGGCCAGTTCGGCGAGGGAGGCGTAGTCGCGGTTGTAGAGCGAGTGGCTGGCGACGATCCAGGCCATCGGGTGGCTGGCCAGTTCCAGGCTGCGCACGGTTTCCAGGCGCAGCAGGTCGGTTTGCAGGATCAGGTCGAGGAAGCCTTTTTGCAGCTGATCGCTGAGGTTCAATGCGGTATCGGCGACCAACTCGATTTCCACCAACGGGAAGTGGTCCATCAATTCGGCCACCAGGGGGCTGAGCCAGGTGTGAATCACCGTGTCCATCGCGCCGATGCGAATCCGCCCGACCTTGCTGCTGGTGGTCTCCAGTGACTGCTTCAAACCCTGCATGGTCACCATCATCTGCTCGGCGTAATCGAGCACCTTCAAGCCTTCCGGGGTCAGGCTCACGCCGCGTGAGTCGCGTAGAAACAGCTTCACACCCAACTCGCTCTCGAGCACGGCAATGCGGCTGGAAATCGAGGCCTGGGTGGTGAACAACTTCTCGGCGGTCAGGCGAAAGCTCTTGAGCTTGGCCACCCAGACGAAGGTTTCGAGGAACTTCAAATTCATGGGATCAACTTTTCTTATGCATGGATCGGTTTTTATTAGTTGGACGCCGCACCGCGCAAACGCCAAAAATCGAGCTATTCCACGATAAGCGTCGTTGGGGTGTGAGGACAAGTTGCCAGTTCTGTACGAAAAATCCCACACTACAAAAAATACAACGCCTGAAAAACAACGCCTGGAGGAGCACCCACCGTGAGCCGTCTGCTATTGAATTGCGACATCGGCGAAAGCTTTGGCAACTGGACCATGGGTCTGGACGCCGAGGTCATGCCGTTCATCGATTGCGCCAACGTGGCCTGCGGCTTTCATGCCGGTGATCCGAGCATCATGCGCAAGACCGTCAGCCTGGCCTTCAAGCACGGCGTGCAAGTGGGGGCGCACCCGGCGTACCAGGACCTGCAAGGCTTCGGTCGCCGCTCCATGGCCTACACACCGCAGGAAATCCAGGACCTGCTGCACTACCAGATCGGCGCCCTCGACGGCATCTGCCGTGCGCAAGGCGGGCGGGTCAGCTACGTCAAACCCCATGGCGCGATGTACAACGACATGATGGCCAACCCTGCGCAATTGCGCGCAGTGATCCAGGCCGTGGCCGCTTATGGCGACCTGCCGCTGATGCTGCTGGCCACCCGCGACAACAGCGCCGCCCAGGCCTTGGGCGATGAGTACGGGGTGACCTTGTGGTTCGAGGCCTTTGCCGACCGCGCCTACGACCCCAAGGGGCATCTGGTCTCGCGCCAGTTGCCGGGCGCCGTGCACCATGATGCCGAAACCATCGTGCAGCAGGCGCTGACGATTTCCCGTGGCGACGCCCTGACCGCCAGCGATGGCAGCGCCTTGGTGTTGCAGGCCAACACCTTGTGTGTGCATGGCGACAACGCCAGTTCGGTGGCCGCCGTGAAACGTATCCGCGAGGCGCTGAAGCCAGCATGAAGCCACGCATTGAAGTGGTGGCGATCGACTGCCTGATGGTGCGTCTGTTTGATGTCATTGCCGAAGCCAACATGCCGTGGATGCTCGCCGCCACTCAACGCCTGCGCGAGGAGTTTGGCGCGGCGTTGGTGGACCTGGTGCCGTCCTACACCACGTTGATGGTGCATTACGACCTCACCGCCTTAACCCCGGCCCAGGCGCGCGTGTTGATCGGCCAGGCGCTGACCGACTTGCAACCCCAGGCCCAGGGCAGTGGCCAGTGTCACGTGTTGCCGGTGTGGTACGACCTGAGTGTCGGCCCGGAACTGAGCTTGCTCAGCCAGCGCAGCGGTCTGTCGGTTGAGGACGTGATCCGCCGCCACAGCGCCCATGAATACCAGGTGTTCGCCCTCGGGTTTGCCCCCGGGTTTGCCTTTATGGGGTTGGTGGACGAAATCCTGGCGACGCCACGCCTCAATACCCCGCGAAAGCGTGTGGCGGCCGGCAGCGTCGGCATTGCCGAGCGGCAAACCGCCGCGTACCCGGTGGTTTCGCCCGGTGGCTGGAACCTGATCGGCCGCACCCCGGCCAAGCTGTTCGACCGCGAACGCGACGGTTACAGCCTGATGCGGCCCGGCGATACGGTGCGTTTCGAGGCGGTCGGTCACGCCGAATTCATCAACCTGGGTGGCGATGACACGCCGTTGGAGGCGCAGGCATGAGCCGCTTGTTGATCGAGGCCAGCACGCCGCTGTGCCTGTTGCAGGATGCCGGCCGCTTTGGCGTTCGGCACCTGGGCGTGACCCAGGGCGGCGCGCTGGATTGGGTGTCGATGTCCTGGGCCAACTGGCTGCTGGGCAATGCGCTGGATGCGCCGGTGGTCGAAATCACCTTGGGCGGGTTCACCGTGCAGGCCGAGGAGTATTGCTTGCTGGCATTGGCCGGCGCGGACCTGGGCGCGTACATCGATGAGCGTGCGATCAGCCCGGGACGCAGTTTTATCCTGCAAAAGGGTCAGCGTTTGCGCTTTACCCAGCCGTTCAATGGCGCGCGGGCCTACCTCGCGGCGCCGGGCGGCTTTGATGCGCCGCAGGTGCTGGGCAGTTGCGCCACGGTGGTGCGTGAAGCGTTGGGCGGTGTGGATGGTTTCGGCACGCCGCTGGCCGAAGGCGCGCGGCTGGCTTACTCCGGGGTGGGCGGCGCGATGAAGGTGTTAAACGCGCCGGACTTGCCCGCCAAGGCGCCATTGGACGTGATTGTCGGCGCACAAATCGGCCAATTCAGCGGCCAGAGTTTGTTCGATGCCTTTAACACCGATTGGGCACTGGACAGCCGCGCCGACCGCATGGGCATGCGCCTGCTGGGCACCCCGTTGCAGTATCAGGGGCCGTCGTTGATCTCCGAAGGGATTCCGCTGGGGGCCATCCAGGTGCCGCCGGATGGGCAGCCGATTGTGCTGCTCAATGATCGGCAGACCATTGGTGGCTACCCGCGTTTAGGCGCGTTGACGCCCTTGGCGCTGGCGCGGCTGGCGCAATGTTTGCCGGGGGAGAAGGTGCGCTTGGCGCCGGTGGTGCAGGAGACGGCGCATCGGCAGCATGTGGACTTTTTGCAGCGCCTCAGCGAAGGCTAAAAATGTAGGAGGGGGCTTGCCCCCCGATAGCGGCCTTTGAGTGCCCGTTGCATTGGCTGACACCCTGCTATCGGGGGCAAGCCCCTCCCACATGGGATGTGCGTTGCGTGGGAGGTTTGAATTACTTGGAGAGAAAGCGCATCCCTTCTTCCAGGCCCCGCAGCGTCAGCGGATACATCTGATCTTCCACCAGCTCGCGCACAATTCCCGTCGACGCCGTATACCCCCACGTGTCTTTCGGGTACGGGTTAATCCAGATCAGCTTCTTGTACTTGGCCATGAAACGCTGCATCCACACGTACCCAGGCTCCTCATTCCAGTGCTCGACGCTGCCGCCGGCCTGAGTGATTTCATACGGTGCCATCGACGCATCGCCGATAAAGATCACTTTGTAATCGGCGCCGTATTTATGCAGCAAGTCCTGGGTGGAGGTGCGTTCGGAGGTGCGGCGCTGGTTGTTCTTCCACACCGACTCGTACACGAAGTTATGGAAGTAGAAGTACTCCAGGTGCTTGAACTCGGTCTTGCACGCAGAGAACAGCTCTTCGCAGATCTTCACGTGGGCGTCCATTGAGCCGCCGATGTCGAACAGCAACAGCAGTTTGATGGTGTTGCGCCGCTCCGGACGCATCTGAATATTCAGCAGCCCGGCATCGCGGGCGGTGTGGTCGATGGTGCCGTCGATGTCGAGCTCTTCGGCCGCACCCTGGCGCGCGAACTTGCGCAGGCGGCGCAGGGCAATCTTGATGTTGCGCGTGCCCAGCTCCACCTGATCGTCGAGGTTCTTGTACTCGCGCTGGTCCCAGACTTTTACCGCCTTGCCCTGGCGCTTGCCGGCCTCACCCACACGGATGCCTTCCGGGTTGTAGCCGCCGGAGCCGAACGGGCTGGTGCCGCCGGTGCCGATCCACTTGTTGCCGCCGGCATGGCGCTCTTTCTGTTCTTCCAGGCGTTTCTTGAATTCTTCGATGAGCTTGTCCAAGCCACCGAGGGACTGGATCTGCGCACGCTCTTCATCGCTCAACGAGCGTTCGAACTCCTTGCGCAGCCACTCTTCGGGGATCAGCGCCTGCAGGTGGTCGTCGAGCTTTTCCAGGCCGTTGAAATAGGCACCGAACGCGCGGTCGAACTTGTCGAAATGCCGCTCGTCCTTGACCAGAATCGCGCGGGCCAAGTAGTAAAACTCGTCCATGTCGGCGAAGACCACACGCTGTTTCAGCGCGTTGATCAGGTCGAGCAGCTCGCGCACCGACACCGGCACCTTGGCGGCACGCATCTCATTGAACAGGTTGAGCAACATTATCGATTACCGCGACGGCTCATGAAGGCCAGACGTTCCAGCAACTGCACGTCTTGCTCGTTTTTCACCAGGGCGCCGGCCAACGGCGGAATGGCTTTGGTGGGGTCGCGTTCGCGCAGCACGGCTTCGCCGATGTTGTCGGCCATCAGCAGCTTGAGCCAGTCGACCAGTTCGGAGGTGGACGGCTTTTTCTTCAGGCCTGGCACCTTGCGCACGTCGAAGAACACGTCCAGCGCTTCGCTGACCAGGTCTTTCTTGATGTCGGGGTAGTGCACATCGACGATCTTTTGCAGGGTGGTGCGGTCAGGGAAGGCGATGTAATGGAAGAAGCAGCGGCGCAGAAACGCGTCCGGCAGCTCTTTCTCGTTGTTGGAGGTAATGATGATGATCGGGCGTTTCTTGGCCTTGATGGTCTCGTCGATTTCGTAGACGTAGAACTCCATCTTGTCGAGTTCTTGCAGCAAGTCGTTGGGGAACTCGATGTCGGCCTTGTCGATTTCATCGATCAGCAGAATCACGCGCTCCTCGGACTCGAAGGCTTCCCAGAGCTTGCCCTTCTTCAAGTAGTTGCGCACATCGTGAACCTTGTCCACGCCCAATTGCGAGTCGCGCAGGCGGCTGACCGCGTCGTACTCGTAGAGGCCCTGATGTGCCTTGGTGGTGGATTTGATGTGCCAGGTGATCAGCTTGGCGCCGAAGGATTCGGCCAGCTGCTCGGCAAGCATGGTCTTGCCGGTGCCGGGCTCGCCCTTGACCAGCAGCGGCCGTTCCAGGGTGATGGCGGCGTTGACGGCCAGTTTCAGGTCATCGGTAGCCACATAGGCCTGGGTGCCTTCGAACTTCATCGGTCATTCCTCGAATTCATCAATGCCCGGACTATACCGTGCAGCCCCGGCGACTGTGAACGCAGACGGGTTATTCAGTCTCTGAATGGCCGGTCACGCGCGACCCTTGGTGGCTTTCTCCAACGCGTACGCCCGCGCGTCCGCTTTGTCCCTGAGCTTGCTGCCGCCCCAAAGGGCCAGCGCGGCCAGCACCAGGGTGACCGTCCCGGCGAGGATCATCATGCCGGCGATGGGGCCGCCGTGCATGGCGAACCCCACTATTTTCACGAAGCCTGAATAGGCCAAAAGGTAGCCAATAATTGTCAGTATCCAGCCTGTAATGCGCATGCTCAGTGTCCTTACTCGTTGTTGTCATTCACCCGTCGGCACGCTAATCGCTAGGCCATCTCTCGGTCGGCGTGCGGCTCAGTCCGCGCTGGGCTTGGGTTGTTCATACCGCGCATTAAATGCCTGGATAAAACCATTACGCAAGATCGCCAAGAATGCCGAGAACGCACTGATATTTTGCTGGTGCACGCTGCCGCTGAGTTCCACGCGGGTGGCAAACTGGTTTTTGTTCTGGTTTTTTAATACGGTCTCGCTGGCGCCGACCACGGCTTCCCAGATCGAACGGAAGATGTTCTTGTCCTTGTTTTCGACATCCTGTTTCCAGTCGAACACCTCTACGTCGCGCAGCAGCGGCTTGATATAACCGCTCAGTTGGCCTTTTTCGGCCTGAGCTTCGACCACCACATCACCGGTGCCGGCCTTGAAGTCGAACTTGCCGTACGCCGACGCGAAGTCATTCAGGCGTTTGAGTTGAATATCCTTGGCGCGAAAGCGGAATTCGAAGTCTTCGAAGTTGCTCAGCGGGTCGAAAGCCGCGGTGGCTTCCAGGGGCGCCTGGCCGAGCAATTGCGCCTTGCCTTCAAAGGTGGCGTCCCGCTTGCCTTTGATGTCCACCACATTAGTCAGGTTGTAGAAGCTGGCGTTGACCTGGGTGGCGTAGATATTCACCGCAGGCTTGGAATTGAAGTTGTGAAAGGCAATCTTGCCGTCCTGAATGCGGACTTCGTTGAGGGTGATCGGCAACAATTTGCCCAACTGTTCACGCCAGTCGGTGCCTTTACCGGTCTGCGATGCCTGCTGGTTGCCACCGTCGACGAAGTTCAGCTCCGGCTGGAAGAACTGCACCTCGGCCACCACCGCATGGTCGTACCACAATGAATGCCAGCTCACCGACACGTCGATCACCGGCGCTTTGACGAACGGAACCGGCACTTTACCGTCGACTTTGACGATCTGCAGGCCGTTGATTTTATAGGCCCCGCGCCACAGCGCCACGTCCACATCCGTGACCTGGCCACGGTAGTCGCCCATGTCGGCGAGCTTGTCGTTCAGGTAGTTGCGCACCAGGTAGGGCAGGGCGAGGTCCAGGGCAATCAGTACTACCACCAGTACGGCGACGATCCATAGCAGCCCACTGTAGCGACGTTTCATGTGCAGGTTCTCCAACGTTATAGGCGATGGACCGCGCGTACCGGCCCAACGTTCCTCTGACTGGACGCCTACCAGCCTGAGGCATACCCTTGTGGCCTTGTTGAAATTGCCTTAAGGACCCGTCATGAGCCGTATCTTTGCAGACAACGCGCACTCCATCGGTAACACGCCCCTGGTGCAGATCAACCGCATCGCACCGCGTGGCGTGACCATCCTGGCCAAGATCGAGGGGCGTAACCCAGGTTATTCGGTGAAGTGCCGCATCGGCGCAAACATGATCTGGGACGCCGAAAGCACCGGCAAACTCAAGCCGGGCATGACGATTGTAGAACCGACTTCCGGCAACACCGGCATCGGCCTGGCGTTTGTGGCCGCCGCCCGTGGCTATAAGCTGCTGCTGACCATGCCGGCGTCGATGAGCATCGAGCGGCGTAAAGTGCTCAAGGCGCTTGGCGCCGAGCTGGTGTTGACCGAGCCGGCCAAAGGCATGAAAGGCGCGATCGACAAGGCTGGCGAGATCGTCGCCAGCGACCCGGCCACCTACTTCATGCCGGCGCAGTTCGAAAACCCGGCCAACCCGGCGATCCGCGAAAAAACCACCGGCCCGGAAATCTGGAACGACACCGATGGTGCCGTGGACGTGCTGGTCGCGGGCGTAGGCACTGGCGGCACCATTACCGGCGTGTCGCGTTATATCAAGAACACGGCGGGCAAACCGATTCTGTCGGTGGCGGTAGAGCCGATTGTCTCGCCGGTCATCACCCAGGCGTTGGCCGGTGAAGAGATCAAGCCGAGCCCGCACAAGATCCAGGGCATCGGCGCCGGGTTTGTGCCGAAAAACCTCGATCTGTCGATGGTTGACCGCGTGGAGCTGGTGACCGACGAGGAATCCAAGGCCATGGCCCTGCGGCTGATGCAGGAAGAGGGAATTCTGTGCGGTATTTCCTGTGGCGCCGCAATGGCCGTGGCCGTGCGTCTGGCCGAGAAACCGGAAATGCAGGGCAAGACCATCGTGGTGATCCTGCCGGACTCCGGTGAACGCTACCTGTCGAGCATGCTGTTCAGCGATTTGTTCACCGACCAGGAAACCCAGGCCTGATCGGTACTGTGTAGCAAGTAGGGCTGTTGTGGCGAGCGGCTTGATGTGGCCTGTGGGCTTGCTGTGGCGAGCGGGCTTGCCCCGCGTTGGGCTGCGAAGCAGCCCCTAAAACCTGACAACGCGGTCTATCAAGTACACCGCGACGTCTGAAGTGGGAGCGCTGCGCGCCCCAGCGCGGGGCAAGCCCGCTCGCCACGACCAGCTTGCAGGCCACTACAAGCTTGCAGGCCATTACAAGCTTGCAGGCCACTACCGGCCCGCAGGCCACAAGGGCCCCAGGGTGTTGATTTATGTCAGCCGGTCGGCCTGGGCCTTCTGCATAATGGCCCAAGTGTTTATCATGGCCGGCTGCTACGTCTGGTTTCCCGTCGACGGGAGGCTGTTGGCCAGGCGCTTATTTCCAGGAGTTGCTGCATGACCTTTTCTTTGGCCGCCAAACTGTCGGTGTTGCTGTTGTTTATCGGCAGCACGCTGTATGTGCACCTGCGTGGCAAGGCGCGTTTGCCGATGTTGCGTCAGTTCGTCAACCATTCGGCGCTGTTTGCACCCTATAACGCCCTGATGTACCTGTTCTCGGCCGTGCCGTCCAAACCGTACCTGGACCGCAGCAAGTTCCCGGAACTGGATGTGCTCAAGGACAATTGGGAAGTGATCCGCGAAGAGGCCATGCACCTGTTCGACGAGGGTTACATCCGCGCCGCCGAAAAGAACAACGACGCCGGTTTCGGTTCGTTCTTCAAGAAGGGCTGGAAGCGTTTCTACCTCAAGTGGTACGACAAACCGCTGCCATCGGCCGAGGCGCTGTGCCCGAAAACCGTGGCCCTGGTCAGCAGCATCCCCAACGTCAAGGGTGCGATGTTCGCGCTGTTGCCGGGCGGCAGTCACCTCAACCCGCACCGCGACCCGTTTGCCGGTTCCCTGCGCTATCACCTCGGGCTGTCCACGCCTAACTCCGACGATTGCCGCATCTTCGTCGACGGCCAGGTCTATGCCTGGCGCGACGGTGAGGACGTGATGTTCGACGAAACCTACGTGCACTGGGTGAAGAACGAAACCGACCAGACCCGCGTGATCCTGTTCTGCGACATCGAACGCCCGCTGAGCAACCGCATCATGACCCGCGTCAACCGTTGGGTCAGCAAGCAACTGGGTCGCGCCACTGCGCCGCAGAACTTGGACGATGAACGCGTTGGCGGGATCAACCAGGCGTATGCCTGGAGCAAGACCTTCAGCGACAAGTTCAGCGGTGTGGTCAAGCAATGGAAGCGCAAGCATCCCAAGGCCTACCGCATTGCGCGGCCGGTGCTGGCGGTTATCGTGCTGGTGCTGTTGTGGAAGTGGCTGTTCAGCTGATTTGAAAGGTTAAACACAGGTTGAAAGGTGGGAGGGGGCTTGCCCCCGATAGCGGTGTGTCAGGTTGAGTATCTATACCTGACCCACCGCCATCGGGGGCAAGCCCCCTCCCACATTGGTTTTGCAGTGTTGCTTAAGAGGCGATCAACTGGCGCAGCACATAGTGCAGAATCCCGCCGGCCTTGAAGTATTCCACTTCATTGAGGGTGTCGATCCGGCACAGCACTTCGACCTTCTCGCTGCTGCCATCCTCGCGCGTAATCACCAACGTCAGGTTCATCCGCGGCTCGATCTCGGCATGGGTCAGCCCAAGAATGTCGATCTTCTCCTTGCCGGTGAGTTTCAGCGCCTTGCGGTTCTGATCCAGCTTGAACTGCAACGGCAGCACGCCCATGCCCACCAGGTTGGAACGGTGAATGCGCTCGAAGCTCTCGGCGATCACTGCCTTGACCCCCAGCAGGTTGGTGCCCTTGGCTGCCCAGTCGCGGCTTGAGCCGGTGCCGTACTCCTGGCCGGCGATCACCACCAGCGGTGTGCCCGACGCCTGGTATTTCATGGCCGCATCGTAGATCGGCATTTTCTCGCCGGTGGGGATGTACAGCGTGTTGCCGCCCTCTTCGCCGCCAAGCATTTCGTTGCGGATACGGATATTGGCAAACGTGCCGCGCATCATCACTTCATGGTTGCCCCGGCGTGAGCCGTAGGAGTTGAAGTCACGCGGCTCCACGCCCTGCTCGCGCAGGTAGCGCCCGGCGGGGCTGTCGGCCTTGATGTTGCCAGCTGGGGAGATGTGGTCGGTGGTCACCGAATCGCCCAGCAAGGCCAGTACGTTGGCGCCTTTGACGTCCTCGATGACCGGCAGTGGCCCGGCGATGTCGTCGAAGAACGGTGGGTGCTGGATGTACGTAGAGTCTTTCTGCCATACGTAAGTCGCCGCTTGCGGCACTTCAATCGCTTGCCACTGCTCATCGCCGGCAAACACCTCGGCATATTCCTTGTGGAACATGCCGGTGCTGACTTGAGCCACGGCGTCGGCGATTTCCTTGCTGCTTGGCCAGATGTCTTTCAGGTACACCGGCTTGCCGTCTTTGCCTTCGCCCAGCGGCTCGCTGCTGATGTCGATGCGCACCGTACCGGCCAAGGCGTAGGCGACCACCAGGGGCGGCGAGGCCAGCCAGTTGGTTTTCACCAGGGGGTGTACGCGGCCCTCGAAGTTACGGTTGCCGGAGAGCACCGAGGCGACGGCGAGGTCGGCTTTTTGGATGGCTTTTTCGATCGGCTCGGGCAATGGACCGGAGTTGCCGATGCAGGTGGTGCAGCCATAGCCGACCAGGTCAAAGCCAAGCTGGTCGAGGTACTGGGTGAGGCCCGCCGCCTTGTAATAGTCGGTGACCACTTTGGAGCCAGGCGCCAGCGAGGTTTTTACCCAGGGTTTGCTGGTGAGGCCTTTCTCCACGGCTTTTTTCGCCACCAGGCCTGCGGCCATCATCACGCTGGGGTTGGACGTGTTGGTGCATGAGGTAATCGCGGCAATCACCACGGCGCCGTTTTTCAGGCGATAGGTGTGGCCGTCGTACTCATAGTCGGTTTCGCCCACCAAGTCGGCGTTGCCCACGGCGACACCGCCGCCGCCTTCGCTTTCCAGGCGGCCTTCTTCTTTGCTGGTCGGTTTGAATTGCAGGTCGAGGAAATCGCTGAAGGCCTGGCCTACATTCGGCAGAGACACACGGTCCTGCGGGCGTTTCGGCCCGGCGAGGCTGGCTTCGACGCTGCCCATGTCCAGCGCCAGGGTGTCGGTGAATACCGGCTCCTGGCCGGCGATGCGCCACAGGCCCTGGGCCTTGGTGTAGGCCTCCACCAGTTTGACGGTTTCGGCAGGGCGACCGGACAGGCGCAGGTAGTCCAGCGTCACTTCATCCACCGGGAAAAAGCCGCAGGTGGCGCCGTATTCCGGCGCCATGTTGGCGATGGTGGCGCGGTCGGCCAGCGGCAGGTCGGCCAGGCCGTCGCCGTAGAACTCGACGAACTTACCCACCACGCCTTTTTTACGCAGCATCTGGGTGACGGTCAGCACCAGGTCGGTGGCGGTGATGCCTTCCTTGAGTTTGCCGGTGAGCTTGAAGCCGATCACTTCCGGAATCAGCATCGACACCGGCTGGCCGAGCATCGCCGCTTCTGCTTCGATGCCGCCCACGCCCCAGCCGAGTACGCCGAGGCCGTTGATCATGGTGGTGTGCGAGTCGGTGCCTACCAGCGTGTCCGGGAAGGCGTAGGTGCGGCCGTCTTCGTCCTTGGTCCACACGGTGCGGCCCAGGTATTCAAGGTTGACCTGGTGGCAGATGCCGGTGCCCGGTGGCACCACGCTGAAGTTGTCAAAGGCGCTTTGGCCCCAACGCAGGAAGGCGTAGCGTTCACCGTTGCGCTGCATTTCGATGTCGACGTTTTGCTCGAACGCGCTGGTGCTGCCGAATTTGTCGACCATCACCGAGTGGTCGATGACCAGGTCCACGGGGGAGAGCGGGTTGATGCGCTGCGGGTCGCCACCGGCCTTGGCCACGGCGGCGCGCATGGCGGCCAGGTCGACCACGGCGGGCACGCCGGTAAAGTCTTGCATCAGCACGCGGGCCGGGCGGTATTGGATTTCGCGGTCGGACTGGCGCTCTTTGAGCCAGGCGGCGATGGCCTTTAGGTCGGTGCCGGTGACGGTTTTGTCATCTTCCCAGCGCAGCAGGTTTTCCAGCAGCACCTTGAGGGACATCGGTAGCTTGTCCAGGTCACCCAGGCTCTTGGCGGCTTCGGGCAAGCTGAAGTAGTGGTAGGTCTTGTCGTCGATTTGCAGGGTTTTAAGGGTTCTCAGGCTATCAAGGGATGACATTACATGACTCCTTATGGTCCGCACGGCTACGGACCTGACGGGACGAACAGAGCTATCAACTTAGCCCTGTTTTCATTAGCAGGCTAATAACTGGACTCTATCGTTAAGTCCAAGGTTCCGAACTCGGCTATCATGCGCGCGTTTTCATGACAGGTAGTGCGATAGCGCAATGCCGGTTGATTCACCAGGAGAGTTGATGAACACCCTTTTTATGCACTGCCGGCCGGGTTTTGAAGGCGAAGTCTGTTCCGAGATCGCGGAACACGCCGCGCGCCTCAACGTTTCCGGCTATGCCAAGACC
The DNA here is from genome assembly GCF_003852315.1 of Pseudomonas sp. LBUM920. Lineage (NCBI taxonomy): Bacteria > Pseudomonadati > Pseudomonadota > Gammaproteobacteria > Pseudomonadales > Pseudomonadaceae > Pseudomonas > Pseudomonas edsoni (SeqCode). Next base: position 1,718,790 of record NZ_CP027762.1, read on the forward strand.
AAGACCGGCAGCGCGTGTGCCGAATTTGTCTGCACCGAAGAAGACGGCGCCCAGCGCCTGATGCACGGCCAGCGCTTTGCCGAGCTGATCTTCCCAAGGCAGTGGGCGCGCGGGGTGTTCATCGACCTGCCGGAAACCGACCGTATCAGCGTGATCCTCGCGCACCTGCAAGGCTTCCCGGTGTGCGGCAGCCTGTGGCTGGAGATGGTCGACACCAACGACGGCAAGGAACTGTCGAACTTCTGCAAGAAATTCGAAGTGCACCTGCGCAAAGCCTTGCTGAATGCCGGCAAGCTGGTCGACGACCCGAGCAAGCCGCGCCTGCTGCTGACGTTCAAGAGCGGCCGCGAAGTGTTCATGGGCCTGGCCGAGTCGAACAACTCGGCGATGTGGCCGATGGGCATCCCGCGCCTCAAGTTCCCGCGTGAGGCGCCAAGCCGCTCCACCCTGAAGCTGGAAGAGGCCTGGCACCACTTCATCCCCCGCGACCAGTGGGATGAGCGCCTGCACAGCGACATGACCGGCGTCGACCTCGGCGCAGCGCCTGGCGGCTGGACCTGGCAATTGGTCAACCGTGGCATGTTGGTTACGGCCATCGACAACGGCCCAATGGCCGAAAGCCTGATGGACACCGGCCTGGTTCAGCACCTGATGGCCGACGGCTTTACCTTTGTGCCCAAGCAGCCGGTGGACTGGATGGTGTGCGATATCGTCGAGAAGCCGGCGCGTAACGCGGCCCTGCTGGAAACCTGGATTGGCGAAGGCTATTGCCGTGAGGCGGTGGTGAACCTGAAGTTGCCGATGAAGCAGCGTTACGCCGAGGTGAAGCGTTTGCTGGAACGCATCGAAGACGGCTTCAAGGCGCGTGGTATTCGTGTTGAGATCGGCTGCAAGCAGCTGTACCACGACCGTGAGGAAGTGACCTGCCACTTGCGTCGGCTGGTGGATGCGAAGAAACAGAAGTCCCGCTGACACCTTGAGGTGACCACAAGACCAATGTGGCAGCGGGCTTGCTCGCTAAAGCGGTATAACCGTCGAAATTTATGTTGAATGTGCCCGCGTCTTCGCGAGCAAGTCGAACCGCCGCTCCCACATTTGAGCGGTGCACGTTTCAGGAGTGACGTATGAACCAGCCCCTCGAATTGCCGGCAGACGCCGTGCTCGACGCCACCGGCCTCAACTGCCCGGAGCCGGTGATGATGCTGCACCAGCACATCCGCGACTTGCCGCCCGGCGGCTTGCTCAAGGTGATTGCGACCGACCCGTCCACCCGCCGCGATATTCCCAAGTTCTGCGTGTTCCTTGACCACGAACTGGTGGATCAGCAGGAACAGGCCGGTACGTACCTGTACTGGATTCGCAAGAAGGCCGATTAAACCAGGCGAATCCGCCGGCGCGCGCTGCGTGTCAGGCGGATCACCAGCATCGCGGCGGCGCAGCTCAAGCCCACGATCAGTCCCTGCCACAAGCCACTGGGCCCACTGGCGGCGCCCAGCCAATCGGTCAGCCCCAGCGCGTAACCCACCGGCAACCCCACGCCCCAATACGCGAACAAGGTCAGCACCATGGTCACCCTTGTGTCCTGATAACCCCGCAGCGCGCCGGCGGCCGTGACCTGGATCGCGTCCGAAAACTGGAACAGCGCCGCAAACACGATCAGCATCGACGCCACGTGGATCACCGAGGGATCCGGGGTGTAGATCGTGGCAATTTGCTCGCGAAACAGCAGCATCAGGCTGCACGACAGGCACGCGTAGGTCAGTGCCGTGCCCATGCCGACTCCAGCAGCGAAACGCGCCTCACGCGGCTCGCCGCGGCCCAGGGCCTGGCCGACACGCACGGTCACGGCCATGCTCAGCGAGTAAGGGATCATGAACACCAGCGAACTGAAGTTCAGCGCGATCTGGTGTCCGGCCACTACGCTGGCGCCCAGGCTGCCGATCAGCAGGGCGATCACCGCAAAGATGCTCGATTCGGCAAACACCGCGATGCCAATCGGCAGGCCGATGCTCAGCACACGCTTGATCACCGACCATTGTGGCCAGTCGAAACGCTTGAACAACTCGCTGCTCTGATAGGCCGGTGCCCAGCGCGTCCACGCGGCCAGGCCGAGCATCATCACCCACATCACGATTGCCGTGGCCCAGCCGCAACCCACGCCGCCCATGGCCGGCACGCCGAAGTGGCCATAAATGAACACGTAGTTCAGCGGAATATTCAGCGCCAGCCCGCACAGGCCCATGACCATGCTCGGGCGCGTGCGGCCCAGGCCATCGCTGAAGCAGCGCAGCACGTAATACAGGGCGATGGCCGGCATGCCGGAGGCGATGCCGTGCAAGTAGGCCATGCACGGTTTGATCAGCTCGGGGTCGACATTCATCGCATGCAGGATCGGCTCGGCGCTGACCAGCATCAGCAGCGCGGTGAGCCCGACCACCACGGCCAGCCACAGCGATTGACGCACCAGCGGGCCGATCTCGGTGTAGTGGCCGGCGCCGAAGCGCTGGGCGACCTTGGGCGTGGTGGCCAGCAAGGTGCCGGTCATCAGCAGGTACACCGGAATCCAGATCGAGTTGCCCAGGGCCACCGCTGCCAGGTCTCGCGGGCTCACGCGCCCGGCCATCACCGCGTCGACGAAGCCCATGGCGGTGGTCGCGAGTTGGCCAATCATGATCGGCAGGGCCAGGGTCAGCAGGCTGCGCACCTCGCGGCTGACGCGGGCGGGGCGGGAGAGGGCGGTAGTGGCGGTGTTCACGTGCGAGTGTCCAGTAAAAGTATTGCAAAGGACGGCGAAGTCTACGCGCTGACGCAACGGTCAGGAAAAAACCTGTGTTAGCGATTTGTAAGCGCTCCTGCGCCAGCCGCGTTAATCCTGTGTGTGCTGGCTTGTGTGGGCGCTGGCTTGCCTGCGATGCAGACGCCTCGGTCCATCAGCTGTACCGAGGTGATGCTATCGCGGGCAAGCCCGGCGCCCACATAAGCACTGCCCACCTGGCATCTGCGGTGTTACACAGATCGCATCCCTGTACACTGCTGGTCCGCGAAAGGAGCCTGCCATGCTGATTGTTGCCGACGAAAATATCCCGCTGCTCGATGCATTCTTCGAAGGGTTTGGCGAGATTCGCCGGGTGCCCGGCCGGTCCATCGACCGCGCCACGGTCGAGCAGGCCGACGTGCTGCTGGTGCGCTCGGTGACCAACGTCAATCGCGCGTTGCTGGAAGGCACGCAGGTACGGTTTGTCGGCACTTGCACCATCGGCACCGACCATCTGGACCTGGATTACTTCAAGCAGGCCGGCATCACCTGGTCCAGCGCGCCGGGCTGCAATGCGCGTGGCGTGGTGGACTATGTGCTGGGCAGCCTGCAGACCCTGGCCGAAATCGAAGGCGCTGACCTCAATCAGCGCACCTATGGCGTTGTGGGTGCCGGTGAAGTCGGCGGGCGGTTGGTCAAGGTGCTCAAGGGCCTGGGCTGGAACGTGCTGGTGTGTGACCCGCCGCGCCAGATCGCTGAAGACGGCGAGTACGTCAGCCTCGAACAGATCATCCAGCAGTGCGACGTCATCAGCCTGCACACGCCGCTGACCAAGTCCGGCAACGGCTCCACCTGGCATTTGTTTGACCGCGAGCGCCTCAACCGCCTCAGGCCTGGCGCCTGGCTGATCAATGCCAGCCGTGGTCCGGTGTTGGATAACGCGGCCCTGCGCGAAGTGTTGCTGGCGCGCGAGGACCTGCAGGCCGTGCTGGACGTGTGGGAGGGTGAGCCGGAAGTGGACGCCGACCTGGCTGACCTGTGTGTGCTGGCCACTCCGCATATCGCCGGGTACAGCCTCGACGGCAAGCAGCGCGGCACTGCACAGATTTATCAGGCGTTCTGCGCCCATCTGGGCCAGGCGCCGAGCATCCAGCTAAGCGATCTGCTGCCGCAGCCCTGGCTGGCCGAGGTGCACTTGAACGCTTCGACCGACCCGGCCTGGGCGTTGGCGACCTTGTGCCGCAGCGTGTACGACCCGCGCCGTGATGACGCGGATTTTCGCCGTAGCCTCGTAGGCTCTGTGGACGAGCAACGCAAGGCGTTCGACCTGCTGCGCAAGCATTATCCGCAGCGCCGTGAGATTGACGGCTTGAAGGTGCGAATCAATGGCGACTCTGCCGCGCTGTCGGCGATCGTCACCGCCCTGGGCGCCGAACTGCTTTAACGCAACGCGCCGGTAAGGGGCGTGCGCATACGCAAGGCATAAAAAACCCGGCCACAGGGGCCGGGTTTGAAAGAGCTCGGGCGTATCAGCCTTGCTGCGCAGGCTTGACCAGGCGCTGTTCCAGTTCGCGGCACGCTTGCTGGATCATCTCTTCGGTAATCTGCACTTCGCGGCCTTGAGCGTCGATCACGGAGCAAGGCAGATGCTGCGGTTGGCGGATTACTTCAATCTTGGCATCGCTGCTGTTTTGCAAGGTCATGGCCTGTCTCCTCATCAGGTTGTGTACCTACTGTGTTTCTTACATTAAGCCCCCCGCGTGACCAAGCTATTACAACTCCTTACAAAGTCACCGGTTCGAACAACCAGTCCACCAGAAAGCGATACAAATTTCCAGATGGGGGTTAGACCGATAACCTCTAGGGATCAGCATCGGCGGGCATAATTAACCTGACTCATTGTTATTTACTCAAGTTCCCCCAATGTTGTGGTGTAGATACTTATCTCCCCTGCGCAGGTGATGCCCTCCATGTTCTCAGTCCGTCAACGCCGTGCGATCCGCTTGGCCAGCCGCTTTATCGCGCCCTACCGTTGGCAGGCGCTGGGTGCCTTGCTGGCGCTGATCGTCACGGCAGGCATCACCTTGTCCATGGGGCAGGGCATTCGCCTGCTGGTCGACCAGGGTTTTATGACGCAGTCGCCGCACCTGCTCAACCAATCCATTGGCCTGTTCATGATTCTGGTGCTGGGCCTGGCCGTGGGTACGTTTGCGCGGTTTTACCTGGTGTCGTGGATCGGCGAGCGGGTGGTGGCGGATATTCGCCGGCAAGTGTTCAACCATTTGATCTACCTGCACCCCGGCTTTTACGAAAACAATCGCAGCTCGGAAATCCAGTCGCGGTTGACCACCGACACCACCTTGTTGCAATCGGTGATCGGCTCCTCGCTGTCGCTGTTCCTGCGCAACGCCCTGATGGTCATCGGCGGCATCGTGCTGCTGTTTGTCACCAACCCCAAGCTCACCAGTATCGTGGTGATCGCGCTGCCGCTGGTGCTGGCGCCGATCCTGATTTTCGGCCGGCGTGTGCGCAGCCTCTCGCGCCTGAGCCAGGACCGTATCGCTGACGTCGGCAGTTATGTGTCCGAGACCCTCGGCCAGATCAAGACCGTGCAGGCCTACAACCATCAGGTCCAGGACGAGCAGCGTTTTGCCGTCACCGTGGAGGAGGCCTTTGCCACCGCGCGCAAACGGATCGTGCAACGCGCCTGGCTGATTACGCTGGTGATCATGCTGGTGCTCGGCGCCGTTGGCGTGATGCTGTGGGTCGGCGGGATGGACGTGATTGGCGGACGCATTTCCGGCGGTGAGCTGGCCGCGTTCGTGTTTTACAGCCTGATCGTCGGCAGTGCGGTCGGCACGTTGAGCGAAGTACTTGGCGAACTGCAACGCGCCGCCGGTGCTGCCGAGCGGATTGGCGAGTTGTTGCAGTCGAGCAATGAAATTCAGGCGCCAGCCGATGGCACCTTACGGTTGCCGGAGCGCGTCAGCGGCCGCATGGAACTGCAAGACCTGCGCTTTTCCTACCCGTCGCGCCCGGACAGCTATGCCATCGATGGTTTGAGCCTGACCATTAATCCCGGCGAAACCCTGGCACTGGTCGGGCCGTCCGGCGCCGGTAAATCCACGATCTTCGACCTGCTGCTGCGTTTTTATGACCCCCAGCACGGCCGCATTCTGCTCGAAGGCCACGCGCTGACCGCGCTCGACCCGATGGACCTGCGCCGCCACTTCGCATTGGTGTCCCAAAGCCCGGCGCTGTTTTTCGGCAGCGTCGAAGAAAACATCCGCTACGGCAACCCGTCCGCCACCACCGCGCAGGTCGAGGCTGCGGCGCGCATCGCCCATGCCCACGACTTCATCCTGCAAATGCCCCAGGGTTATCAGACTCACCTTGGCGACGGCGGCATGGGCCTCTCCGGCGGCCAGCGCCAACGCCTGGCCATCGCCCGTGCGTTGTTGGTGGACGCGCCGATCCTGCTGTTGGACGAAGCCACCAGCGCACTGGATGCCCAGAGCGAGCATTTGATTCAGCAGGCATTGCCGCAACTGATGCAGGGCCGCACCACGTTGGTGATTGCGCATCGATTGGCAACGGTGAAAAACGCCGACCGCATTGCGGTGATGGACCAGGGCAAGCTGGTGGCGGTGGGCACGCATCAGCAACTGATCGCGAGCAATCCTTTGTATGCGCGGTTGGCGGCGTTGCAGTTCAATGATGGTGATGAGGTCGCGAAAAGCGAGGCATAGCCGGCCTGCGTTGCGCTGTTCCTGTGGTGAGCAGGCCTGTTGTGGCTAGCAGGCCGGATGTGGCGAGCGGGCTTGGTGTGGCAAGTAGGCTTGTTGTGGTGAGCAAGCTTGTTGTGGCAAGTAGGCATGTTGTGGCGAGCGGGCTTGCCCCGCGTTGGGCTGCGTAGCAGCCCCAAAACCTGTCTACCCGGTTTGAGCGGTTATGCCGAGGCGCCTGGATGGGGAGCGCTTCGCACTCCAGCGCAGGGCAAGCCTGCTCGCCACAACAGGCCTGCTCTCCACACTAAGACTGCTCTGCACAACAAGCCCCGCACCAGAAAAAACCACCACAGGCTCTTCGTCAGTCAACCTTACTGATCGTCAAAATACCGCTCATGCCAATCCACCAACGGCTGCGGTGAGTTGAGCTTTTGCCCGTAGATCACCGAATAAGACAGCACGTTCTGCACGTACTGGCGGGTTTCGTCGAACGGGATGCTTTCCACCCACACATCAAAACTCAGGTGATCAGCACCGCGCAGCCATTGGCGTACACGCCCTGGGCCAGCGTTGTAGGCGGCGGAGGCAAGCACGCGGTTGCCGTTGAACTGGCTGTGCACCTGGCTCAGGTAGGCGGCGCCAAGCTGGATGTTTTTGTCCGGGTCCAGCACCTGGGCCGGGGAGGCCAGTGGGATGCTGAACTTGCGTGCGGTTTCCTTGGCGGTGCCGGGCATCAGTTGCATCAGGCCGCTGGCGCCGACGCCGGAGCGCGCGTCGTCCATGAAGGCACTTTCCTGGCGGGTAATGGCAAACACCCAGCTGGAATGCAGGCCACGCACCTTGGCTTCGCGCACCAAGGTGTCACGGTGGGCCATCGGGAAGCGGATATCCAGGTCATCCCAGTACTGGGCCTGGCTGATGGTGCGGATGGCCGGGAAGTACCACTTCATGTCGTAGGCCAGCTTGGCCTGGGCGACCATTTCATCGCGATTGAAGTGGCGGCTGACGTGGTACCACTCGCGGCGGCCATCGACAATCTGGCCACGTGCATAGAACTCCAGCGCGCGGCGTACGCCGGGCGTGTTACGGACCTTGTTGACCAGCGCCTGGCTCATCACCAGCGGCTTGTTTTTCAGCTGATACGGCGCCTTGGAGCGGTCGGCGGCAAGGAAACCGTAGAAATCCCGTTCTTGTGCAAGGTTTTTGTACAGCACCAGCGGCTGCGGGTTTTTCGGCTCGGCCAGCTCCAGGCTGCGCGCTTGCCAGTAACGCCAGCGGTTGGTGGTCGCCAGGTCTTGTGGGAGCTTGCGGGTCAACTGGTAGGCATCTTCCCAGCGTGCCAGACGCAGCAGCAGGCGCAGGCGCCATTCGGAGACGGTGTTGTCACGCAGCTCGGGGTCGTATTTGGTCATCACGTCCAGCGCGCGCGGGTCGTAGCGGCGTGCCAGGGTCAAGCCGATTTCGCGGGCGATCGACACTTTTTCGTCACGCGAGAAGTGCATGCTGCTGGCGTAGCCGTCGAGCAGCGCCATGGCCTTGTCCGGGTCCTGGCGGGCCAGGCGGCGCAGGCCCAGGCCGACGGCGTCAGACATGGCCTCGTTGGCCGGCAGGAAGCGTGACGGGTCGCTGAGCATGTCCGGCTTTTGCGCCACGTCGACCATCAGCCGGCCTTGGGCGCCAAGGGTCGGCAGGGTTTTCACCAGGCTGTTGGCCAGCGCGTAGTTGCGTGCTTCGGCGGCGAGCTTGGCGCGGTCCCAGATTTTCTGTTCAGTGAGTTGGCCATCGGCGGCCCACTGGCCGAACGTGGCGTCACACGCGGCGGGTTGGGATTTGCCGGTCAGCCAGAGTTTTTCGGTGGTCTTGTAGCCTTCGGCTTTCAAGTTATGGGTGAGCTGGTACTGACCATGCAGGCAGTCCAGTTCGACGAAATTGAGTTTGGCGTCGTAGTACTTTTCAAACGTCTGCCAGTCGCCACGGTCGGCCAGCCAGCGCAACCAGCGCAGCTTCATCCAGTTGGCCTGGGGCAGGTCACCGTTTTTAGCGAGGAACTGTTCGATTTCCTCGTTGCTCGCGGTTTTCAGGCGCGCGGTCAGCTCGTCATAGGCCAGGTACGGCGTGAGCGGGTAGTCGGCCAGGGCCTGGCTGTATTGCATGTACGGCCCGCTGTCGCCTTTGGCGAGGGCGCGTTTGGCTTCATCGTAATATTGACGTTGGGTGGTGAGGTCCACGGCCTGGGCGGATTGAACGGCGGTGGCGGAAAGAAGCAGACAAGATAAAAAGTTGAAAAGGCGACTGCGCATGAGACGTCCGTGCAGAGAAATCACGACTAGCACCGGCACCGCCGACACTGATTGCCCCTAGCTTAGCCTTTTGCCAGCGACCGGCGAAAGCTTTGCCGGCCGGCTGGCTGAAGTTCATCGTAAATGTCCTGCAGAACGTGTCGACAGCGAAAATGCCGACCGCATCCCACCTTCAAGTCAGGTAGAATGCGCGCCCAGTTTTTGGAGAAGCGTATGACCCTGCTCAAATTCAGCGATGTGTCCCTTGCTTTCGGCGCTATGCCGTTGTTGGACAAGGTGTCCTGGCAGATCGCCCGTGGTGAGCGGGTGTGCATCATCGGCCGCAACGGCACCGGCAAGTCCAGCATGATGAAGCTGGTTAAAGGCGATCAGAAGCCCGATGACGGCTCTGTTTGGCGTGCCCCGGGCCTGAAGATCGGCGAATTGCCGCAAGAATTGCCGGTGGCCGACGGACGGACAGTGTTCGACGTGGTTGCCGAAGGCCTGGACGGCGTTGGCGAGTTGCTCGCGCAATACCATCACCTGGCGCAGAACTGCGTCACCGAAGAGGACCTGGACAAGCTGATGCACGTCCAGCAAGACCTCGAAGCCCGTGACGGCTGGCGCTTGCAGCAACTGGTCGACAGTACCCTGAGCCGCCTGCAGCTGCCGGCCGACAAGACCCTCGCCGAGTTGTCCGGCGGCTGGCGTCGTCGCGTGCTGCTGGCCCAGGCGCTGGTGTCCGAGCCGGATTTGTTGCTGCTCGACGAACCCACCAACCACTTGGACATCGGCGCAATCGCCTGGCTGGAAGAAGCCCTCAAGGATTTCCAGGGCGCCGTGCTGTTCATCACGCACGACCGTTCCTTCCTGCAGAATCTGGCCACGCGCATCCTCGAGCTGGACCGTGGCGGCCTGATCGACTGGAACGGCGACTACGCCAGTTTCCTGGTGCACAAGGAAGCCGCACTGTCCGCTGAAGAAACCGCCAACGCGCTGTTCGACAAAAAGCTGGCCCAGGAAGAAGTCTGGATCCGCCAGGGCATCAAGGCCCGTCGCACCCGTAACGAAGGCCGCGTACGCGCCTTGAAAGCCCTGCGTGTTGAGCGCAGCGAGCGCCGTGAACGCACCGGCAAGGCCAATATCCAGCTGGATACCGCCGACAAGTCGGGCAAGCAGGTGATGGTGCTGGAGAACGTCAGCTTCCATCACCCGGACGGCCCGTTCCTGATCAAGGACTTCTCGATGGTGCTGCAGCGCGGCGACCGCATCGGCCTGCTGGGCGCCAACGGCACCGGCAAGACCACCTTGCTCAAGCTGATGCTCAATGGTCTGCAACCGACCAGCGGCACGGTGGAAGAGGGTACGCGCATCGACGTGGCCTATTTCGACCAGTTGCGCCATCAGTTGGACCTGGAAAAAACCGTGATCGACAACGTCGCCGAAGGCCGCGACTTTATCGACATCGACGGCCAGAGCCGCCACGTGCTGAGCTACCTGGGCGACTTCCTGTTCAGCCCGCAACGCGCACGTACGCCGGTGAAAGCCTTGTCCGGTGGTGAGCGTGCGCGCCTGCTGCTGGCCAAGCTGTTCAGCAAGCCGGCCAACCTGCTGGTGCTCGACGAACCGACCAACGACCTCGACGTGGAAACCCTCGAACTGCTGGAAGAGGTCTTGCTGACCTTCAACGGCACCGTGCTGATGGTCAGCCACGACCGGGCATTCCTCGACAACGTGGTCACCAGCACCCTGGTCTTCGAAGGCGAAGGCAAAGTGCGTGAATACGTCGGTGGTTATCAGGACTGGCTGCGTCAGGGCGGCTCGCCGCGCCTGCTGGGCGTGACCGAGAGCAAGTCCGGCAAGGCCGACCTGACCTCCGCCGTCGTTGCGCCAGTTGCGGGCGCTGCTGCTCCGGCCCAGGACGCTGCACCGTCGACCAAGAAAAAGCTCAGCTACAAGCTGCAACGTGAGCTGGAAGCCTTGCCGGGCGATATCGACGCCAAGGAACAGCAGATTGCCGCAGTAGAAGCAGAAATGGCGGACGCGGGTTTCTACCTGCGTCCGGCGGCGGAAACGGCCAAGGTCATTGCTTCCCTGGAAACGTTGAACCACGAGCTGGAAGTGTTGGTTGAGCGTTGGGCCGAGCTGGATGCCTGATTGATTCAAGCGCACTAAAAAAGCCCGGCGCCCATTTGTATGAACGCCGGGCTTTTTATATGGAGTGCGATTAGAAATGTGGGAGCGGGCTTGCTCGCGAAATCGGTACATCAGTCGCCGGATGCGTCAACTGACAGAATGCTTTCGCGAGCAAACCCGCTCCCACAGTTGGTTAGCGCCGTGCTTACGTATTTTTGACCAGTTTTACTGCCAGCACATCGCACGGCGCGCCGTGCAGTACGTCATTGGCAGTCGAGCCCAGCAGCAGCGCCAGGCCATGACGGCCGTGGCTGCCGACCACGATCAGGTCACAGCCCTGTTCCTTGGCCAGGTGGTGGATTTCCTGACGAGGCTGGCCGTAGGTGAGGTGGGAATTTTCCTTGGTTACTTCCGGGTACTTGAGGATCAACCGGTCCAGGCGCTCTTTGGCCTGGTCAAATTGTTGTTGCTGCAACTGGGAAAGGTCCATGGGCACGTCGCCACCAAACGCCATGGCCATAGGCTCGACAATATGCACGAGTGACAGCTTGGCGCCGTTGGCGATTGCTGAAGCCTGCGCGCGCTTGATCACTGGGTCGCACTCTTCGGTCAGATCGACAGCGACCAGGATATGTTTGTAGGAGTGTTCGTTGGGCATGGCGCGTTCCTCCAGGGGACTGCAATAAGTTCAGTATGGCTGCTTTCAAGCGGATGGGGTTGCGTCAGGTCAAATCCGCTCATCTAGAAATTCGGGAGTACACATATGACGGTCTGGATAGTGGTGTCAATCCTTCTCGTGGTGCTGAGCCCTCTGGCATGGTTGCGTCCCTCGCGCCATCAGAGTGGGCGCATGGCCCTGCGCATGGAGGCGCGCCGCATCGGCCTGGCCATGCAATTGGCGCCGCAAGACTGGCCGTACTGGCTCAAGCACGAGCCGCCAAGCCCTTGCGCGCAGTACTGCCGACCGCGCCGCGCAAGTGCGCCCGCCCTCTGGTGTTACTGGCAGCTGGAGCCCGGGGTTTGGGTCAATCAGTGGCGCGAAGTGTGCGTCGATGAAACGTTGTTGGCGCATTTTGCGACCCTGCCGGATAACGTCTACAAGGTCGAGGCGGACAAACAAATGATCGCCCTGTACTGGGGCGAGAAGGGCGAGGCGAGCGTGTTGAAGGATATTGATGCGTTGCTCAAGGCCCTGGCTTGATGCCTGCCGAATAAAACCCAGGCAATAAAAAGCCCGACATCATCATCGGGCTGGAGTTGGCCAGGCAGGCCGGTAAATCTGTAACGCATGCGTCGGATGTTCATCCAGGCGCATTAAGGTTGTCGCTAGCCTAGCGGCATATCCTGTTCTGTACAGCCTTTTCCCACATAATTTCCGTTATTGATTTCGTGAATAGTCGAATATTGGCGCGGCGTAAGGCGTGGGCCTGGGTTCTGAACTGACTGGAAAGTCGCGTTTTTCCTAGCCTTTCGAGCGATTGACAATTGCCCGGAATTGGATGAAGGTGACGTACCCAAATCAAACGGGCGTATGAATTGAGCGTTTGTCTGTCAGACCGCTCATACAGAACCCCGACTAGCGCGTTGGCGGGTGTGCCTGGCGGATTGGCATGAGCATTGACCCAATAATCAATGTCCAACCAGAGGCCAGCGTCCAATGTGTACTGTTCAGCTTCCATATCGTGGAGATCAGTTGATGATTTACGAAGGTAAAGCCATCACGGTTAAGGCTCTTGAAAGTGGCATCGTCGAATTGAAATTCGACCTCAAGGGTGAGTCCGTCAACAAGTTCAACCGTCTAACCCTGAACGAACTGCGTCAGGCCGTAGACACCATCAAAGCAGATGCTTCGGTCAAGGGCGTGATCGTCTCCAGCGGCAAGGACGTGTTTATCGTCGGCGCTGACATCACCGAATTCGTCGACAACTTCAAGCTGCCCGATGCCGAGCTGGTGGCTGGCAACCTCGAAGCCAACAAGATTTTCAGCGATTTCGAAGACCTCAACGTGCCAACCGTCGCCGCGATCAATGGCATCGCGTTGGGCGGCGGTCTGGAAATGTGCCTGGCCGCAGACTTCCGTGTCATGTCGGCCACCGCCAAAATCGGCCTGCCTGAAGTCAAACTGGGCATCTACCCAGGTTTTGGCGGCACCGTGCGCCTGCCGCGCATCATCGGTGCCGACAACGCCATCGAGTGGATTGCCGCCGGCAAGGAAAACAAAGCAGAAGACGCGCTGAAAGTCGGTGCCGTCGATGCTGTGGTTGCCCCGGACAAACTCGCCGAAGCTGCACTGAACCTGATCAAAGGCGCCATCAGCGGCGAATTTGACTACAAGGCCAAGCGTCAGCCGAAGCTTGAAAAACTCAAGCTCAACGCCATCGAACAAATGATGTCGTTCGAAACCGCCAAAGGTTTCGTGGCAGGCCAGGCCGGCCCGAACTACCCGGCACCGGTTGAAGCGATCAAGACCATCCAGAAGGCCGCGAATTTCGGTCGCGACAAAGCCCTGGAAGTGGAAGCTGCAGGTTTCGTCAAACTGGCGAAAACCTCGGCAGCCCAGAGCCTGATCGGTCTGTTCCTTAACGATCAGGAACTGAAGAAAAAGGCCAAGGCCTACGACGAAATCGCCAAAGACGTGAAACAGGCTGCCGTACTCGGCGCCGGTATCATGGGCGGCGGTATCGCTTATCAGTCGGCCTCCAAAGGCACGCCGATCCTGATGAAAGACATCAACGAACACGGTATCGAGCAAGGCCTGGCGGAAGCCGCCAAGCTGCTGGTGGGCCGCGTTGATAAAGGTCGCATGACCGCAGCGAAGATGGCTGAAGTGCTTAACGGCATTCGTCCTACGCTGTCCTACGGCGATTTCGGCCACGTCGACCTGGTGGTCGAAGCGGTTGTCGAGAACCCGAAGGTCAAGCAAGCCGTACTGGCGGAAGTGGAAGCTCAGGTTAAAGAAGACACCATTCTGGCCTCGAACACTTCGACCATTTCCATCAGCTTGCTGGCCAAGGCCCTCAAGCGTCCGGAAAACTTCGTCGGCATGCACTTCTTCAACCCGGTGCACATGATGCCGCTGGTGGAAGTGATCCGTGGCGAGAAGTCCAGCGAGCTGGCGATTGCCACCACCGTTGCCTACGCCAAGAAAATGGGCAAGAACCCGATCGTCGTTAACGACTGCCCGGGCTTTTTGGTCAACCGCGTGCTGTTCCCGTACTTCGGCGGTTTCGCCAAGCTGGTCAGCGCCGGTGTGGACTTTGTGCGTATCGACAAGGTCATGGAAAAATTCGGCTGGCCAATGGGCCCGGCGTACCTGATGGACGTGGTCGGCATCGACACCGGCCACCACGGTCGTGACGTCATGGCTGAAGGCTTCCCGGACCGCATGAAAGACGACCGCCGTTCGGCGATCGACGCACTCTACGAAGCCAAGCGCCTGGGCCAGAAGAACGGCAAGGGCTTCTACGCCTACGAGGCCGACAAGAAGGGCAAGCAGAAGAAAGTGGCCGACCCTTCGGTTCACGAAGTACTCGCGCCGGTCATCTACGAGCAGCGTGAGGTGTCCGATGAGGACATCATCAACTGGATGATGATCGCCCTGTGCCTGGAAACCGTACGTTGCCTGGAAGACGGCATCGTTGAAACCGCCGCCGAAGCCGATATGGGCCTGGTGTACGGTATTGGTTTCCCTCCATTCCGTGGTGGTGCGCTGCGTTACATCGATTCGATCGGTGTGGCCGAGTTCGTTGCCCTGGCTGACAAATACGCTGATCTGGGCCCGCTGTACCACCCGACCGCGAAGCTGCGTGAAATGGCCAAAAATGGCCAGAGCTTCTTCGGTTAAGCGCCCAGACGAATAGAGCGAGAATATTTATGAGCTTGAATCCAAGAGACGTGGTGATTGTCGACTTCGGTCGCACACCGATGGGCCGCTCCAAGGGCGGCATGCACCGCAACACCCGCGCCGAAGACATGTCGGCGCACCTGATCAGCAAATTGCTGGAACGTAACGTTAAGGTCGACCCGAACGAAGTCGAAGACGTGATCTGGGGCTGTGTCAACCAGACCCTGGAGCAGGGTTGGAACATCGCGCGCATGGCGTCTTTGATGACCCAGATCCCGCACACCGCAGCCGGCCAGACCGTCAGCCGCCTGTGTGGCTCCTCGATGAGCGCGCTGCACACCGCCGCACAAGCGATCATGACCGGCAACGGCGATGTGTTCGTGGTCGGCGGCGTGGAGCACATGGGCCACGTCAGCATGATGCACGGCGTCGACCCTAACCCGCACATGTCGCTGTACGCGGCGAAAGCCTCGGGCATGATGGGCCTCACCGCAGAAATGCTCGGCAAAATGCACGGCATTACCCGCGAAGCCCAGGATGCATTCGGCCTGCGTTCCCACCAGTTGGCCCACAAGGCGACCGTGGAAGGCAAGTTCAAGGATGAAATCATCCCGATGAACGGCTATGACGAAAATGGTTTCCTGAAACTGTTCGACTACGACGAAACCATTCGTCCGGACACCACCCTGGAAAGCCTGGCAGCCTTGAAACCTGCCTTCAATCCAAAGGGCGGCACCGTGACAGCCGGTACTTCGTCGCAAATCACCGACGGTGCTTCGTGCATGATCGTGATGTCGGCGCAGCGTGCCCAGGACCTGGGTATCCAGCCGATGGCCGTGATCCGTTCGATGGCCGTGGCGGGTGTGGACCCGGCAATCATGGGCTATGGTCCAGTACCGGCCACACAAAAAGCCTTGAAGCGCGCGGGCCTGACCATCTCCGATATCGACTTCTTCGAGCTCAACGAAGCTTTCGCCGCACAGGCCCTGCCAGTGCTGAAAGATTTGAAAGTACTCGACAAGATGAACGAGAAGGTTAACCTGCACGGCGGTGCGATTGCCCTGGGCCACCCATTCGGTTGCTCCGGTGCACGTATTTCCGGCACTTTGCTTAACGTGATGAAGCAAAATGGCGGCAACCTTGGGGTTGCAACCATGTGCATTGGTCTCGGCCAAGGCATTTCCACCGTCTTCGAACGCGTCTAAGCGTTGCGTTGACGGAAGCCGGGGCCCAGTGCCCCGGTTTTTGTTTTTTGGAATTTTTAATATTTTTTTTCAACAAATTTTGTAAGAGGGCCAGAGCATGAAAGTCGAACCAGGGCTCTACCAACATTATAAGGGGCCGCAGTACCGCGTTTTTAACGTGGCGCGGCACTCCGAGACCGAAGAAGAAGTGGTGTTTTACCAAGCACTGTATGGCGATTACGGCTTTTGGGTGCGCCCATTGAGCATGTTCCTGGAGACCGTCGAAGTTGACGGCGAGCAGGTCCCGCGCTTTGCTTTGGTCCAGGCCGAACCCAGTCTTTTTTCAGGGCAATAACGGCAGGTCGCGCAGAATGCTGCGCTTGACCTCACCTTGTTGCCACTATATATAGCGTTGCCGCGACAGGCGCCAACTGCCTTTCACTTCTCGAATTCAGGAATTTTCCGATCCATGGGCAAATCGCTGGTCATTGTGGAATCCCCGGCTAAGGCCAAGACCATCAACAAGTACTTGGGCAACGAGTACGTGGTGAAGTCGAGTATCGGCCATATCCGAGACCTGCCCACCAGCGGTTCGGCTAGCGCCAGCAAGGAGCCTGCCGCCAAGCGCGGCAAGGCGGCTGCGGGCGAAGGTCCGGTGCTCACGCCTAAAGAGAAAGCGCGCAAGCAGCTGGTCTCGCGCATGGGTGTAGACCCGGAACATGGCTGGAAGGCCAAGTACGAGATCCTTCCCGGCAAGGAAAAGGTCATCGAAGAGCTGCGCCGGCTCGCCAAGGATGCTGACACCATCTATCTCGCAACCGACTTGGACCGCGAAGGGGAAGCCATTGCCTGGCACCTGCGCGAAGCCATCGGCGGTGATGACAGCCGCTACAAGCGTGTGGTGTTCAACGAAATCACCAAGAAAGCCATCCAGGAAGCCTTCTCCAAGCCGGGCGAACTGGACATCGACCGTGTAAACGCCCAACAGGCCCGTCGTTTTCTCGACCGCGTGGTGGGTTACATGGTCTCGCCACTGCTGTGGGCCAAGATTGCCCGTGGCCTGTCGGCCGGTCGTGTGCAATCGGTGGCGGTAAAGCTGGTGGTGGAGCGTGAGCGCGAGATTCGTGCGTTCAACCCTGAAGAGTACTGGGAAGTCCACGCTGACCTCGGCACCGCCAAGGGTGCCAATGTGCGCTTTGAAGTGGCCCGCGAGAAAGGCGAGGCCTTCAAGCCGCTGAACGAAGCCCAGGCCATGGCCGCGCTGGAGAAGCTCAAGGCTTCCAGCTACAGCATCGTCAAGCGTGAAGACAAACCGACCAGCAGCAAGCCGTCGGCGCCGTTCATCACGTCCACCCTGCAACAGGCCGCGAGTAACCGCCTGGGCTTTGGTGTGAAGAAAACCATGATGATGGCTCAGCGTCTGTATGAAGCTGGCTACATCACGTATATGCGTACCGACTCCACCAACCTGTCGCAAGACGCGGTGGCGATGGCGCGTACTTATATTGAAACCGAATTCGGCAAGAAGTACCTGCCGGAGAAGCCGAACGTCTACAGCAGCAAGGAAGGCGCACAGGAGGCTCACGAAGCGATTCGTCCTTCCGACGCCAACACCGAGCCAAGCAAGCTGACCGGCATGGAGCGCGACGCTGAGCGCCTTTACGAGCTGATCTGGCGCCAGTTCCTGGCCTGCCAGATGCTGCCGGCGCAATACCTGTCCACCACTGTCAGTGTCGGTGCTGGCGACTTCGAGCTGCGTGCCAAGGGCCGTATCCTCAAGTTCGACGGCTACACCCGCGTCATGCCGCAAATCGCCAAGCCTGGCGATGACGATGTGCTGCCGGACATGGCCCAGGGCGACACGTTGAAGCTGATCAAGCTCGACCCGTCCCAGCACTTCACCAAGCCGCCGGCGCGTTATTCGGAAGCCAGCCTGGTAAAAGAGATGGAAAAACGCGGTATCGGTCGTCCTTCGACCTACGCGGCGATCATTTCGACCATCCAGGACCGCGGCTACGTCGCGCTGCACAACCGTCGTTTCTACTCGGAAAAGATGGGCGACATCGTTACCGAGCGCCTGTCCGAGAGCTTCTCCAACCTGATGGACTACGGCTTCACCGCCGGCATGGAAGAGAACCTCGACGACGTGGCCCAGGGCGAGCGCGACTGGAAAAACGTACTGGATGAGTTCTACGGCGACTTCAAGAAGAAGCTCGAAGTGGCCGAAAGCCCTGAAAGCGGCATGCGTGCCAACCAGCCGGTGATGACTGACATCCCGTGCCTGACCTGCGGCCGTCCGATGCAGATTCGTACTGCGTCCACCGGCGTGTTCCTCGGTTGCTCGGGCTACAGCCTGCCGCCGAAAGAGCGCTGCAAGGCCACCGTCAACCTGGTGCCGGGTGATGAAATCGCTGCTGACGACGAGGGTGAATCCGAGTCGCTGGTATTGCGTGGCAAGCACCGTTGCCCGATCTGCAGCACGGCAATGGATGCCTACTTGCTCGACGAGAAGCACAAGTTGCACATCTGCGGTAACAACCCGGATTGCGACGGCTACGAAATCGAAGAGGGCAGCTACCGCATCAAGGGCTACGAAGGCCCGAGCCTGGAATGCGACAAGTGCGGCAGTGAGATGCAGCTCAAGACCGGCCGTTTCGGCAAGTTCTTCGGTTGCACCAACCCGACGTGCAAGAACACCCGCAAACTGCTGAAAAGCGGTGACGCGGCGCCGCCGAAGATGGACCCGGTGAAGATGCCTGAACTCAAGTGCGAGAAGGTCAACGACACCTACATTCTGCGTGACGGCGCCTCGGGGTTGTTCCTGGCGGCCAGCCAGTTCCCGAAAAACCGCGAGACCCGTGCGCCGCTGGTGCTGGAAATCGTACCGCACAAGGACGAGATCGATCCCAAGTACCACTTCCTGTGCGAAGCGCCGAAGAAGGATCCCGACGGTCGCCCGGCCGTGATCCGCTACAGCCGCAAAACCAAGGAGCAGTACGTGCAGACCGAAGTGGACGGCAAGCCTACGGGCTGGAAAGCGTTCTACGACGGCGGCAAGTGGAAGGTCGAGGACAAGCGCCAGGGCGCTTGATCGACTACGCTGCGAAATACAAAGGCCGCCTGCATGGGCGGCCTTTTTTTGCGCTTGCAGGAGTCTCGGCTGATCCGTGACACTGTTGAGCCAGCATCAGGCTTATTTCGTTGTGGAGACTGCCGTTATGGCCAACGAACTCTATACCCGTACCAATCAGAAAATTTACTTCGCGGGTTTGTCCCTGGAAGCCCTTGGCCGTGCCGAGGAAGGGAAGGAGATGAACGCCATCGCGCTGGTCCAGGCGGGGCGTGAGGCTGCATTGTTCCATCTCTACGGCGCCCTGTTGGGGCTGTGCCATGAAATCGCCGGGTTCTACCGTTTGCCCCAGGCCGGTTCGCCGCGTGCAGAACTGATCATGAACCGCGAAGTGCTGGAGAGCATGGCCATTCCTGAGCTGGCCGAGTTGGTGGAAATGGCCCAAAGCCCCGACAGCTGGGTGGCCCGCCTGCTCAAGGCACATGCCGACATGTTCCAGCCGCCACGTATTCCTCATGTGCCCAAGGGGGACGTGACGCAGCCGCTGATCGTCGCTGTTGCCCTGCAAGAGGATGAGCCCAAGCCGCTGAGTCGCGAAGAGCTGGAGAGCTGGCGCCAGGAGCTGAAGAAGATGGCGCTGCGGTTTCGCGAAGGCTTGAACGAGTGCTGAGACGGAGTCGCTGACTGAACACGGTCAAAAATGTGGGAGCGGGCTTGCTCGCGAAAACGGAGTGTCAGTCGACAGATTCATTACTGATCCGCCGCATTCGCGAGCAAGCCCGCTCCCACATTTGTACCGAGTTAGAGAGAAAGTCCGGTGCGGGGCTCAAAAGGCACCATTCATCAAGCCGTAGAGAAACCTGTTCAGATCCTCAGCGAGGCTGGGTGGATGACTGATATAATCCCGGCCTTTCGTGGAGAACAGACTTTTATGCCAACGTCCTTTCTGGAAATTGTTGAATTGCCTGACGGCCGAATCGAGCTGCGTCGGGCTGAGGACGAGGGTTCTCTGGTTATCTTGGATTTTTCCGAAGACGCAAAAGCATTCCTGCAAGGCCAGCACGTGGAAGTGGCGAAAGCCATGTTGAGCGTTGGTGTGCAGATGGCGGGTCGCCTGGCAGAAGGCGAACCGGAGAAGGACGACGGGCCGCGAGTTCTGCACTGAGTTTTGCAGTTAAGTGTGCTTTTCGTTGTAGGCGGTCTTGTTGCAGTGAGCAGGTCGCTGCAGTAAGCAGGCCTCTGAGGCGAGTCAGCTTGCTGTGGTGAGCGGGCTTGTTGTGGCGAGCGGGCTTGCCCCGCGTTGGGGCGCGAAGCGGCCCTTATGGATTAACGCGGTATATCAGGTATTCCACGGTGCTTGGTTATGGGGCTGCTCCGCAGCCCAACGCGGGGCAAGCCCGCTCGCTACAGAAGCCCGCGCGGCACAGATACCTATCTGTCACCTACGCAATCAGCTAGCTCCCTGTCACCCCAATCGAATATTTAAGCTCTGCGCATCGCCCGTCCGTGCGGCGCTGATCAGTTGTTGCTTGGCTGCAGTATTCAACGGGTTCAACCAGCTCACCACCGTATGGCTACGTCCCAGACGCAAGGCTTCGCAGGTCAACTGTTGGGCGCTTTGCGCGCCACGTGGTTGCAGCAACAGGATGCGCTCGCGGTTGAGGCCGGCGTCTCGCAGCCAGGCCTGGGTCAGGCTGGCAGGTGGAGCGATCAGCGTCAGCCAGCGTGCGTCCTGTTCCTCGCTCAGTTCACGCAGGATCGGCGCCAGCAGGCTCAGGCAGCTTCCAGCTGCACCGCGCAACGACAATTCACTGAACGCCTCAGGTTCGGAGCCCCACGGGGCCTCGACCGTTTCCTTGAGGATAGGCGCAAGGGGTTGAGCCATGAAGGCCTCGAACAGCGACAGTTGTGTGTGTTGTGGGGTGTGCACGAGCTGCATGGTGCCTCCTTTAGCGGCGAATGACGCCGACGCTCAAGCCTTCGATCACCAGATCCTGATCTTTCAGGTTCACTTCAATCGGGGCGAACTCAGGGTTTTCGGCCATCAGCCAGACCTTGCTGCCTTCGCGCTTGAAGCGTTTTACGGTGACTTCATCGCCGATACGCGCAACGACGATCTGGCCATTACGGGCTTCACGGGTGGTGTGGACGGCCAGTAGATCGCCGTCGAAAATGCCCACGTCCTTCATACTCATGCCGTGTACGCGCAACAGGTAGTCGGCGCGCGGATGGAAGAAGGTCGGGTTGATGTTGCAGGATTCCTCGACGTGCTGTTGCGCCAGAATCGGCGCACCGGCGGCGACGCGGCCAATGATCGGCAGGGTCGATTCGTCGGCCTTGGCTTCAAAGCCAGGGATGCGAATACCGCGAGAAGCCCCTGGGGTCATCTCGATCGCGCCTTTGCGAGCGAGGGCCTTGAGGTGTTCTTCAGCAGCGTTTGGGGATTTGAACCCCAGCTCCAGCGCAATTTCCGCTCGTGTCGGCGGGTAGCCGTTGTCATCGAGGCAGCGCTTGATAAAAGCCAGAATCTCAGCTTGGCGTGGCGTCAGTTTTAGCATGTTGATCGCTCTGTCTTTTTATACAGTGACTGGGATTATATACAGTGAACTGCGCTTGGCAATCATCCTTTTTGGGCACACCGCTGGACGGTCATTCGTCACCCTTCCTACAAGGCAGAGACAGCGCTGCCTACAGACCAGGAAGGATGTGATTAAATAGCGGTTAAATAGATGACTGCCCGGCCGGAAAACGGACTCGCAGGCTTGACAAGACACACCCTGAAACGTATGTTTCAAACAAGTGTTTGTCAGGCGGAGTAGCCATGGCCCAGTCGGAAACCGTTGAACGCATTCTCGATGCTGCCGAGCAATTGTTCGCGGAAAAAGGATTTGCTGAAACTTCATTGCGGCTGATCACCAGCAAGGCTGGGGTTAACCTGGCCGCAGTGAATTACCATTTCGGCTCGAAGAAAGCCCTGATCCAGGCGGTGTTTTCGCGCTTTCTGGGGCCGTTCTGCGCCAGCCTCGACCGTGAGCTGGAGCGCCGTCAGACCAAGCCTGAAAACAAGCCAAGCCTGGAAGACCTGCTGGAAATTCTGGTTGAGCAAGCGCTGGTGGTTCAACCGCGCAGCGGCAATGACCTGTCGATCTTCATGCGTTTGCTGGGCCTGGCGTTCAGCCAGAGCCAGGGCCACTTGCGGCGTTATCTGGAAGACATGTACGGCAAGGTGTTCCGCCGCTACATGTTGCTGGTCAACGAAGCCGCGCCGCGTATTCCGCCAATTGAACTGTTCTGGCGCGTGCACTTCATGCTCGGTGCTGCCGCATTCAGCATGTCCGGCATCAAAGCCTTGCGCGCAATTGCCGAGACCGATTTCGGCGTGAATACCTCCATTGAACAAGTGATGCGCCTGATGGTGCCGTTCCTTGCCGCCGGCATGCGCGCCGAAACCGGTGTGACCGACCAGGCCATGGCGGCCGCGCAGTTGCGCCCACGCAGTAAATCCACGCCGGCCGTCGCCAAGGCGTGATTGTCGCGGGTGTGCGCGGCCGCTTGCATCCGCTAAGCTAGCCGCCATGCCGATTTCAGCTATTTTCTCGCAACCCGTTGTGCTCACCGCGCTTATTGCGCCAGGTGAGGGCAACGGGTTGTGTGCGTTATTTAAGGAAGGTTTATGACTGCTGCCCTGCAAGGTTCTTTGATGGTTGATGTGGCCGGTACCTGGCTGACGGCCGAGGATCGTCACCTGTTGCGTCAGCCTGAAGTGGGCGGCCTGATCATTTTTGCACGCAATATCGAGCACCCACGCCAGGTGCGCGAGTTGAGCGCGGCGATCCGTGCCGTGCGCCCCGACCTGCTGCTGGCCGTGGACCAGGAAGGCGGGCGCGTGCAGCGCCTGCGCCAGGGCTTTGTGCGTCTACCGGCCATGCGTTTGTTGGCGGATAAGCCGAATGCCGAATACCTGGCCGAGCAGTGCGGCTGGATCATGGCCACTGAAGTACTGGCGATTGGCCTTGATTTGAGCTTCGCCCCGGTGCTGGACCTGGATTACCAGCGCAGCGCCGTGGTCGGCACCCGCTCGTTTGAAGGCGACCCCGAGCGCGCCGCCGTGCTTGCCGGTGCCTTCATTCGCGGCATGAACAACGCCGGCATGGCCGCCACCGGTAAACACTTCCCTGGCCACGGCTGGGCTGAGGCCGATTCCCACGTCGCCATTCCCAATGACGAGCGTAGCCTGGAACAGATTCGCGCCAATGACCTGGTGCCTTTCGCACGCCTGAGCAAGCAATTGGCAGCCGTCATGCCTGCGCACGTTATTTACCCGCAGGTGGATGCTCAACCCGCTGGCTTCTCGCGGCGCTGGTTGCAGGACATCCTGCGCGGCGAGTTGCAGTTCGATGGGGTGATTTTCAGTGATGACCTGTCCATGGCCGGGGCACATGTGGTCGGTGATGCGGCCAGCCGGATCGAAGCGGCGCTGACCGCCGGCTGCGACATGGGCTTGGTGTGCAACGACCGTGCGGCAGCTGAGCTTGCTCTCACCGCGGCGCAGCGGATGAAGGTCACGCCGTCTGCGCGAATTGCGCGGATGCGCGGGCAGGCGATTGCGTCGACGGACTATAAGCAGGACCCGCGGTGGCTGACGGCGCTTACTGCGTTGCGGGATGCTCAACTGATCGGCTGAACACCGTGGTGCGCCCATCGCAGGCAAGCCCGCTCCCACACTTGAATGTATTCACACATCAAAATGTGGGAGCGGGCTTGCCCGCGATAGCAATCTGAAGGTCAGCGCTTCTCTTGCTTATTGGGCAGCGGCGCAAACAACGCTTCGATGTCCTCATTGCCCAACTGCCAATCTCCCGTCGTACGCCCATCCAGCACGCCCGCCGCCAGGTCGGACTTTTCCTTTTGCAGGTGTTGGATTTTCTCCTCCACCGTGCCCCGCGCAATCATTTTGTAGACGAATACCGGCTTCTCCTGACCGATGCGATACGCGCGGTCAGTCGCCTGGTTCTCCGTGGCCGGGTTCCACCACGGGTCATAGTGGATCACCGTATCGGCTTCTGTCAGGTTCAAGCCCACACCACCAGCCTTCAAGCTGATCAGAAAGATCTGCAACTTGCCGCTCTGGAAATCCTTCACCGGTGTGCGTCGGTCGCGGGTCTGGCCGGTCAGCAGTGCGTAAGCCACGCCGCGTTTTTTCAGCTCGACTTCGATCAGGCTCAGCATCGAGGTGAACTGCGAGAACAGCAAAATCCGGCGTCCTTCGGCAAACAGCTCCTCGAGCATTTCCATCAGGCTGTCGAGCTTGCCCGAGCTGCTGCCGCGCGCGGGCAGGGCGGCGTCGTTGACCAGGCGCAGGTCGCAGCACACCTGGCGCAGCTTGAGCAGCGCTTCAAGAATAATGATCTGGCTACGCGCCACGCCCTTGCGGGTGATTTCGTCGCGCACCTTCTTGTCCATGGCCAGGCGCATGGTTTCGTACACATCACGCTGGGCTTCGTTGAGATCGACCCAATGGATGATCTCGGTCTTGGGCGGCAATTCCGTGGCCACCTGTTCCTTGGTACGGCGCAGCAGGAAAGGTTTGATCCGACCGTTGAGGTGCTGCAGTCGCACATCACTGGCGCGCTTTTCTATGGGCACGCGGTAATCGCGGTTGAAGCTTTTCACGTCGCCCAGCCAGCCCGGCAGCAGGAAGTGGAACAGCGACCACAGCTCACCCAGGTGATTCTCCAGCGGCGTACCACTCAGGCACAGGCGCTGGCGCGCATTGAGCTCGCGCGCGGCCTGAGCGGCCTTGCTGTTGGGGTTCTTGATGTACTGGGCTTCGTCGAGGATCAGCACATGCAAGGGCAGGGCGGCGAGTTGCTCGATGTCTTTGGGCAGCAGCGCATAAGTCGTCAGCAGCAGGTCGTAGTCCTGCAGGTTGGCGAAGTGCTTTTTGCGTGTCGCGCCATACAGCGCCAATACCTTGAGTTGCGGCGTAAAGTGCGCGGCTTCATCGAGCCAATTGGGGATCAGGCTGGTAGGCATCACCACCATGCACGGCCGATCCAGGCGCCCGGCGATTTTTTCACTGAGAATATGCGCCAGCGTCTGTAGGGTTTTGCCCAGACCCATGTCATCCGCAAGAATCCCGCCCACATCGAGTTGGCGCAGCGACTGCATCCAGCTCAAGCCTTCGAGTTGATACGGGCGCAGTGTCGCGTTCAAGCCTTCGGGCGCCTCGCAGGTGAAATCCTTGATGTCGCGCAGGCGCTGGGCGAAGTTGCGGATCTTCTCGCCGCCTTCCCATTGCAGCGGCAGGTCTTCCAGCGGGTTGAGGCGAATCGCATCGGCCTTGGCCAGGCGCAGGGTGGTGGTGCCCGATTCCTGCAGGTAAAACTCGCCAAGGGTGGCCAGCACCGGTTTCAAGCGGCCGTAGGGCAGCGCCACTTGCAGCGGCCCGTGGCCGTTAGGCAGACCGGGGATGTTTACCAGGATCAGCTCATCATCGCGGCGTCGGGCGAGCTTTTCCGGGTTGAGGATCTCGGTGTGCGAGCGCATCAGGTTCAATAGAATCGGCAGCAGGCTCAGGCGCTCGCCGTTGACGATGATGCCCAGCTCCAGGTCAAACCAGTCGCGTTCCGGGCCTTCATCGACGGTGGCATACCAGTCATCGACGGCGCTCAAGTCGAAACCGAAATCCTCATCGATCTGCAACTCCCAGCCCTCGGCGCGCAAGGTCGGCGAGGCGTTGAGGGTGAAGTTCAGCCAGGCGCTGTCGTTGACCATCTCGAACAATTCGCCGGCGCTCTCCGGCAGTGCCTTGCTCTGGCGCGTGGCGATCTTGAAACCGAGCAGGCGCAGTTGTTCGCGGTACGGCTGCTCCAGCTCCGGATGGCGCTTGATGCGCAGGCTCTGGGTTTCCTGGCGCACCACGATGTCGGCATTTTTTTGCCCGCTGACATAGTTGCCCAGGTAGTTGAACGACAACGCCGCACGGTGCTGGATATAGCGCTGCATCTTGCCATTGCGCGGTTCAAACGCGCTGAACTCGACACTCGCCAGCCACAGGCGCGGCACCGGCCGCACATCTTCCATCACCACTTGCGGCAGTACCACGCGGTTATCCAGCACGGCCTGGAGTTTCTCCAGCAGCTCGGCATCTTGCGCAGCCGCGGGGTAAGCCAGGGTTTCCTGCACCTTGAGCAGCACCGCCGCAATGTGTTTGCAGTTGGTGTGCACCGGGCACGTGCAGCGGCTGTCCACCAGAATCAGCATGCCCTTGGCCGATTCGCGCAGCGAGATGGTCTGCCGGTAAACGTTACCGCCCGAGCCTTCGCAGCTGGCAACAATGGTGCTGTCGCCGGACTCGACGATGCGCACACGGTTTTCGAGGGCGTAGCGCCGCCCGCGCTCAAGGCTTTGCTCTTTAAAGCGATTGGCCCACGAAGGGGCCAGGGGTTTGGTCAATGACGATGTCAGGGGCATGGCGCTGGATCAGTCCTGAGCGTCGGGCGGTGGTGCGCTGGGTGGTTTGGCGGTCAGCGAGGTGATCTTGATCAGCAGGGCCAAGTGGCCGCCGTCCAGGTAGTTGAGCTGGTTGTTCTTGGTGCGCACGCCTTGCTGGCTCAAGTGTTCGCTGGCGATGACGCTGCCGTTGGCGTCGAACTGGTTGATCCAGAAGTCTGCGTCGATATCGGTAAAGCGCCCCAGTTGCAGGTTCAGCGTGCCTTCGATGGGAAACTGGCCAAACTGCTCCTGGCCATCGCTGATGGCCAGCTTCACCGGCTGCTCGCCCAGGTTCTGGTCCCAGGCCCGGTGCAGCAGCACCGTGTAACCGGTGTCGGCACTGAGCTTGTCGACGATGTTGCCCAGCCGCGGCGGGCTGATTTTGTCCGCCGGCAGCCGTGGTGCCCCGGCGTCCCAGTTTTCCGGTGCCGCGCGGCTATTGATCACCGGCTCGGCGTTCTGGCGCACCAGAATCATTTCCACCAGATAGGGGCTGTCGGCAAACGCCGAAGGAGCAACGACCACCAACAACAGGCTCAAAATGCGGAACAGGCGCATTGGGGCGTCCTTCAAGCAGATTTCGGGATGAGGCGCTCAAACAGCGCCTCTAATGTATTAAAGCGTTCTTCGGCACGTTCCATCGGCACCATGAACTTGAACAGCGTAGCCCCTTCGAACTTGTAGCGGTTGGGCTGGCCCTGAATCAGCTTGATCAGCACCAGTGGGTCCACCGGCGTTTGCGCTTCGAACTCGATACGCCCGCCTTGCGGCCCGGCGTCGACCTTCTTGATGCCCAACTGCTCGGCCTGCAATTTGAGCAGGGTCAGGCGCACCAAGTTCTTGGTCGGCTCCGGCAACAGGCCGAAGCGGTCGATCATCTCCACTTGCAGGTCCTTGAGACCTTCTTCGTCGGTGGCCGAGGCGATGCGCTTGTACAGAATCAGCCGCGCGTGAACATCCGGCAGGTAGTCTTCGGGAATCAATGCCGGCAAGCGCAGGTTGATTTCCGGGCCGCCACCCAAGGGTTGATCGAGGTTCGGTTGTTCGCCCTTGCGGATGGCTTTCACCGCACGCTCGAGCATCTCCATATAGAGGGTGAAACCGACGGCCTGGATCTGCCCACTCTGGCCGTCGCCGAGCAGTTCGCCGGCGCCACGGATTTCCAGGTCGTTGGTGGCCAGCACAAAGCCGGCACCGAGGTCCTGGGTATTGGCGATCGCCTCCAGGCGCTTCTCGGCATCGGAGGTAATCTGCTGACGCGGCGGCGTCAACAGGTAGGCATAGGCCTGGTGGTGACTGCGCCCGACGCGGCCGCGCAATTGGTGCAGCTGCGCCAGGCCGAACTTGTCGGCGCGCTCGATGATGATGGTGTTGGCGCTCGGCACGTCGATGCCCGTCTCGATGATGGTCGAGGCGATCAGCACGTTGAAGCGCTTGTGGTAGAAGTCGCTCATCACCTGTTCGAGTTCGCGCTCGCGCATCTGCCCGTGGCCGATGGCGATGCGGGCTTCCGGCACCAGTTCGGCAAGGTCGGCGGCGCATTTCTCGATGGTTTTGACGTCATTGTGCAGGTAGTACACCTGGCCGCCGCGCAGCAGTTCACGCAACAGCGCTTCCTTGACCGTGCTTTTGTTCTGTTCCATCACGAAGGTGCGCACCGACAGGCGACGTGCCGGCGGCGTGGCGATGATCGACAGGTCACGCATGCCCGACACGGCCATGTTCAGCGTGCGCGGAATCGGCGTGGCGGTGAGGGTGAGGATGTCGACTTCGCTGCGCAGGTTCTTCAGTTGTTCTTTCTGGCGCACTCCGAAGCGGTGCTCTTCGTCGATGATCACCAAGCCGAGGTTTTTGATCTTCACATCGTCCGACAGCAGCTTGTGGGTGCCGATCACGATGTCGATCTTGCCCTCAGCCAAGTCGGCGACGGCGGCGTTCACCTCTTTGGCGGACTTGAAGCGGCTCATCACTTCCACGCTCACCGGCCAGTCGGCAAAGCGGTCGCGGAAGCTGTTGTAGTGTTGTTGGGCGAGCAGGGTGGTCGGCACCAGAATCGCCACCTGCTTGCCGCCATGCACGGCAATAAAGGCAGCGCGCATGGCCACCTCGGTTTTGCCAAAGCCCACGTCGCCGCACACCAGACGGTCCATCGGCTTGGGCGCGAGCATATCGGCGCGCACCGCTTCGATGGTGGTTTGCTGGTCCGGGGTTTCCTCGAAGGCGAAGCCGGCACTGAACGTGGCGTAGTCGGCTTTCGGGTCGGCAAACGCGTAGCCTTCGCGGGCCGCGCGGCGTGCATAGATGTCGAGCAGTTCAGCGGCGACGTCGCGCACCTGTTCAGCGGCTTTGCGCTTGGCTTTCTGCCAGGTCTCGGAGCCCAGGCGATGCAACGGCGCCAGGGCGTCGTCGCTGCCGGTGTAGCGCGCGATCAGGTGCAGGCTGGCCACCGGCACGTAAAGCTTGGCGCCCTCGGCGTATTCCATGGTGAGGAATTCGGCGGCCTGGTTGTCGATCTCCAGGGTTTGCAGCCCGAGGTAGCGGCCCACGCCGTGGTCGATATGCACCACCGGCGCGCCTTCGCGCAGCTCGGTCAGGTTCTTGATCACTGCGTCGTTGTTGATGTCGGCGCGTTTTTCACGGCGGCGGCGCTGCATCACGCGCTGGCCGAACAGCGGGCTCTCGGCGATCAGCGCCAGTGCTGGGTCATCCAGCAACAAACCTTCATCCAGCGGCGCAATGGTGATCGCCAGGAGGTCTTTGCTCTTAACAAAGTCCGGCCAGCTGTCGACGGTTTTCGGGCGCAGCTTCAGGCGTTCGAGCAACTCCAGCAGCACTTCGCGGCGGCCGGCGGACTCGGCGGTAAACAGCACGCGGCCGGGGAAGTCGCCGAGGAAGTTGGATAACGCTTCCAGCGGCTGCGTGGCTTTGGCCTGAATCGCCAGGTCCGGCAGCGTGCTCGCCGGGAAGCGCTCGCGGCCGCTGCCGGCGTCCACGTCCTGTTGGCTGGCGACTACGCGCGGCCAGTTTTTCAAGCGAGCGAAGCAGTCTTCTACCGGCAGGAACAGCTCGGCAGGCGGCAATAAAGGCCGCGATGGATCGACGCGGCGCTCTTCATAGCGATTGCGCACATCGTTCCAGAAGTTTTCCGCTGCCTGCTCAATGCCTGGCAGCGAGAACACTTGGGTGTCCTGGGGCAGGTAATCGAACAGGGTGGAGGTTTCGTCAAAGAACAGCGGCAGGTAGTACTCGATACCAGCCGGCGTAATCCCACTGCTCAGGTCCTGAAAGATCGGGCAGCGGCGGAAGTCCACGTCGAAGCGTTCGCGAAAGCGGGCCTTGAAGCGTGTGACGGCATCTTTTTGCAGCGGGAATTCCCGCGCCGGCAACAGTTTGATCGACTCGACTTTATCAATCGAGCGCTGGTTCTCCGGGTCGAAGGTGCGCAGTGTCTCGATTTCGTCGTCGAACAGGTCGATGCGGTACGGCAGCTTGCTGCCCATCGGGAACAGGTCGATCAGCGCGCCACGCACGGCGAACTCGCCGTGTTCGTACACCGTGTCGACGCAGCGGTAGCCGCTGGCTTCCAGGCGCGTGCGCATCTGTTCCACGTCGAGCTTCTGGCCGATATCCAGCACCAGGCTGCTGCCCAGCAGAAACTTGGTTGGCGCCAGGCGATGCAGGGCCGTGGTGATCGGCACCACCAGCACGCCGTGGGCCAGTTCCGGCAAGCGGTACAGGCTGGCGATGCGCTGGGAAATGATGTCCTGGTGCGGCGAAAACAGGTCGTAGGGCAGGGTTTCCCAGTCGGGAAAGTGCAGCACCGGCAAATCGGGGGCGAAGAAGCTCAGCTCCTGCTCCAGTCGCTCGGCACTTTGGCTGTCGGCGGTGAGCAGCAGGGTAAAGCGCTTGGCTGCGCTGGCAGCCTCGGCGATGGCCAGGCTCAGGGCGGCACCGGGCAGGTTGCCCCAGTGCTGTTTACCTGCCGCGGCAGGGAGAATCGGTAGACGCAGAACGGGCACGGAAGGTTGAGCTCCAAGCGTTGCGACAAAGTCGGTAATTGTAACGGCCCGAGGTGCCGCCTGTCAGTTGCTGACTGAGCCTATTACGGTTTGCAGGAAATGTAGTGGCTAAGACAAACAATGGTGGGTTTTGACTCAATATGTAGTGCCAAAAAGTGCGGATGTTTCGGAGGGTTACGGACAAGTTGGCGGCGCGGCGTCATTGGTGGCCTTCTGGAACCCGCGTATTTACTGGGCTGTAGCGGGGTGGTGTTTTTTTGCAAGCGCTTTTTGTTGTGGTTGGCGCATTGCTCAACGGCCGGTCGGACGACATAATGTAGCCCCTTTTTTCTGCCCCTACATGTGGAAGGTTCCCGTGACTCAGAAGCCCGACCAGTGTCTTGGTGAATGGATCGACCGTGAAGCACTCGCTGAAGCGATGATTCCGCTTATCGGTCAGCTGTACCGCAATAACAATGTGGTGAGCTCGATCTATGGCCGCAGCCTGATCAACCAATCAGTCATCGCGATTCTCAAGGCGCATCGCTTTGCTCGCCATCGTTCCGCCGACGACAGCGAACTCTCCGTCCACGAAACATTCCCTCTGCTTAAAGCCATGAGCGAGCTCAAGCTCGGCGCGGCCTCGGTAGACCTGGGCAAGTTGGCTTACAAATTCCGCAAAGAAGGCGCTGGCCGCACCGCCGAGCAGTTCGTGCGTGAAGAAATGGCCGATGTGGTTGGCCAGCAAAACGCCGCTGCCCGTAAAGGCACTGACGTTGTGCTGTACGGCTTTGGCCGTATCGGCCGCCTGCTGGCGCGCATCCTGATCGAAAAAACCGGTGGCGGCGACGGCCTGCGCCTGCGTGCCATCGTTGTGCGCAAAGGCGCCGAGAACGACCTGACCAAACGCGCCAGCCTCTTGCGCCGCGACTCGGTACACGGTCCGTTCAACGGCACCATCGTCATCGACGAAGAAAACAACACCATCACCGCCAACGGTAACCTGATCCAGGTGATCTACGCGAAGAACCCGTCTGAGGTGGATTACACCCAGTACGGCATCAAGGACGCCCTGCTGGTGGACAACACCGGCGTATGGCGTGATGCCGAGGGCCTGGGCCAACACCTGGCCTGCCCGGGTATCGACCGCGTTGTGCTGACCGCGCCTGGCAAAGGCAAGCTGAAGAACATCGTTCACGGTATCAACCACGGCGAAATCACCGCTGACGACAAGATCGTGTCGGCTGCTTCCTGCACCACCAACGCCATCGTGCCGGTGCTGAAGGCTGTGAATGACAAGTTCGGCATCGTCAACGGTCACGTTGAAACAGTTCACTCGTACACCAACGACCAGAACCTGATCGATAACTTCCACAAAGGCGATCGCCGTGGCCGTAGCGCCGCGTTGAACATGGTCATCACCGAGACCGGTGCTGCCACCGCTGCTGCCAAGGCCCTGCCTGAGCTGGCCGGCAAGCTGACCGGTAACGCGATCCGCGTGCCGACGCCGAACGTGTCGATGGCCATTCTCAACCTGAACCTTGAGAAAGCCGCCACCCGTGAAGAAATGAACGAGTACCTGCGCTACATGGCGCTGCACTCGGACCTGCATAAGCAGATCGACTTCGTTAACTCGCAGGAAGTGGTGTCGACCGACTTCGTGGGCTCGCGCCACGCTGGTGTGGTGGATGCCGAGGCAACCATCACCCAGGACAACCGCGTTGTGCTGTACGTCTGGTACGACAACGAGTTCGGTTACAGCTGCCAAGTGGTTCGCGTGATGGAAGACATGGCTGGGGTCAACCCGCCTGCATTCCCGCGCTAAGCCTTTGCGGTAAATGAAAAAGCCCCGACTGGTTCGGGGCTTTTTTTATGGCTGCTGTTTTGTGGTGAATGTTGGGGCCTCATCGCGGGCAAGCCCGGCTCCCACAGGGTTGATGTGTGAATACAGTCAAAGGTGGGAGCTGGCTTGCCTGCGATAGCGGTCTATCAGGCGCCGCCCACCACTGACGCCTGCGCAGTGCGCAGTTCATGCCGGTTGCCCTTGAACAGTATCAATGTAGCGATCAAGCCGAGTATCGCCGCACCACTGAGCCAGATCCCAGGCGCTGCCTTATTGTCCAGCACGTGGATCAGGTAGGTGCAGGCCGCCGGTGTAAACCCACCAAAGGTCGCGGTTGCCAGGCTGTAGGCCAGGGAAAACCCGGTAGTGCGCACTTCCACCGGCATGATCTCGGTGAGCGCCACCACCATCGCACCGTTGTACGAGCCATACAGGAACGACAGCCACAGCAGCACGATCAGCAGATGGCTGAAGCTCGGATTGGCCACCAGCCACGACAACGCCGGATACGCGGTAAGAATCGCCAGAATCGTCGCGCCCAGCAGCAGGGGTTTGCGTCCGATCCTGTCGGACACCGCGCCCATCACCGGCAGCCAGATGAAATTGGAGATGCCCACGCACACGGTCACCAGCAACGCATCGAAGTCCGACAGGTGCAGCTCGGCCTTGCCGAAGGTCGGGGTGTAGGCGGTGATCAGGTAGAACGACACGGTGGTCATCACCACCAGCGCCATGCCGGCGATGACGATGCCGAAGTTCTGACCGATCGAGCGCACAATTTCCTGCAGGGTAGGGCGGTGTTTACGCGCTTGGAACTCAGGGGTTTCTTCCAGCGAGCGGCGAATCACGAAGATCACCGGCACGATCAGGCAGCCGATCAGGAACGGCACGCGCCAGCCCCAGTCACCCATTTCTTCGGGGCTGAGCCAGTGGTTCAGGCCCACGCCGAGCAACCCGGCGAACACCACCGCGGCCTGCTGACTGGCTGACTGCCAGCTGACGAAGAAGCCCTTGCGCCCAGGTGTGGCGATTTCGGCCAGGTACACCGACACACCGCCCAGCTCGACGCCGGCGGAGAAACCTTGCAGCAAGCGACCAAACAGCACCAGCAACGGCGCCGCCACGCCCAGGGTGGCATAGCCAGGGACGCAAGCGATGAGGACGGTGCCGGCGGCCATCATGGCCAGGGTGATGACCAGGCCTTTCTTACGGCCGTGGCGGTCGATGTAGGCGCCTAGGAAGATCGCGCCCAAGGGCCGCATCAGGAAGCCGGCGCCGAATGTCGCCAGGGACAGCATCAAGGAAGCAAACGCGCTGTCGGTGGGAAAGAAGGTTTTGGCAATGGCCGTGGCGTAGAAGCCATAGACCATGAAGTCGAACATCTCGAGGAAGTTGCCGCTGACAACGCGAAAAATCGCCTTGCCTTTGCCCGTGGTAGTGGACATGTCATGCACTCATTTTGGCTATCTTATTAGTGATCCCTGGTCATCGCTCATCCTTGCTGCTTCTTTGTAACCATATGTGTATTGGCCACTACCCGCAATAAAAACTGATAGCAAGCTGACTAAATGCGCAGGTGTCCTGGCGGGTGTTGATCAGTTGAGGAGGGAGTTGCGCAAGCTGTCGGACAAGCCCTTCGGCGCCAGCCAAATGCCGAGATAGACTTTCGCCAATTCCTCATCGCGGCTGCTGAACACCACCTTGTCGTTGATCTCCAGATTCAACCCACGCCCAGGCCGAACGTCGAGGGCATACCGGTCGCCACTGCGGATATCGCGGAAGCTCGCGTGCAGCCGATCCAGTTCCGGTTTCAAGCGGGCGAGGGTGGCGCTGCTTTGCTGGCGCTCCAAGGTCGTGGTGGCCGCCTTGATCACGTCGTTACGGTCGATGTCGCGAAAGTAATACAGCGCCAGGCGCAGATTCTTTTGCTGGTCCCAGGCGGCTTTGGCGCTGGTGTCGGCGGGGGCATACACCGCTGCCGCATACACATCCGCCCAGAGATACACCAGCACCGTCTGGTTTTTCAGCACCAGGTCATGAGATTGCGCAGGAAAACCGGCCTGCTTCAGGCGGTCCGCCTCACTGGCCTGCACTGCCACACAGAAAATCAGCAATAAACAGAAAACGACATGCCGCATAATGGCTCTTCCTGCAAAAGGTGCGTGTCAGCAGTCTAATTGCAATTTGCGGGTTCTGTAGTAAAGGCAAGACTGGCCTACGACGCGACCAAGGGTTAATGTTCGCGGCGTTGAGCCTTCTATAGACTGTGCCCCGGCTCACACACTTGAGCCAAATTGTCCTTCATGCCCGCTGGCCGCGGCATGATTTAGCCAGGCGTCCAACCGTACGCCTGGCCTGTTCTGAGGAGTACGCATGGCTGTCTACAACTACGACGTGGTGGTACTGGGTTCCGGCCCGGCTGGAGAAGGTGCGGCGATGAACGCCGCCAAAGCTGGGCGCAAGGTGGCGATGGTCGATAGCCGTCGCCAGGTCGGCGGTAACTGCACCCACCTGGGTACCATCCCGTCCAAGGCCTTGCGTCACTCGGTGCGCCAGATCATGCAGTTCAACACCAACCCGATGTTCCGGGCCATTGGTGAGCCGCGCTGGTTCTCGTTCCCGGACGTATTGAAAAGCGCCGAAAAAGTCATCTCCAAGCAAGTCGCGTCGCGCACCGGCTACTACGCCCGTAACCGCGTCGACCTGTTCTTCGGCACCGGCAGTTTTGCCGACGAGCAAACCGTCGAAGTGGTCTGCGCCAACGGCGTAGTCGAGAAGCTGGTGGCCAAGCACATCATCATCGCCACCGGTTCGCGCCCGTATCGCCCGGCCGATATCGATTTCCACCACCCGCGTATCTACGATAGCGACACCATCCTGAGCCTGGGCCACACCCCGCGCAAATTGATCATCTACGGCGCCGGCGTGATTGGCTGTGAATACGCCTCGATTTTCAGCGGCCTGGGCGTATTGGTGGAGCTGGTGGATAACCGCGACCAGTTGCTGAGCTTCCTCGACTCGGAAATTTCCCAAGCGTTGAGCTACCACTTCAGCAACAACAACATCACCGTGCGCCACAACGAAGAGTACGAGCGGGTCGAAGGCCTGGACAACGGTGTGATCCTGCACCTCAAATCCGGCAAGAAGATCAAGGCCGACGCCTTGCTGTGGTGCAACGGCCGTACCGGCAACACCGACAAGCTGGGCATGGAAAACATCGGCGTGAAGGTCAACAGCCGTGGCCAGATCGAAGTGGACGAGAACTACCGCACCTGCGTGACCAATATCTATGGTGCCGGTGACGTGATCGGCTGGCCAAGCCTGGCCAGTGCCGCGCATGACCAGGGCCGTTCAGCGGCCGGCAGCATTGTCGACAATGGCAGCTGGCGTTATGTGAACGACGTGCCGACCGGTATCTACACGATTCCGGAGATCAGCTCGATCGGCAAGAACGAACACGAACTGACCAAGGCCAAGGTGCCTTATGAAGTCGGCAAGGCGTTCTTCAAGAGCATGGCGCGTGCGCAGATTGCCGGTGAGCCGCAAGGCATGCTCAAGATCCTGTTCCACCGCGAGACCCTGGAAGTCCTCGGCGTGCATTGCTTCGGCTATCAGGCCTCGGAGATCGTGCACATCGGCCAGGCCATCATGAACCAGCCGGGCGAGCAAAATACCCTCAAGTATTTTGTGAACACCACGTTCAACTACCCGACCATGGCCGAAGCCTATCGGGTAGCGGCCTACGACGGCCTCAACCGGCTTTTTTGAGCGGCTCCGGCCGGTGGCCTGAGCCGGCCGGGGAGACCGATTTCAGTAATTCTCGAGGGTGGCAGTGGCCAAACCGGGAAAGTCTGTAATCAGGCTATCTACGCCGAAGTCAGCGAGCCTGCGCATCAGCGCCGGTTCGTTGACCGTCCACACGGACACGTGCAAACCCTGACGCTGGGCTTTTTCCAGACGCTCAGGGGTGCACAGCGTCCAGTTCAATGCCAGGTATTCACAGCCGTAGTTTTGCGCGACCTTCAGCGGGTCGAGCCACGCGTATTCGGCGACCAGGCCGCGTGACAGGTCCGGGGTAAGCTCCACGGCCGCTTTCAAGACTTCCCGCGAACTTGAGGTCACGGTGACCTTGTCCATCAGGCCATGACGCACGGCCATCTCACGAATTGCCAGTACGGTCGTTGCGGCGCGGGTGCGCGAAGCGCTTTTGACTTCCAGCTGCCAGTGATCGAAGTCGCATTTTTCGAACAGCTCTTCCAGGCGTGGGATCGGGCAGGGGCTGACCCAACCCGGGCCGCCTTTGCGCGCGTCCATCTTCACAAGGTCGGCTGCCGAATACTCGACGACTTTGCCGCGCCGGTCGGTGGTGCGTTTGAGGGTCGGGTCGTGGATGACCATCAACTCGCCGTCCATGGACAGGTGCAAATCCAGTTCGCAGCGGCGTACACCGTGCTTGAGGCACTCCTGAAAGCTGGTCAGGGTGTTTTCCGGTGCTTCGCCTTTGGCACCGCGGTGGCCATAAATCAGGGTCACAGTTGCTCCTTTGCGCCAGATAGCCCGGCGGGGTCATACGAAATTCAGGTGTCTTGGGCGTCGCTTTGTTCCCGCGCCAGGCGTCGTTCCTGGGCTTGTTTCTGCAGGATGTAGCGCGCCAGCAATTGGCGTTGGGCATCGGTCATCGATTCGAATTCCGTGCCCACGTCAAAGCCGTCGCCCTTGGCGTCGCAATGCGTCACGCGGGCACGTAGCAGCAAGCCGAGTGCCTGGGGCATCAACACAAGCTTGACCGCCAGGTGTATGTCGGGCGCCAGCGGCGTTGGGTGCTTGAAGTCGATGCCGCCTTCGGAAAGGATCACCGGCTGCGGCGCGCCCACCTCATCCAACAGGCCGCGCGCCATGATCTGACTGAGCAGGTCCACGCGTTTGTTCTGGACTTTGAGGAAGGCGGCCAGGCTGCGATCTTTCTCGCTGATCTGGCGCAGCAGGTGCTGGGCTTCGAATTCGCTGAGGTGCAATTCGCTGAGCAGGTTGAACAGCGGCGAATCATCCAGCAACACTTCCTTGCTCGCCGCTTCGGGGGCAGAGAGGGTGCTGATTTGAAGTGCGATCATGTCGTCGATACGGTAGTATTCGCGGCGTTCTTCTTCATCTAATGTCGACATGGCGAACCCAAAGTAGCGGTAATGGTCTGAGTGTAAAGCTGCTTACCTGACCCCGCCACCGGGACGTCTTCTTTTCCTCCGAACAAGCCCCGACATGTTCAGACCTCTCTTCGTATTTATCGGCACGCGTTATACCCGTGCAAAGCGTCGCAATCATTTTGTGTCGTTCATTTCCCTGACCTCGATGATCGGGCTCGCCTTGGGCGTAGTCGTGATGATCGTGGTGCTGTCGGTGATGAATGGCTTCGATCATGAGATGCGCACCCGCGTGCTGGGCATGGTGCCCCACGCGACCATCGAGGGCGATTCGCCCATCAGCGACTGGCCCAGCCTTGCCGACAAGGTCAGGCAGAACCCCAAGGTGGTGGCCGTTGCGCCGTTTACCCAGATGCAGGGGTTGCTGACCAACGACGGCAAGGTGCAGAAGATCCTGCTCAATGGCATCGACCCGGCCCAGGAACGTAACGTGTCGATCATCGACAAGTTCATGTTGCAGGGCAAACTCGACGACCTCGCGCCCGGCAGCTTCGGCATCGTGATCGGCGACAAGGCGGCGGCCAAGCTCGGCGTGGGCGTCGGCGACAAGCTGACCTTCGTCGCTCCGGAAGTCACCGTGACCCCGGCCGGCATGTTCCCGCGCATGAAGCGCTTCACCGTGGTCGGCACCTTCCACGTCGGCGCCGGTGAAATCGATGGCTACCTCGGCCTGACCAACCTCACCGACCTGGCGCGTCTGCACCGCTGGAAGCCGGATCAGGTGCAGGGCCTGCGCCTCAAATTCAACGACCTGTTCGACGCCCCGCGCGGCGCCTGGGAAATCGCCCAGCATTTGGGTGAATCCCAGTACTACGCACGCGACTGGACCCGCACCCACGGCAATCTTTACCAGGCCATCCGCATGGAAAAAGCCATGATCGGCCTGCTGTTGCTGCTGATTGTCGCCGTGGCCGCGTTCAACATCATTTCCACCCTGGTGATGGTGGTGAACGACAAAAAGGGCGACATCGCCATCCTGCGCACCCTGGGCGCCACGCCGGGGCAGATCATGGCGATCTTCATGGTGCAGGGCACCGTGATCGGCGTGGTCGGCACCTTGATCGGCACCGCGGTCGGCATCCTGGCCGCGCTGAACGTCAGCGCCGCCATCGCCGCGCTGGAAAAAGTCATCGGTCACAAGTTTCTCAACGCCGACGTCTACTTCATCGACTACTTGCCGTCCCAGGTTCAGGCCCAGGACGTGTTGATGGTAGGCGGCGCCGCGTTGGTATTGAGCTTCCTTGCCACCCTGTATCCAGCCTGGCGCGCGGCACGTACCCAGCCAGCACAGGCCTTACGTTATGAGTGAATCGGGCATGAGTGAAAAAGCAATCCTGAGCTGCCGCAACCTGGGCAAATCCTACGAGGAAGGTCCGGAATCGGTGGTGGTGTTGTCCAACCTGCAACTTGAGCTGCATCCGGGCGAACGCGTGGCGATCGTCGGCAGTTCCGGCTCCGGCAAAAGTACCTTGCTCAACCTGTTGGGCGGCCTGGATACGCCGTCCCAGGGCAGCGTGTGGCTGGCTGGCGAAGAGCTGTCGGCCCTGGGTGAGAAGGCGCGTGGCCAACTGCGTAACCGCTCGTTGGGTTTCGTGTACCAGTTCCACCACCTGCTGCCGGAATTCACTGCGCTGGAAAACGTCTGCATGCCGCTGCTGATCGGCAAGACTGCTATTCCGCAAGCGCGCCAGCGCGCCAAGGCGTTGCTGGAGCGCGTCGGCCTCGGTCATCGCCTGGAGCACAAGCCGGCCGAGTTGTCCGGTGGCGAGCGCCAGCGTGTAGCGATTGCCCGTGCCCTGGTCAACAACCCAGGCTTGGTGATGCTCGATGAGCCAACCGGCAACCTCGACTCCCACACCGCCCAGGGCATCAAGGATTTGATGCTCGAACTGAGCACCCAGATGCGCACCGCGTTCCTGGTGGTGACCCATGACATGAGCATGGCCCGCCAGATGGACCGCGTGCTGCACCTGCAGGAAGGTCACTTGGTCGCCATCTGACCCGTTTCAAGCCCGGCGCCTGGCGCTGGGCTTTTTCATTTTTTTAAACGGTGCCCGCGAATGTTCAGACCGTTATCGATTTTCATCGGCACGCGCTATACCCGCGCCAAGCGCCGCAACCGTTTTGTTTCGTTTATCTCGATGACCTCGATGATCGGCCTCGCCCTGGGCGTGTTGGCGATGATCGTGGTGTTGTCGGTGATGAACGGCTTCCAGCGCGAAATGAGCTCACGCATCCTCGGCATGGTGCCCCACGCGACCATCGTCGGCGTGAACCCGATTGATGACTGGCAGCCGGTGGCCGCCGCCGCCATGAAGAACCCGCAAGTGACTGCCGCCGTACCATTCACGCAGATGGACGGGATGTTCTCCTACAAGGGCGCGATGCAGCCGATCGAGATCAGCGGCGTCGACCCGGCCCAGGAAGGCAAAGTCTCGATCGTGGCCCAGCACATCGTGCGCGGCAAACTGGACGACCTGAAAGCCGGCGAGTTCGGTGTGGTCATCGGCGACATCACTGCACGGCGCTTCCGCCTGAACGTGGGTGACAAGCTGACCCTGATCGTGCCGGAAATCAGCACGGCGCCGGGTGGCATCACCCCGCGCATGCAGCGGCTCAACGTGGTCGGTATCTTCAAGGTCGGCGCCGAGTTGGATGGCTCCATGGCCCTGATCAACATGGCCGACGCCGCCGAAATCCAGCATTGGCAGCCGAACCAGGTGCAAAGCGTGCGCCTGGCGGTGAAAGACCTGTACGCGGCACCGAAGGTCTCGGCGGACATCGCCGCCAGCCTCGGCGCGGCCTACAAGCCGGATGACTGGACCCACACCCAGGGCAGCCTGTTCAGCGCGATGAAGATGGAAAAGACCATGATCGGCCTGTTGCTGCTGATGATCGTCGCCGTCGCCGCGTTCAACATCATCGCCACCTTGATCATGGTCGTGAACGACAAGGGCGCCGACATCGCGATCTTGCGCACCATTGGCGCCACGCCCCGGCAGATCATGGCGATCTTCATGGTGCAGGGCACCGTGATCGGCATCGTCGGCACTTTGATCGGCGGCGTGCTGGGCGTGATTGCGGCGCTGAACGTGAGCGAACTGGTGGGTTGGCTGGAGCGCGTGACCGGGCAACATATCTTCAGTTCGGACGTGTATTTCGTCAGCAACCTGCCTTCGGAACTGCAGGGTGGGGATGTGCTGCTGATTTGCACGGCCGGGTTTGTGTTGAGCTTTTTGGCGACGATTTACCCGGCGTATCGGGCGGCGAAGATTGAGCCGGCGCATGCGCTCAGGTATTCGTAAGGGCTGAGACCGCTATCGCATACAAGCCAGCTCCCACATTCGACCGCTTTCCAAAGGATGTACACGGACAAATGTGGGAGCGGGCTTGCTCGCGAAGCGGCCGGCCCAGCTTGCATCAATCCCCCTTGGGCAACTCAATCACAAACCGCGTCCGCCCCACCTCAGACTCACAATAAATCCTCCCGCCATGTGCCCGCACAATCGACTGGGTAATCGCCAACCCCAGCCCCGCATGCTCGCTGCTGCCTTCTCGGCGCGCCGGGTCGGCCCTGTAGAACCGATCAAACAACTTCGGCAACAACGCCGCAGGAATACCTTCCCCGGTATTTTCCACGGCCAGCGTCACACCTCGCTCGGTCTCAACCATCCGCACCCGCACCTCGCCACCGGCCGGGGTAAACCTGAGCGCGTTATCGAGCAAATTCGATAACGCCCGGCGCAACATGCCGCGATCACCCGCCGTATGCGCCGTGCCCTCGCGCACCAGCCTGACGTGCGCGTCCTCGGCCAGCAACGCGAAGAACTCGATCAACGCTTCCACTTCATCGTCCAGCACCAGAGCCTCGCGCTTGGGCATGAGCAAGCCGTGGTCGGCCTTGGCCAGGTACAACATGTCATTCACCAACTGCGCCATCCATTGCAGCTCTTCGAGGTTGCTGTGCAGTGCCTCGCGGTAATCCTCCAGCGGGCGCGGCTGGGTGAGGATCACTTGGGTGTGGGTCAGCAGGTTGGAGAGGGGCGTGCGCAGTTCGTGGGCGATATCGGCGGAGAAGGCCGAGAGGCGCTGGAAGGCGTCGTCCAGGCGCCCGAGCATGGCGTTGAAGGCCTGGGCCAGTTCAGCCAACTCCACCGGCATGTGTTGCTGGGGCAGGCGTTGGGTCAGGGAGTGCGCCGACACGCTGGCGGCCACTTCACCCATGCGCCGTAGCGGCCGCAACCCGCTGCGCGCGGCCCAGGCGCCGAGCAGCGCGGTGGCCAGGGCCGAGAGGCCGACGGTCAGCCAGATCAGGTGCTGCATGCGTTGCAGGAAGTGCTGGTGATGGGTGATGTCGAGCATCAGCGTCAATTGCGGCGAGCCGGGTTGGCCGGCGACCAGCGGCGCGTTGTAGACGCGATACTCAGTCCCGGCATTTTGCAGGCTGTGCAAGCCCGGCGCTTCAGGCAGGCTGATGCCGGGCGCGCCGTCAAACCAGCGCTGGCCCTGGGCAGTAACGCGCAGCGCCAGTTCGGGTTGGCGATTGAGCTCGGCGCGCAGTTGCGCTTCGCGTTGTGCAAATAATGGTGGCGAGTCGACCCCCTGCAAAGTGCTGCGCAGCGCCACCAGTTGACTGTCGAGTTGTTGCTGGTCCAGCTCGATAAAGTGCGCCTCACTGGCGTGGTTGAACAGCACGCCGGCAAGCAACGACACCACGGCGGTGCACGCCGCAAACAGCAGCGCCAGACGGCTGGCCAGGGACAGGCGCTTGATCAATTGCACCGCTCCTCCAGCACATAACCCATGCCGCGCACGGTGTGGATCAGTTTGTTGGGGAAGTGGTCGTCGATTTTCAGGCGCAAGCGGCGGATGGCCACTTCGATAATGTTGGTGTCGCTGTCGAAGTTCATGTCCCACACCTGCGAGGCAATCAGCGATTTGGGCAGTACTTCGCCCTGGCGGCGCAGCAGCAGTTCCAGCAGGGAAAATTCCTTGGCGGTGAGGTCGATGCGTTGGCCGTCGCGTTCGACGCGGCGGCGGATCAGGTCCAGGCGCAGGTCGGCCAGTTGCAGCGCGGTTTCCTGTGGCGTGCTGCTGCCACGGCGTAACAGGCTGCGCACGCGGGCCAGCAGTTCGGAAAAGGCAAAAGGCTTGACCAGGTAATCGTCGGCGCCCAGTTCCAGGCCGTGCACGCGGTCTTCCACGGCATCGCGGGCGGTGAGGAACAGCACCGGAATGTCCAGGCCGGCGCCGCGTACCGCTTGCAGAATTTGCCAGCCGTCGCGGCCCGGCAGCATCACGTCGAGGATCAACAGGTCGTAATCACCGGTCAGTGCCAAGTGCTGCCCGGTGGTGCCGTCGGCCACCAGTTCGGTGGTAAAGCCCGCCTCGCTCAGGCCCTGGCGCAGGTAATGGCCGGTTTTCGGTTGGTCTTCGACGATCAGCAGTTTCATGGACGACTCTTGGCAGCGGTGAACAACGGGCTTTATACCGTGGGTGCCAGGGCAGGGGCGCAACCTGACAAAGTTGTAATCTAGCAGTCAGCTGGCTGGCAGCGGCGCCATCTTAGAGTGCTGACAGAGCTGTTCACACACTTTTGGAGAATCGACATGGCGCTGCGTATACCTCTGATATTGGCGGGTTGCCTGTTGGCATTGAGTTTTGATGCGCTGGCGGACACGGCCCACACTTTCGCCTTCGGCCAGCCAGCCGCCGCCGATAAAGCCACGCGCACGGTAGAAGTGGTGCTGCAGGACATTTCCTTTTCGCCCAAGGCGTTGGACGTAAAAGCCGGTGAGACCGTGCGCTTTGTGCTGGTGAACAAAGGCCAATTGCTTCACGAATTCAACCTGGGCGACGCGGCGATGCACGCCGAACACCAGAAAGAAATGCTCAAGATGCAAGCCAGCGGCATGCTCACCGCCACCGGCATGGGCAAGATGGACCACAGTGCAATGGGGCACGGCGATATGGCGGGCATGCGGCATGACGATCCCAACAGCGTGCTGGTCGAGCCGGGCAAGACCGCCGAGCTGACCTGGACCTTCACCAAGGCCACGGGCCTTGAGTTTGCCTGCAACATTCCGGGGCATTACCAGGCGGGCATGGTCGGCACACTGACCGTTGAGTGAGGCGATTCTTAAGGGCGGGGGCAAAGGCTGGTAGACTGGCGCGGTTTATTTAGCCAGGTTTCCGCCATGCATCCCGCAGCCGAACATTCGCCGCTGGGCAAGTCCAGTGAATACATCTCCACGTACACCCCGTCGTTGCTGTTCCCGATCCCTCGTGCCGCCAAGTGGGCCGAGCTGGGCCTGAGCGCCGAAACCCTGCCGTATAAAGGTGTGGATTTCTGGAACTGCTTCGAGCTGTCCTGGCTGCTGCCATCGGGCAAGCCGGTAGTGGCTATCGCAGAGTTCAGCATCCCGGCCGACTCGCCGAACATCATCGAGTCCAAGTCTTTCAAGCTGTATCTCAATTCGCTGAACCAGACCGCGTTTGCCGACACGGCCAGCCTGGAAGCGACACTGCGCACCGACCTCAGCGCTGCCGCCGGCAAGCCGGTCAGCGTGCGCATCCGCAGCCTGGCCGAGGTTGAAGCCGAAGGCGTGCAAGCCCTGCCGGGCGCATGCATTGACGACCTCGACATCAGCGTCAGCAACTACGAACACCCGCGCCCGGAACTGCTGCGTTGCGATGACTCGCGCATTGTCGAGGAGAGCGTGCACAGCCACTTGCTCAAATCCAATTGCCCAGTCACCAGCCAGCCGGATTGGGGCAGTGTGGTGGTCGAGTACCGTGGCCACGCGTTGGATCACGCCAGCCTGCTCGAATACATCGTCAGCTTTCGCCAGCACTCAGACTTCC
Organism: Pseudomonas sp. LBUM920; assembly: GCF_003852315.1. Taxonomy (NCBI): domain Bacteria; kingdom Pseudomonadati; phylum Pseudomonadota; class Gammaproteobacteria; order Pseudomonadales; family Pseudomonadaceae; genus Pseudomonas; species Pseudomonas edsoni (SeqCode). Next base: position 1,763,186 of record NZ_CP027762.1, read on the forward strand.
ATGAACAATGTGTGGAGCGGATCTTTCTCGACCTGCAGCGTTTGCTTAAGCCGCAGAAGCTGACCGTGTATGCGCGCTATGTGCGCCGCGGCGGGTTGGATATCAACCCTTATCGCAGCACTGAGGCCATGCAGTTCCAGAACCTGCGCCTGGCCCGCCAGTAGCGTTCACGCAAAACAAATGTGGGAGCGGGCTTGCCTGCGATAGCGGTCTTTCAGTCATACATCTGGCGACTGATACACCGTCATCGCAGGCAAGCCCGCTCCCACATTTTGGTTGTGTGTTCGGCTTGAGCTCGGGTTAGATCCCGATATTGCCCAGCGTCACCACAATATTGCGCAAGGTCCCGGCAATGCCTGGGTGGTCCAGCTCGAAGCGTTCCACCGCCAGGTTCACGCCATCGGCAATGCTGGGGTCCTGGATCGCGCCTTCCAAGGGCTCTTGAACTTCAAGTTCGGCAATCAATGCTTCGAGTTCGTCGCGTTTCTCCGCCGACATCAGCGGGTCGCTATTCAATTGCTCGCGCAATTCTCTGACTTGGTCTTTCAACTGTTCGCGGGCAGGCATGGCGTTCTTCCTTTTATCGATAGGCACTGGCATAGACCGCGGCACGCCGGGAAAGGTCTACGGGCTGAGCAGTAGATTAATCCACCGGCGCCGACCGTGCATGATCTCGATCAGGGCTTCTCGCCTTTGAGCTGGCGCAGGCTGATGTCCGCCAGGCAGGTGCCGAGCTCGCCGAGGTGATCGATCACCGAATGCACGCCCAAGCCATACAGCGCCACCGTGGCCTTGGCGCGCTTGTGCTCGCGTTGCTGCTCGGTCAGCGCCTGCCATTGTTCGGGCGCCAGGCCGCACAGTGAGCCGCAGGACGCCAGGCCAATGGTCCACAACCCGGCATTGAGCCCCGATTGCAGCAAGCGTGGTTCGCCGCTGACCAGCACGCAGCCTTCAAGGCGTTCGATGTTCAACTCCATCAAGGCCTGCCAGCACGCATGCGGCGCCGGCCAGCGAATCGAGGAGGGCGATGCGGCTTTGAGCCACTCAGGCAGCACGGCGGCCAGAGGGGTGGTTACCGCGCCAGGGAGTTCATCCAGCCAGGCGCAGGGCACGCCCTGGTCTTTGAGGCTGCGCAGGATTTTCAGCGCGCCAGGTGTGGCGTGAGAGTCGGGGCAAGGGCTATCGGTGCGCGCCAGGGAACCAAAATCCACCAGGCAGCCACTAAGGCCAAACAGTACGGCAGTCAAGGAGGGTGCGCTGGCGACGGCAATCTCGGCGTGAGGCATTTTCAACATCCCTGAAATAGCTGTGACGCTATCGGGGCTGGATGACAAGCGCGTGACATCGGCAGTAATTGTAGGAATTTTGTGCATTTCCTATGAGAGCGATCCTACTGGATGCCTTATTCGACACTTCCGTCATATACTGACGGCCTTATTCAGGGCATAGCGCCCATGACAGACCATTCAAGGAGCCAAAGCTATGCGCTGGAGCCACTATTTCGCTCAGCTATCTGTGTGTGCCACTGTTCTTTTGGCCCCGTTCGCCGCTAACGCTGCGTCGGAAGATGATCCATGGGAAGCCGTTAACCGTCCGATCTTCACCTTCAACGACACCGTTGACACTTACGCGCTCAAGCCATTGGCCCAGGGCTATCAGTTTGTCACCCCGCAATTCGTCCAGACCGGCATCCATAACTTTTTCCGCAACATCGGTGATGTCGGCAACTTTGCCAACGACGTTTTCCAGCTCAAGCCGCACGCGGCCGGTGTCGACACTGCCCGTTTGCTGATGAACACCACCTTTGGCGTGTTGGGCTTTATTGATGTCGGCACCAAAATGGGGCTGCAACGCAACGATGAAGACTTCGGCCAGACCCTCGGTTACTGGGGCGTCGGCAGCGGTCCTTACGTGATGCTGCCGCTGCTCGGCCCAAGCACCTTGCGTGATGCGCCGTCCAAATACGTCGACAGCTACACCCAACCGTATCGCTACATGAACGACATCGGCTGGCGTAACAGCACCTTCGGCCTGAACATCGTCGATACCCGTGCCAGCCTGCTCGACAGCGAGAAGCTGATCACCGGTGACAAGTACACCTTCATCCGTAACGCTTACCTGCAGAACCGCGAGTTCAAGGTCAAAGACGGCAAGGTCGTCGACGATTTTTAAGCCGTGACGTTTTGAAATGAAAAAGGCGACCCGAGTGGTCGCCTTTTTTGTGCGCGGCTTTTAGTGCATTTTCAGGATCTTGAGGCCCAGGTGCTGGCGCTCGCCCTCGTTTTTGGCCCACACCACTTCGGTATCTGCCTCCAGGCCCGCGAGGGCGGCGTGCTCCGAGTCAATGCGCACGGTCAACGGGTCGCCCACCTGAAACTGGCGGGGTGCTTGAACCTGCATGCCGGAGCTGGAGAGGTCCACGCAGACCCCGGCAATCTCCTGTCCGGCGTGGATCAGCGACACATCGGCATCCACTCGCATGCGGATGAAATCGCGTTTTTCGGCGTAGTCGCGCTCGTGTTCGCTCACGGGTTCCATCCTTACTTTGTGTTGTGGTCGTGGGTGTTCTTATAACTCCCGGTGATTTGCGGTGTAAAGACGCCCGGCGACCATCGGCATGAGCTTGAAACCCCTGACGGATGGGAGTACCGTCTGCGCCTTAGAAGGGCACCTCTGCTTTACCGTTGTGCATGGGCGAAATCCCAATGCTTTGTAGGACAGAGTGGCTAGAAAGCGAATCCAGTACGTGAGCCCGGCCATTGCCGAGCCGCCTACGCCAACCTAATTCTGGCGCCGTTTGCCCACATGCAAAAAACCAGTGCCACGCTGCTGATAATCGATGACGACGAAGTAGTGCGCGCGAGCCTCGCGGCCTATTTGGAAGACAGTGGCTTCAGCGTCCTGCAGGCCAGCAATGGCCAACAGGGTCTCCAGGTATTCGAGCGCGACAAGCCCGACCTTGTGATCTGCGACCTGCGCATGCCCCAGATGGGCGGCCTCGAGCTGATTCGACAGGTGACTGAGCTCGCCCCGCAGACGCCGGTGATTGTCGTGTCCGGTGCCGGCGTGATGAACGATGCCGTCGAGGCCCTGCGCCTGGGCGCCGCCGATTACCTGATCAAGCCCCTGGAAGACCTGGCCGTGCTGGAGCACTCGGTGCGCCGCGCACTGGACCGTGCCCGCCTGCTGCTCGAAAACCAGCGCTACCGCGAAAAGCTCGAAACCGCCAACCGCGAACTCGAAGCCAGCCTCAACCTGCTTCAGGAAGACCAGAACGCCGGTCGCCAGGTGCAGATGAACATGCTGCCGGTGAGCCCCTGGACCATTGATGAGTTCAAGTTCGCGCACCAGATCATCCCGTCGCTGTACCTGTCGGGTGATTTTGTCGACTATTTCCGTGTGGATGAGCGGCGTGTGGCGTTCTACCTGGCCGACGTTTCCGGCCACGGTGCATCCTCAGCTTTTGTCACCGTGTTGTTGAAGTTCATGACCACACGGCTGTTGTTCGAATCCAAGCGCAATGGCACCTTGCCGGAGTTCACCCCCTCCGAGGTGCTGGGCCACATCAACCGAGGCCTGATCAGCTGCAAGCTGGGCAAGCACGTAACGATGGTCGGCGGCGTTATAGATGAAGAAACCGGTCTTTTGACCTACAGCATCGGCGGTCACCTGCCGATGCCGGTTTTATACACTCCAGACAGTGTGCGTTACCTGGAAGGCCGTGGTCTGCCGGTGGGCTTGTTCAATGAAGCCACCTACGAAGACCACATCCTGGAACTGCCGCCGACCTTCAGCCTGACGCTGATGTCCGACGGCATCCTGGACCTGCTTCCAGAGCCTACACTCAAAGAGAAAGAAGCCGCCTTGCCTGAAAAGGTCAAGTCGGCGGGCGGCAGCCTGGATGGCCTGCGGCAGGTTTTTGGATTGGCCACGCTAGGGGAGATGCCGGATGATATCGCCCTATTGGTGTTGAGCAGGAATCTTTGATGAGTACCGGAAGAATCCAATTCGCCGAGCAAGACGGGACCTTCGTCCTGAAGTTTGTCGGTGAAGTGCGCCTGACCTTGTGTTCGGCGCTGGATGCAACGATTGAGCGGATTTTCACTGCCCTGAATTTCTCGGCGATCGTGATCGATCTGACCGAAACCCGCAGCATCGACAGCACCACCCTGGGCCTGCTGGCCAAGTTGTCCATTCTGTCTCGGCAGAAGGTCGGCCTGTTGCCGACTGTGGTCACCACCCACGAAGACATCACCCGGCTGCTGCAGTCCATGGGCTTCGACCAGGTGTTCAACATCGTTGACCGCCCGATCCCGTGCCCGGAATGCCTGACCGACCTGCCGTCGCAAGACCAGTCTGAAGAAGTGGTACGGGTCAAGGTGCTCGAAGCGCACAAGATCCTGATGGGCCTGAACGAGTCCAACCGCGAAGCCTTCCATGACCTCGTGAACGCCCTGGAACGCCACTAACTCCCAGAGTTGATACCCAATCCAAATGTGGGAGCTGGCTTGCCTGCGATAGCGGTGTGTCAGCCACCTATTCATTACTGACCCACCGCTATCGCAGGCAAGCCAGCTCCCACAGTTTGAACTGTGACCGGCTTGAGACCAGCGAAAGGCACAAAAAAGGGCGGCACCCGTGAGGGTGCCGCCCTTTTTGCTACCGCCGCTTTTACAGCTTGGCAGTCAACAGCGCCTCAAGCTTCTCCTGGTCCCGAGCAAACTGACGAATCCCCTCGGCCAGCTTCTCAGTCGCCATGGCATCCTCGTTGGACTCCCAACGGAACTGCGCTTCAGTCAAATGCACCCGCGCTTCACCGGCGTGGCCTGGCGCCAACTTGCGCTCCAGCTTGCCTTCATCGGCCGCCAGCTTCTCCAGCAGGTCCGGGCTGATGGTCAGGCGATCACAGCCGGCCAGTTCTTCAATCTGGCTCAGGTTACGGAAGCTCGCACCCATCACCACGGTTTTGTAGCCATTGGCCTTGTAGTAGTTGTAGATGCGCGTCACCGACTGCACGCCCGGATCATCGGAACCGGTGTAGTCGTTACCGTTGGCCTTCTTGTACCAGTCGTAGATACGGCCCACGAACGGCGAAATCAGGAACACGCCAGCCTCGGCACAGGCGACGGCCTGGGCAAACGAGAACAGCAGCGTCAGGTTGGTTTGAATGCCTTCTTTTTCCAGCTTCTCCGCCGCGCGGATGCCTTCCCAGGTGGAGGCGATCTTGATCAGCACACGGTCACGGCTGACGCCGGCTTTGTCGTACAGGTCGATCAGACGGTGCGCACGCTTGAGAATGGCGGCTTCGTCGAACGACAGGCGCGCATCCACCTCAGTGGAAATACGGCCCGGCACGACTTTCAGAATCTCTTGACCTACCGCCACCGCAAAACGGTCGCTGGCCAGGCCCACGTCGCCGTTGCAGTCCTTCACGCACTCATCCAGCAGCTTGGCATAGCCTGGGATCGAAGCGGCCTTGAGCAGCAGGGAAGGGTTGGTAGTGGCGTCTTGCGGCTTGAGCTTGGCGAGGGTGGAAAAGTCGCCGGTATCGGCTACAACGGTGGTGAATTGCTTGAGTTGTTCCAGCTTGGAAGTCATGGGCGTGCTCTGTCCTGTGGGTCTGATGACATTACCCGAGCGCCGGCAGGCGCTCAAGGGCGCAAATGCGTTCGATCGTTTGCGAGGGCAACAACCTGAAAACAGCCGTTTGAATCACCGGCCGTACTGCTAACTAGGAGACCAAAACCGCCGACAGGTTCAACCCAACTGCCCGATGACCACCCCGGTCAAAAGGTAGGAGCTGGCTTGCCTGCGATAACGCCCGCCCAGCCACCAAACATCCCCCTGACACCCATCACCCAAAACTGTGGGAGCGGGCTTGCTCGCGAAAGCGGCCTGTCAGCCCCAAATAACCCCCTGACACCCAAAAACCATCACCGCCCCTCCAACAATTCCCCCGCCTGATCCAACAACGCCAACGGATCACTCGCCTTATGAATATCCACCGACAACATCTGCCGAAACTTACGCGCCCCAGGGAAACCCGTCCCCAATCCCAACACATGCCGAGTAATGTGATGCATCACCCCACCACTGGCCAAATGCTCCGCAATATAAGGCCGCAACAGCGCCAACGCCTCCGCCCGACCAACCACCGGCGCCGTACTCCCAAACAACTGCTGATCCACTTCCGCCAGCAAATACGGGTTGTGATAAGCCTCCCGCCCCAACATCACCCCATCAAACACCTGCAAATGCGCCTGGCACTGCTCCAGCGTCTTAATCCCACCGTTCAGCACAATCTCCAACTCCGGGAAATCCTGCTTCAACTGCGCCGCCACGTCATAGCGCAACGGCGGAATATCGCGATTCTCCTTCGGCGACAACCCCTCCAGAATCGCAATCCGCGCATGCACCGTAAAACTGGTGCACCCGGCATCCCTCACCGTCCCGACGAAGTCACACAACTCGGCATAACTGTCCCGCCCATTGATCCCGATACGATGCTTCACCGTCACCGGAATCGACACCGCATCCCGCATCGCCTTCACGCAATCCGCCACTAGGGCAGGGTGCGCCATCAGGATCGCGCCGATCATATTGTTCTGCACCCGATCACTCGGGCAGCCGACGTTCAAGTTCACTTCATCGTAACCGGCAGCCTCAGCCATACGCGCGCAGGCGGCCAGGTCCGCGGGGACGCTGCCGCCCAGCTGCAGTGCAAGCGGATGCTCGGCTTCGTTGTGGCGCAGGAAGCGGTCGTGGTCGCCGTGCAGGATCGCGCCGGTGGTGACCATCTCGGTGTAGAGCAGGGCGTGCTTGGAGAGCAGGCGCAGGAAGAACCGGCAGTGGCGGTCGGTCCAGTCCATCATGGGCGCAACGCTAAAGCGCCGAGACAGCGCGGGGCTTGATTCTGTGGGGCTAAAGCTCTGTTTATCTAGCATTTTCTTCAACGTGTTCTGGGCGGTATTTCGGGCGTTTTCAGGCGTTTTTGAGGGCTCAGTGGTACGATGTACCACTTCAAAACTGACGCGTACCACTTTCCTTATGGCGACTATCAGGGCAAGAAAACTGGCGGATGGGACGGTGAGCTACACGGCTCAGATCCGCATCAAGCGCGACGGAGTGCAAGTCTACCAAGAGAGCCAGACCTTCGCCCGAAAACAGGCCGCCCAGGCCTGGGCGCGTAAGCGCGGGGCAGAGCTGGATGAACCAGGTGCGATTGAGCGAACGAGCCGCAAGGGTGTCACTGTCAAAGAGATGATCGACCAATACCTGCTGGAGGTAGGGAAGGCCCGGCCGTTGGGCAAAACCAAGAAGGGCACTCTCACCGCCATCGGCGAAACGGACTTTGGCAAGTTGAACGATACCGATATTAACACTCAGTGCCTGGTCGACTTCGCTCTCTGGAGAATGAGCCGAGAGGGTGGTGGGGTTCAGCCGCAAACAGCCGGCAACGACTTGGCGCATCTCGGTGCTGTTCTGTCGATCGCCAAAGACGCATGGGGCTACCAGGTCGATCCGCTGGCTATGGGAGGCGCCCGTCGAGTGCTGCGCAAGCTGGGCTATAACTTGAAAAGCCGGGAGCGTGATCGCCGGCCGACGTTGGACGAGCTGGGAAAGGTGCTGAAGCACTACCAAGACATGCAGGTGAGACGCCCGACAGTCACCAATATGTTGAAGGTCGTGGGCTTTGCTCTGTTCTCCACGCGTCGCCTGGATGAAATAACCCGTATTCGCTGGGCGGACCTCGACGAGGCTGGCCAGCGGGTGCTGGTGCGTGACATGAAAAACCCCGGGCAGAAGATCGGCAACGACGTTTGGTGTTATTTGCCGGACGAGGCGTGGCACATCCTTCAGACAATGCCCAAGGCAGGCGACGACATCTTCCCCTACAGCCCTGAATCAATCTCTACATCCTGGGCGAAAGCGTGCAGGTTCCTAGAAATTGCGGATCTGCACTTCCATGACCTACGCCATGAAGGCATCAGCCGCCTGTTTGAAATGGACTGGGACATCCCACGTGTGGCGAGCGTATCCGGCCATCGGGATTGGAACTCGATGCGGCGATACACCCACCTGCGCGGCAAGGGTGACCGATATGTGGGCTGGGAATGGCATGAAAAGATATTGAGGGCGCCCGTCCAACTGGGCGCCGCATCAATGAAATGGCTCAAAAGGCGTGTTTTAACCCGTTGAGCTGGTTGTGCTCTTTAACTGCGGCCGCGCGCTGCAGGTCCAGGTACGCGGCCAGGTCGGTGAGGTGAATGCCCTTGGCCGACTTCTGGCTCGGCTCCAGGCGGGTGATGGGCAGCTTGATCTGACCGCTCATCACTTTGCGCTGGAACATCTCCGGCGTCAGATGCGTGAAATAATCCCGACACACCAACTCCAGCGAGATAATCGCCTGGCCCTCGTATTGGGCCATCAGGATAAACGCTGTATTCATGATGAATCCCTCACATCCAAAACGATTGATGGATGAATGCCGGTTGAGCCTTATGCTCTGCGGGTTTCGCTCCATCACCCTGTATCTCGCAAACGAACCTGTGTCGTTCCCGGTTGGGCGCAGTCAACGCCTCTGTAAGTCGCGGCAGGACCTCAATGCATTGTTCGTAGGCGTAAGGGCCATCCCAGCTATCGGCTTTCACCACCTGGCAATTCGTCCGGGTCGCATCCGTGCATAGGTAAAGTAGAAGGGACACGATCATCCGCTAACCTCCCATGAGCATGCATGTAAGCGCGTTGGGCTGGCCGTCGGGAGTCAGCTTGTCGAGCGGTTTGGTGATGGTGGAACCGGTCGTTGCACGCACGGTGGCAACGTTTCCATCGATCTCTACGATCACGCCCGTACACGCGCTGAGACGGTATTCCCGGCCTCCACCAGTCATAGCGACGTAGCAGACCTTGTCGCCGACAGCGAGCGGTGTTGTGGTAGCCTCTGCGGTGCCGCCTTGGGGTTGATTCACTTGCATGGTGCTTCTCCTTTGGGTGGTCGGTGTCGAGGGGTTGCAGCCCCTCGGCACCACCTTCTTACTGGCATTCGCCGATTGGGTTTTGCTTGCGCACCAGGTGCAGCAGCAGGTTTTCAAAGTCGACAACCTCATCAGTTGCTGACTGCCAATCCAGGACTGCCTGGATCTGTTCCCGGCTGCACTCAAGTACCAGGATTTCTTTGTCGCTGACCGCGCGGACCTCAAGGGTCGCGACCAGGCCGGCCGGGTCGTAGGCTTCGGCGTGAACAATTTTCCCCGACTCGTTAAACCAGGCCTTCAGCTCCTTCAAGTGCCGAAGGCGGTTGGTCTCCCCCTGTTGGCCGTCGCCGGTGATGACTTGTACGTGCATGGTGCTTCTCCTTTGGGTGGTGACAGACGTTGCAGCGCCTGACGGGTAAAGCTGTTGATGTGTCAGGCCTGGAAGTGCCAGCACTTGACGATGGGTTGCTTGGTTATTACCGCGTTGGTTTTACTGGCCTGGTGAGCCCGTACCGCGCTGTCAGTCGCCTTGTTGATGTCGAGCAGCTTCCGCGAGCGGGAGTCTTTCAAGCGTTCGCGCAGCTCGCTGACGTCGGCGATTTTTTGCCGGTTCTCTGCCGCGCATTTCACGAAGTCGTTGAGATTGATGGCGATGACGTGGTCTTTCTTGCTGTGGTTGACCACCGGGCCATCGGCGTCGAGGCCTTCCAGGTATTCGTAAACTTCCCAGAATTCAGCCACCACCGGATGGTCGGAGCTGATCGAGGCCTGACGTTCAATTGCCATGCGGATGATCTGCGAGCGGGTGTGCTCGACCTGTGCGTCGGTGAGCGGCACCACCATGCAAAGGCAGTCCAGCAGGGTGAGCATTTGGGCGTGGTTCTTGTTGATCCGCTCCACCCGGATGTAGCCGCGCAGCTTGTTGCCGCAATGGCTACATTCGCTGTGCTCGCCTTTAAATGGGGTGTCGCAGGCAAAGCAGTGGGAGTGCAGATTGCGTAACTTCGCCTCGTAGCCCGCTATCCGCTGGCTGAACAGCTCCATCACCTCCAGCTCTTTACGCACGGCCTGCAACACAAAGTTGCTGAGTCTCGAACCTTCCAGCGCATTGAGCCGATCTGCCGCCGCACGGCTTTCAGCGGTGACGTTCGGTCGCACAAAGTGCAGCTTTACGATCCGGGTCATGATCGCCTCTGACGCCACCACAGGGGCGTTCTGGCTGATGGCGATGGTGCCCCGAAACGGTGGTTCGTAGGTTTCGTTACCGGCGGTTTTTACACCCTTGGTCGCCAGGGTGCCGCCGCCGTAGTAATCCTTGAGTTCGTCCCATTCGAAGGTTTTGGCGTGAGACTTGTCGTCGCCGCTGCGGTCTGATTCCAGCAGCACGATGGGCATGCCGGATACCTGGCCCATCAAGCGGCTGCGGCCGGCCTTGGTGGATTTGGACGGGTCGAACCCTTCGTATCCGTCGCGGCCTGCGAGTTTCCACAGCAGAGTTAGCAGCGTGGTCTTGCCGGCGCCGGCCTCACCTGTGGCCTCAAGGAAAGGAAACGACTGATACCGGCTGCGGATCTGTTCGGCGAACAGCGAGCCAAACCAGAAGGTCAACGCCACGATGCCCTGGGCACCAAAGCACTGCCACAGAAGCCCTAGCCACTGGTCATCGTATTTTTTGCCATCCTTTTCCAGATCGATCTTCACACCCTTTTGCAGAGTCTTGAGCTTCAACTTGCCCATCTCAAAAAACTCTTCCTCGTTGATGTGGATCACCTGGCCTTCGCGGATGGCGACGTCGTTGAACACGTAGCAGTGGTATTCCTTGCTGTAGCCCACGTAGTCGATGGTCTGAACGGTCTTGATGCCAAAAAGCTGGTCTTTCATGAGTTTGTCCAATTGCTGTCCACTGCCGGTGAACACGGCTCCGGCACCCATGCCGAGAAGTCTTTTTTTGAATTCGCTAGCGGCGGCGACCTGGCCGCCGGTGAAGGTGTTTTTCACGGAACCGCCGTCGTGAGGGAAGTCCACGCGGAAGAAGTACCAGGACTCGTCGGTAATCTCGTTGCGCTGGAAATAGAGGGCTTTGGGGTAACAGTTGGCGATCTCGACGACGCAGCCGGCGACGTTCAGCGCCTTCTCCCGAAGCTGCTTTTCGCTGAGTGTTTGGGCTTCGTGGCCGTCGCTCTTTTCAAGGGCCTGTTTGGCGCTGTTGTATTTCGCCAGGTCCAATTTCCACCAGTACAGGCGGGAGTCGAAACAGAAGTGAAATTCCTCCCGTTCGCGCCACTGGTACATCAGCAACGCCTTATCGCTGGCACTTTCTGCGATCAGCAGGGCACCCTGATGGCGGGCTTCTTTCAGGTCCGTTTCTATGCGATCAGCACGGACTTTTTCATCGTCGATAAATGCCCAGCGTTGATGCAGATCGTTCCAGTCAACCTTGCGGGCGTCAGGCTGTGATATCTGGGCTGCGTCGCAGGTAAAGCCAAGTTCACGGGCACGGTTGACCCACATACGGGTGTACTTGTGAGCGCCTGGCTCGTTGTCCAGAGCCCAAACCAACTTGGGTGTTTTGCCGCCGCGAGCGGCGATCAGCGCCCTCAGTGACTCCTCTGGAAAGGCGTTTGAGGAAAGGGCAGCAACCGCAGAGATACCGTTTTGAATGAGCGCGATAGCGTCGAAGATGCCTTCAACGATCCACAGCTCTTCCACTTCAAGTAGATCCAGGCACGGCGGGCACCACCAGTGCCCTCTGTAACTCTTGAGAGGTTGGAAGCGGGCCTTCTTCTTACCGAAGCGCGACGGTTGATCAATCAAGCGCTCCCAGTACCCACCGTGCTCCAGCGGAAAGCGCACGGTGGCAGAGCCAATATTCAGGTCGCGATCAAAGTAGCTTTCCTGGGTGTACCAGCCCTCTATCAGCTCAACGCGGAAACCTCGGGCAAACGTCAGGTACGCTTTTGCGCTGGCGGCAGGCTCGTCACGGGTGGCCGGTGCACGCTTGCTCCAGTCGTCGAACAGATCCGGGTAAAGCTCTTTGGTGGGAGCCATGTACCGGCAATTTTTTTCGCGGCCACAGCGGATGAACCAGGGTTCATCGTGGCGCGAAAACAACCGTTTCTGATTGCACTGTGGGCAGGTGCCCTTGCGCATGTAGTGCGTGCCTTTCATGTGCTGAAGGCCGTAATCAGACTCCAGGCGCTGAAGCACATCAGCGCGGATCTTGTCTTCCATGGGCTTGCGAATCACTGCACATGCTCCGCGACCGTAACAACGAGCTGTTTTTTCAGCTCGCTGCGCGTCTTGCAGATGCCTGCCAGGTAGGGCAAGTCCTCAAGCACCTTTGGCGCTCGCTGACCAGTTGGCACATTCCGGTAGCGGTCGGAGTACCAAATATCAGCCATCGTGACTTCGTACTGACTGGTCAACCACAACAGGTAGTGCTGCGCCTGTAGTTCGTCCAGCTCCAGTTTTATGGTGATTTTGCTCATTTCGGCCACCAGTAAGTTGCAAATTTCCCCTACCCACGCGGTGCGGGCATCAAACAGGGAGGGTTTTGGATTAGTGCGGGATGTTGCGAGTCAGCAGCAGGCGTGTAGGAAGCAGGCGTGCTGAAATGGGGTGTCGCTGTTGCGTGCAGTTATCGAGCAGCCAGATCACCGGACGGAACGGGCCGCTGGTGGGATAGATGCCCAGCCAGGCAATACGCTTGCACGTCATGCTTTCGAACTCAGCCACTGCCAGCTCTGCGATGCGTTGCACCAGGTGCGTGGGCACTTCAAGCGACAGGGTCAAGTACCTGGTGCAGTTCTCTAAGAGCTGGCTGTCACCGGCAAGATGCTCACAACGGCGCCGGTATAGATACGCCACGGCTGCTTGCTGCATCGCGGCGCGGTAGTCGGTAGCGGGGTTGGTAGTCAGGGCGACGGTGTTCATACAGTTGCGGCCTCCATATCCAGTTGGTCCAACAGGTCGGGTTGATCGTTTTTTGCCGTGAGGTTCTGTCGAGCAAGGAGGCGCACTTTGGTGGGCGCCATGGGCAGAACGGTAAGGGGGCGCTCGATGCCTGATGGGCTCAGCTGGTATTCCCAAACCAAAGAGCCGGAAAACGTGGCGCCGCACAGCAGGTTGGTGCATTCCGAGTACATCGAACGGAAGCAAGGGGTCTGCCCCTCGGAGGTCCGGATGCGCATCGAGCTGCCGCAGCAGGGACAGACCAGCTTGTAGGTGCTCAATGCTTTGGCCCCCGGCTATGCAGCAGAATCGTTGCCAGAACTTCAGAGTGACGGGCCGCCATGTAATGGCTGTGAGCGCGCAAAATCGCCTCGGCTTCGTCCCGTTCAATGACGCCGTCGTCCAATGCCTTCGCAATGATCTGGTCGACCACACCGCGCTTGGCTGCAGCACGTACTGAGCGGTTGTAGAGGTCTACGTTGTCCAATGTTTCAGGCTTGGCGAGGGGGACGAACATGCCGCCGTACATCGCCGCGATGTATTCCGGCAGGTAGGTGGTGCCCATGTCCTGCTCTAACAGATGAATCTGTTCATCGCTCAGAGGCCGACTGCCGGCGTTTTCGTAGATATGGTTATCGAACTTCTTGAGTTCGTATCCAAGGCGGGCTGCAGCGCATTCACGGCCACCTTCGTAGTCGTTGATCACTGCACTCATGACTTGGCGCTTGGTCGCTAGAACTGGGCGTTTCATCTTCTGGTTTCTCCCTGGAGTCATCGCCCCTACAGTCGTTTCATACAGCCGGTGCTGAGTTTTGCTCGGCGCTTTCCGCGAGGATTCCCGGCAATATTTCTTTGCCGATCATCCGAGACAGGTCTCGTAGGATTTGGAACGTCAACCTGCCGCGGGGCAGCTTGTTGTTTCCCGCCCAACGCTGAACCACTTGCGTCACTGTGCGCACCTCGTAGCCATGGCTTAGGGCGAACTGCCGGAAGTTACTGCCGCGCTCGATCAGTCGTGCTTGGATCTGACGCTTTTCCATGGCTTGGCTCATGGTTCGAGTGTTCCTAGTTGGTTAAGATGTACCTGTTTGTTCGCAGTATACGCACCAAAACGGGTGCGTCAATTGGAATTCATGAAAAAATGAGTATAGCCGCTCGTCTGCGCAGCGTAATCGATGACAGAGGCATGTCTATAAAGGAGGCCTCAGAGGTAGTGGGTATCCCTTACAGGACGCTTCAGAACTACCTATTGGGCGAGCGTGAGCCCAATGCAAAAGCGATGGCGGCTATTCGCACCCATTTGGGTATAAGTCTGGATTGGTTGCTGACTGGCGAAGGATCTATGTGTCTGGGTGTTTCGGCTGAACCATTGGAAACGCAAACCGTTAATCAGCAGGAGGAGGCCATCCTTGAGCTGTTCCGCTCGCTTGGAGAGGCCGGGAAGCGGGAGATACAAAGCGCTGCTGAGGAAAAGAAACGCTTAATGGATGTCGAGCAGCGCCTCAAGGATTTGACTGAAGCTCTTGCCGATACTAAACGGCCAGCATAATCTGTACCCATTAAGAACGGATCAATCATGCAAGGACGCCGATGATCCGCCCCATTGAAGCTCAAGCACAGGGCTAATGGGGTGCCACGACCTCAGGTGACATAGGGATGTGATCCATGCTCAAAGCGATGCTAGGGACTACCTGCCTGCTCCTTACTTTTATGTCGACTTCTTCGGCTGATGTCAGTCAGGTGAGAGAGTTAGCAATCGTAAAGGCAGTCGATGCTCCCGTCTTCAGAAAAGCCCGAGAGGAAGATGCACCAGGGTGCATGACTACCCGTTATACGTTTGGTGACGAAATTATTGCGATGAAGCTGGAATTTAAGTGTGACCGCATTAACGTCGCCTGGAATACCTCCATGGAGCCTCAAAATTCTCTGCGCAGCCGTCACGCCTCCCATCTTGCTCAGCGAGCTGTCGTGGCGTTAACGCAGGGCAATGGAATAGAAGTCGAAAGAGTTATGGATGGTGGGAAGTATAAAGGTCGCACTTATTCAAATAATTTATTACTGAGCGGTTCTTGCTTTACTAATATGTGTTTGCTGACTTTTAATTAAGTGAATTCGGTCTTGCATTGTTTTTTATACAGGGGAGTAAAATGGTAGCCAAGACTAAGTCTATTCACTATAAAAGTGTATTTATTACGGGGGAGGTTAATCTCCAGGTTTCGCTACAAACTGCGCTTAGTAAAACTGGCGGCGCAGCGAAACCAAGTCAGCGTCAACAACAAATCAATGGGAATGACACAGCCGTTATTTTTGTTAATAAGTTCGGCGATAGCAATGGGATGACGTTTGGTCAGCTTGTTTTTTTAGAGTCGGGAAAGCAGCAGCCGTTCATTACCGTTGATGATGATGCAGATTTTTATTCCATTGGTGCATTGGCGTCTGATCTCATTCCTGATGAATCTAAGTCGAAAGATGATGAGCCTGTTGCAGTTGTTGATAAGGCAGCTGTGGCAAAAAAAAGACGTGAGTTTTTGGAATCTATTCTCTATTTCGGTGTAATAGATAATCACATGATTGTGATGCAGTCGACTGCGCTAAAGAGTCGTGAATTAGAAGCTCATTTGGCATGGTTGTTGGGGACTTGCACTGGCACTATTCCAGCCAACACTATGTTGGTTTTGAAAGATAAGCCGGCTGAGTCCGTTTACAAAAAAATGCAAGCGCTTCCGGTTAAAAGTATCAAGCTTGGGGCTCCGCTAACAACAGAAATCCATACTGACCCATCTGAACCTAAGAAAGCAGAAGTTGTTAGAACAGAGACTGAAGAGACTCATGCTAGTAAAGTCAGGTTTGTTCCTCATGGTATGGCAGCATCAATTCTAAAAGCCGCCTTGCCTGAAGGGTTTTTGGAAAGATTAGACCTTGAAGATTCCTTGGACGAGGCGAATATCCATGTGGCTCTTGAAATAACCTATCTCAGAAAAACCACGAAAATTGGACAGAAGGTTATTGACTCTGTCGCTACCAGCTTACGACACACTCCAGAATCTGACGTCGTGATCAACCTTCAGGGCGGTGGAAAGATAAAAGGAGACGAGTTGAAACTTTCAGGTAGCATTAATGTCAAGTATATGGATAATGGGCTTATTGATGAGAGCGTGTTGTATCATGAAATGCATAAGTGGCTAGTATCAAAAATATCTTCCACCGAAATTGATTCAACTTTAGAGAGTGTAGAGTGAATAGGTCAAAGAGTAATGTAGGTGCATCAAGTTTGTGGCTGATAACAATGTTGGCCATATGCTTGTGCTCTGCATATTTTTTGGGGCTTGTTGGGAAATTTGTTCCGCAAGATAAGCCTGTTATGCCATTGGTGATAATGGGGCTGATCTTAGCCCCTGTGACATTCGTAACTCAGCTAATTTTCAAATTCAATGACATGAAGAAGCTGAAGGGTATCAACCGTGAGGAAAAACGTCGATTGGAATCGATTGTTGATGCAAAAGTCTTGAGGTTGATACTTATAGATCTTTTTTTCGTTTTGTCCACGACTGTTGTTGGTGTGCTCTTTTATGTTGCGCCTTTCGTGCCTGAGTTGAACCTTATCACTTGGACGCTGAGGGCTGCGGGCTTTTTGTTAGCTGCCGCTGTCTTCACGTTTATAAATGTACTTTTGGGTACAAGAAAAATATCTGACTTTGAGGCGAAAATATCTAATCGTGCTTTAGAGCGGAAACATAAAGCCGCACTGCTAAAACGTCTCAAAGAAGATGCTAAGCTCTAAGTCTGCGTTTAATAAACCTTCTTTTTAAACTCTCGATCTAGAGCCCGCTTGGCTGTTTTCTCACTCGCATACAACCACCGCAACCGCCTCGGCCTCGCTTGGTCCCCCGCAGTAATCGTCTTTTCCTTCCCGGTTTTTTGGTCGCGGTAGTAGGCGATGATCCCCGTGTAATCTCCCCTGTTTTCTTCCGCCAAGTCTTCAACGTTGTCTTCTGGCAGTTTGCTTTCCAGCTCCAGGCTGACGGTGTAGCCGCCATCCGGGCTCAAGCTGTGCTGCACGTTGCCGCCGTACCAGATGATCTCGTCGATTTCCGCTTTAACGCCCTGGAGCGTGTAGGTCAGTTCGGGGATCAGGTCCGGCCGGCCCATCGCAAGGGTATAGCTGAGCGTGGCACTGCCGCGTTGCAGGCGTCGAAACTCGGCTCTTGCAGCCCTGAGCGCTGACTGCTGATCGCTGTAGGTGTGGCGCAGATCCTTGAGGTTCTCGCCACCGCCGGCAATCGCTTCCTGTTTCTTAGCGCTGTGCACGTCGTAGAAATACGCGCGCACGCCGTCGTAGCTGTCCCGGTCAGCCTGCAGGTAACGGTGCTGGTCGCCGTCTGCGCGGGTGAGCGTGATGTGGGGTAGGGGAAGCCCGCTGGCTGTCTTTCCACCGCCTGCGGGGATGCATAGCAGGCACCCCGCCTTCACGCTGGCTACCGCGTCAAATTCTTCGCCCAAGCGGGTGATCAGGTTGGCATCCGATTCGTTGGCCTGGTCAAGCTGCAGGATCGGCAGGGCACCGAGCGCGCCGGCGACGGTTGAGGTCAGGTTGTTTCCCATGGCGATATCGCCGATGACCTTGCCCAGCGTGGTATTGCTCCAGCTACGTTCGCGCTTGGTCTTCAGCCCTTTGCGCAGGTCTGCCGATCGAGCGCGGATGCTGAGCACATCCGGCGCGCCGCTGTGTTCCGTCTCGTCGACGGTGTAGGTGCCCTTGTCCACCAGGCCCGTGTCGCTCCAGCCCAACCACAAGCGAAGTACCGCGCCCTTGGGCGGAATCGACAGCAGGCCGTCATGGTCGCTCAACGTAATCGTGAGCTGATCGGCCTCGACGCCACGGTTGTCGGTTAAATCCAGGCTCATCAGCCGCGGGCTCACCTTCATGGCGATATCGTTGCCATCGACCGTGAGGCGGAAGGCCGGAACGGGATAGGCAGCGTCCCGAACGAAGCGTTCCGCCGTATCCACAAGGTAACCCGTGACGTTGGACAGCGCGGCCCCTATCACAGCAACCCCCGCAGAATGCTGAGCCCGGTGCTGGTAGCAGCGCCGAGAAGGTCTATACGGTCATCATCGGTACGCTTCAGCGTAAGGGTGAACTCGATACGGCGCGGCGTGCCGTCTTTGAAAAAGACAGTTTTAGTCTCGTTCAGGCTTTCTATCACCCACAGCCCGTATATCCGGCCGGTACCTTCAACCATCGGCCAGGCCTTGCCGGTGTTCGCCATCAAACGCAGTGCGTCCAGACTGAGAACGCTGCCTGCCAATTCCGGGAGGATGATACCGGGGAGGGTGATGGTGTCTTCACCACGGCCAATAAACTGCAGTGCGGGAGATGTGCCCACGCGGCTGTTGCTGGCATGGCGCCAATTGGTTTGGCGCTGCAGCTCCTGGTAAGCGAGGGTCGATAGGCTGAACACGAACATGCCAAGGCTGAGCATCATGGCGATTAATCCCGGTCCGATAACTTGCTGCGCTGACGCGCGCGCTTTTCGTTTTCAATCTTGTTGAGCATGGCGCGCAGGCTTTTCTCCATGGCTTGCATGTCCATGCCAGGCGCTGCTGCGATAGTGATTTGGTAGGTGTCGTGGCTGTCGTAGACCACCGATGTACCCGCGCTGCTGATAGGAGGACGATCATCGACCGCCAATGCCGGCATGGCTGTTGCGGTTAAAGCCAGAGTGCCGGCGGCTGTCAGCTGCTTGCCCATGCTCGACAACGCATTGAGCGGTCCCTTCTGTCCACCCTCCAGGCCTTTTGTCAGCCCCTCCATGGTGAAGCCGCCCAGCTCAGCGAACACCCGTGACGGGCTGTGGATGCCGAGCTTTTCTTTGAACCATCCGATGCTGGAGTCGCCAATGGAGCTGATGGTGCTTTTGACGGCGCCGAGGCCAGCTTTCAGTCCGTTGACCAGACCATTGACGATCATCCCGCCGAATTCGGTGAATTTCCCAGGCAGCTCTACGCCGAAGTAACTCATGACCCCGGCGAACGCCTGGTAGAACAAGCCAAGCGGGCTGAAGTTGATGATCAGTTGCAGGATGCCCGCAAGGCCCTGGTCAAAGCTGGTTTTGATAGTGGTCCACACATTGACCGCGCCGTTTGCGATGGAGCCGATGCTTTGCAGCAGCGTCATGATCATGTTGCCGATGGCTGCGCCGAAGCGTTGGCCCATTGACTGGGCGGCACCGCCGACGTCTTCGACCGGTTTCAGCAGGTCGGTGAACCAACCGATAACCCTTCTGATGCCGGAGGAGATCATGTTGAATAGGGGGCGAACGATGCTGCCAAGCAGACGCAACGCAAAACCGATAACCGGAATCGAGTAGGCCGCTTTCGCCAGGCTGATCAGCAGCCCCCCGAACTTACCGAACCCGGCGAGCACCGGCTGCAGGGCTTCGGTAAGTCCCTGCCAGAAACCGAGGAAGAAACCCTTGATCGGTTTCCAGTATTTGTAAATCAGCAACGCGGCCGCGACCAGGCCCGCGACGGCGGCTATTAGCCATCCGACCGGGGTAGCCAGGATGGTCGCGCCGACCGTGCTGATGGCGCCGCTGAGCATTGGTAATACGCTGACTGCCGCAAGTCGCGCGGAACTGATTAGCGTAGGGATGACGCTCATGATCCCACTGGCCGCCCGGCTGGCCGTGACGGTTTTCCAGACTTTCCCCATCCGGCCCACCTCTACACCGGCGCTAGCGGCTGCGATACGGGTTCCGATCAGTTGAGCTTTGATGCTTCCCAGCCGGATGCCGAACATCGCCATGCCGTAACGCAGCACGGCGAAAGGGCCGAGCATGCTTGCCATGGTCAATGCCAGCGTGCCGAAGACTAGGGCTGCAGCCGCGACAGCCGCGACGACCTTTACCAGGCCGCCGGCCAGTTTCGGATTTTCCCGCGCCCAGGTACCCACTCCATTGGCAAGTTCTCCTAGGGTGTTGATGAGACTTTTCAGCTCTGGAGCAACAGCAGCGCCGAACTCGGCCATGGCGTTGGTGAAACTGCCCTCGGCCGCTTCCATGACGTTGGTGAGAGTGCCGAGCTGTTCGTTCACACGGGTACGCAGGTCGGCCTGGACTCTCAGCTTTTCTTGAATTTCCTGATAGCCGGCGAGCCCCTTGTTCATCATGGTGTTCAAGGTGGTCATGGTTTCGGCGTCGTCGCCAAAGAGCTTACTGATTACGGCCGTACGGTCCGTATCGTTCAGAACCTTCAGCTTTTCCACCTGAGCGTACAGGTTCTGCAGGCCAGCAAAGTTGCCCTTGTCATCCGTGAATTTGAGCGAGACGCCCTTGTTCGCGCCTGCTGCGATGCTGTTGGCCTTATCTACCTTGTCTTGATTCAAGCCCGCCTGGAAAATTTTACGGAAGGCGTTGCCTGCTGAACTGCCATCCATGCTGGCTTGGTCCATCATAATCAGCAGTGGGGCGAGTTCTTTGGCTGCATCGATCCCCGACTTCTTTATGACGTCCATGACAGGTGAAATCTTGCTGAAGCCCTGAATCATGTTGCTCGGTTCCATACCGGCATAGAAACCACGCTGGATGGTGTCCATCAGTCCCATCATGTCTTTTTCAGTGGTGCGCGTGGCGTCCTGCATCTTGGCGGCAAACTCAGCCGCCTCAGTGGCTTCCATCTTCATTTGCACACCGAGGTACGCGGCTGCTTCCCCGGTGCCGCCCAGGATGCTTTGTGCACTGATGCCCTGGCGCCGAAGCATCGTCATCATGTTTTGAAAATCGGCGGTGGTGCCCGGCAGGCGGTCGCCCAACTTGGTCGCCAGGTCTGTGATCTTCTGAAAGTCCGTGGACACCTTGCCGGTGTCGTCCATCATCGACACCTTGAGCTGTGTGGCCGAGTCTTCGTTCGGGGCGAAGGCCTGAATTGCCGACACCACAGGGCGGCTGGCGGCGTATCCCACCCCGAGCCCTGCGGCACCAGACACAGCCATACTGCCCGCCAAGCTCTGGGTTTTATCGTAGGTGGCGCGCGCCTTAGCCAGGCTTTCCTGTTTACGCCTCAGGGCGTCCAGGTGGTCCATCTGCAACTTGATGGCCTGGGTGGCACTGTCCATGTCGCGCTTGAGTTTCAGCTCGGAGGCGCCCAGGGCATTGGTGTTGATGCCGGCGGTCTTGAGCTGTGCACCGAGGCTGGCGAGTTTCCCTTGCTGCTGGCCGTACTGCTCGCCCAGGCGCTTCGACTCGCTGGTGTGCTGTTTCAGCAGCGCGAGCTGATCCTTGAAAGGAGTTTCCAGGCGGCGGAGCTCGTCGCGCAGGCTGGCATGGCCCGCACGACTGGTGCGCAACTGCGCGTTGTTGAGTGTAAACCGGTCAGCCAGGGCCTTTTCCTTGGCGGCGAGCTGGTCCAGCTGGGTCTTGCGCTCCCGCTGGGCGGCTGTGAGGCGGGTGTATTCGTCGTGCTGCGCTCGGGTCAGTACATTGCCCTTTTGCATCACGGCATTGAGCGCCGCGATCTGGCTGGCAGATTGGCGGTGTTCGTCGCTCATCAACCCCAGGGCATTGCGTGTCCCGGTGAGTTCGCGCTTGAGGTCGGTCTGACTGGTTTTAAGCGTGTCGACCTTCTGCCGCGACTTCTCGAACAGCGCCTGGGTCGGTGCGAGCTGCTGACGGACTTTGGCTGTCTCGCGGGCCAGCTGGCCCACCTTGGCATTGTTGGCTGCCAGCGCTTCGGACGTCGCTCGGGTGGCGGCTTGCATGTCACGCCAGGCACTGACGTCGCGTTGCTGAGTGTTGAGTTCTTTCAGGCGGTCACGGGCGGCCTTGAGGGCGCGGGCGGTTTCTTTGCTGCCCCCCGTGATTTTGTTCAGCGGACCTGTGGCCTTGTCGATGGCGCTGAGCAGCACCTGAAGTCTCAGATCATTCGCCATCGTTGGAACTCCGTACCCTGGCGCGTTCGCGCCAGTCCATCAGGTCTTGCAGGCCCAACTGATCCATATCAGCCGGTGCCCAGTGAAAAACCACAGCCAGATCGGCCATGGCGTCCTCTACGCGACGAGGGATGCATCCGTCTTCGCCGACTTCTGCAACAAAAAACCGGAGATTTTGCTGCTCAGGGCCAGTAGGTCGGCCGGGTCCATGCCGGCGACTTCGACGGCGGTGAGGCTTGGCGTGCTGATACGCGGCAGAACCTTGATCAGGCTGGCGACATCCATCTGCAGCAGCTCTACCAGGCTCACGCCGCGTAACTCGCCGGAGTTGGGCTTGCGCAGTGTGATGCTGTTGATGCTGGTGGTCCCGCGACGGATCGGTGTATCGAGAATGACGGTGTTCTCGTCGGCCAGCTGCTGCACGTCAGGTTGTTCGGTGGTTTCGTTCTTCATTGGATTCGCTCCTGGTGATTAAAGGGTGATGATCGATCGAGGGTGCGGGTCAGATGCCCATGCCGTTGCGGTGCTTCTCCAGCATGTCCACACCGTTGACCTTCTCGACAAAGTTGAGCAGATCGATCTCGATGATTTCTTCGCCATCTACGGTCAGCTTGTAGTAGCTGCAGGTGGTGGTCATGGAGTGTTCAGTGTCCTCGCCGGGCTGGGCATCGCCCATCTCGATGGTTTCGTGACGGCCACGCACAACCACTTCCACATTGCTGACTTCGCCTGTGTCGTCTTGCTGGTAAGGGCCAGAGAATCGCAGGGCCACACTGGAGGCGTTGACCGCGCCGAACTGACGCAGAGAGATCAGATCGAGGCCACCGGTCTTCCATTCGAACTGGATGCCGTCGTCGGACATGCCCAGGTCAGCTTTGACCGGGCCATTCATGCCGCCGCCGCGATACGCTTCCATCTTGCGGCCGAGGGAGGGCAGGGTGAGGGACTTCACCAAGCCGAGATAGCTGTTGCCGTCATTGAACAGGTTGATGTTTTTGAGCTTGCGAGGCATTGCCATGGCGGTGTTCTCCGGGATACGTGTTCAGGGTGAACTCCCCTCGCGGGGAGACCCGGTTTAGCTGCTGATGCCCTTGGCGAAGTCGATCAGGTAACGGTCGGTGATTCGCTGGCGGAAGGTGAGGTCTTCAAGTGGCGGCACGGGGGTGTAGTCGTAATCAAGCCAGAGCTTGCCGGCCTTGAGGGTGTCTTTGGTGTTGATGTCGTCCGGGTTCCAGCAACTGCCGCCGATCAGGTAGCCCTGGGATTTCAACTCGCGCATCTTGGCGCTTACGCCTTCGACCAGGTCGCGTACCAGGGAGGCGTGCATAGGGCGGTCAACTGCCCACATGTGCGCTTCGCCCATGGTGTCCGCGAGGATCTGCGCGGTGCGGGTGTAGTTTTCGAAGGCGAACAACGGGTCATCACTGCAGGTGCGGCTACCCCAGAAGCGAAAACCGTTGGCGTTGATCAGGGTGGTGACGTCGTTGCTGTTGAGGTAGTTGGCGTCGGTGGCTGGGTTTTGCAGATCCCAGAACACGTCGGCGCTGATACCGGTCACGCCACTCACGGCCACGTTGGACAGGGTTTTATGCCAGCCCGTCTCCTGATCGATCTTGGCGCGAAGGCCAAGTGCACGGGCCACAGCCGATGCAGTAGTGGTCTTGTTGGCGACGGTGTCCCAGTTCTGGAAGTCCGGCCAAATCACCATCATTTCGCGTGCACCGAAGTTCTCGCGGTACGCCACTACCTCTTCCTTGGTTTTGCAGTTCCAGGCGCTGACGTATGCAAAGGCGCGCAGGTCTTTGGCGATGGCGCCGAGGGCGGTGGCTACTGGCAAACTGTCGAGGCCTGGCACGCCAAGGATACGCGGAGTCATGCCCACACGTGATTTGGCGGCGAGCAGAGCTTTCATGCCGGTGTATTGACCGGTTGGTGTTGTACCGCCAATCAGGGCGCTCGTAGTCGTCGCTTCGTCAGCGCCTTCTTTGACCCGTACCACGATAACGTAAGGCTTGGTCTGGTCGGCGATGCCTTGCAGGCTGGCAGCCAGGGTGCCCTTGACGCCGGCCTTGCCGACGGCGGTTTGCACGTTGGTGATGAGGACTGGAGTGTCCAGAGGGAAAACGAGTGGGTCCGCATCTTCAGCGGTGCAAACCATGCCGATGACTGCGGTGGGAATAGTGCGAATGGGGCGGGTGCCGTCGTTGAGTTCGATGACCCGCACGCCGTGGAGATAATCGGCCATGGGTGGGTGCCTGCGCTGTGATGGAATGACAGTGCAGAGGTTGCCGCGCGCGCGCCGGTTGGGCGAGCGGCGGGGCTTGTAGGGGAGGGCGTTACAGGGCCAGGTGGTGTTTGCCTCCTGGCAGGTGCTACTGAATTTGGTCAACCAGCCATTGAGGCGCGGCCGGTCGATGCTGACTCAGTGGGAACTCGCCCGCTTCCGGCCAGTTACGGAGTAAACGCCGATATGCTTGCAATTCAGCGTACTGCTCCGGTGTTAGCGTGGTTGGCGACCCGTCTTCAATCTCATCACGATGCCGGGTCACTACCCCGTCTGTTGCCGTCAGCTGAACCGAGCGCCAATACCGCTCGACTTCGGCTAACTGCTCGTCCGTCTGCTCCGGGGCGTCTATCACCACAGGCCATTTGTCCGGCCCACACACCAAACGTTGTCCATGACTGACTTGGGCTAGCAGCTCATCCCTGGCTTCGGCGGAGAACTCCCGCGCATCAGCAGGGATAAACGTGCATACCTGATCGTCGTAGAAAAAGCCTGTTTTAGGACTATAAAAGACAGTCATGCTTTACCCCTTACTCGCCAAAAAAATGAGGCGCTAGCGCTATAGAGATTTCGAACGGTGATACTCCCGGGCGTGCTATTTCTCGCTTGCAACACTGGATAATCACCAACTTTTTGACCGCTGGAAAAATCGGCAAACGTCAGCTGAATATCTGTAGGCACCGCCGAAAGCGCGTAGGGCAGCGGGATTACCGTGTCAGAACCTGATGGAGCCGAAACATAAAGACCCCATTGTTCAACGTCCCCACCAGGCAACTTTTGATGACCTGTCGATTCGGCAAAGTCGGCGATGTGCCTCAAAGACGCCGAACCGGCCATGAAGTAATTGGAGCCTTGCACGGTTACGTCAAGAGACGCGCCGACGTTGACCACAACGCTCGGCAACGTGCGCGTGGCAACGGCGGACATAGTTCCACCAGCCGGTGGCACTACTGTCAACGGAGCCCCACCGACGTTTCTGATGTGGATCGTCGCTCCAATTGGCACGTTGCCAATTGGAGGAAGAGTTAATGAGATTGCAGACCCAGAATTCGCCAGAACAAGACGACCAAAATCTGATGCGGACATGCTGGCGGTGATTTCATAGATCCTGATACCGCTCAGGTTACCGAGCGCCCGCTGCACGAATTCGGTATTAGCCAGCGTTTTACCGCTGTCAAACAGAGGGGCTGTTGGAGCTGTGGGCTTATCCAGAAACGCCGGCGAACTGATCGGCGCGAGACCTTGCGTAATATTTTTGAAATTCAGTCCCGTGGTTCCCAGGACAATCGCCGCGTCGGTCGACAGCAACCACAACGTATCGGCATTCACCGCGCCCTGCTCGGCGGCAACCAACAAGCCCGGGGTGACCTTGACGCTGGTATCTGCATCGCTGGTCCGCTTCCAAATCTCCGCTGTGAGGTAGATCCCGTTATCTTTTGCCTGCGCCTGGTCCTTTACCAACACCCGCGCGCCGAGCGGCACTGCCACACCGTCAATCGTTTGTGCACCAGCCAGCTGGATCGGCCCAGTCGTTGCCACCAGCACCGATTGCTTCACGTCTTGCCTGTTGATCCCGTCGACCACCGAATCATCGACATACTGGCGTGTAGCCAGAACGACGTCGGGGTCGATCTTCAGCACCACGTTGGCTGCGCTGGATACAATGAAATTCATGCGAACGACTTGCGTGCGGCCTGAGCCTTGGGACATCAGCGGCTTATAGCTTGGTGCGCAATTCGCTACGGCTACCAGGGCGCCGTCTGAGTCATACAAGCCTATTTCTCGAATCCACCACCCACCTTCGTCGGCAGGAATGACTTGTTCCGCTACGATGATGTTGGGGTTGGCCGGGTCAACCGACAGTTTGTTCAGTGGTCGGCGGCGCCGCTCATTGATCAGTTTTTTTTGTGCACGGTCAGGGATCGGATCGGTGCCATTGGCATCACCCACGCCAAGCTCGGTGAGTTTCCAAGGTATGCCCAGGGCGTCGGCATTGGCCTGTTTGGCTTCGCCGGTCGCAGTGAGAATCGCAAAAAACTGAGAATTCGGATCGATCATGGGTAGATGTCCAGTGTGTCGATGGAGTGTTCCCGCCCGGCTGCGCCGATGTAGCAGGTAAGGTCGATAACGCCGGGGACCGGCGGGTAAACGCTAACTGTGTCGATAGTGTGTTCACGGCCAGAGCTGCCGATCACGCCTGTGGTGGTGATGTCGCGCAGGATTGGGGGGTAAACGTCGATTTCATCGCCTTCATAGACGCTGGCGAATATGCTCATCACGCCGGTGGTTTCAAGGCTGATAGCCAGGCCGGTCAAGTGTCGGGTGACTGGCCTGGCGTCGTCGATGAGCCAGGTCAGCTCTTGGTACATTTCCTCGGTTATGCCGGTTTCGAGCACACCCACCTTGATCGCGAATGTACCTGGCACGCCGTTCGGCGTGGTTTGCCACCACTCAAGCACTTCAATCAGATACCCCAACGGTTCGACCACGCGCCGCAGGGCTCCGATGGTGCCCTTACGCGAGTGGATGAAGTGGGATGATCGAATGGCCGACCGTTTCGCGGCTTCAGGCCATTTGCTGTCCCAGCGATCAACCGAGAAGGCCCAGGCCAGGTATGGCAGCAGCTCCAGCGGGCAAGCGTCGGGATTGCAAAGCTGGCGCAGTGGAATGGGCACGCGCTGAATTTGCGCCAGCGCTTGAGCAGCTTGTTGTTCCAGCGTCGTCGAGTTTCCTGGCAGCAACTGCTGGACGCCCATCACTCGGCTCCCCGCGTGACTTTCACGGCCGTACAGTAGGGCGCTTGGGCCTTGGTCGCGACGATATCGACCCAGCCTTCCAACTCGACCTTGCGTACTCCTTCGACGTGCAGCGCGGCATGAATGGCTGACTCCGACACCTCCATTCCCAGTCGGCGACGTTGATTGACGTACGCCAGCAAACGCGCTTCAGCGGCCGCAAGAATCGGCTCGGACTCCGGCCCGCTGGACAAGAGGAAGAGTTTGGCCTTGACCTGGTAACGGACGATTTGGGCGCTCTGGACGGTCAGACGGTCTGCTACCGGCCGGCGGTCATCGTCGCTGACGTAGGCGTTTACAGCGGCAAGCAAGTCGGCAGAGGCCGTGCCATCGCCAAGCAAAGATTGCACTGTGACGACGGCAACGGCTGGCGATGGGCTTTCGGCGGTAGCGTCGGCCACGCGACCATCGGCGGCTCTCGCGTGGAAGATGTAGCTGTTCCGTGGCCCGGCAGTACTCAGGCCCTCCCAAGCCATTTGCGCACGTTCGCGTAGGCTGTCGTCGCTCTCCATGAGCCTTGGTACAGGCGGTACCGCCGATGGCTTGCCTTCCTGGATCACCAGTCGTTTGACATTGAAGTTCGCGGCAAGCTGTTCCAAGTCGGTGCCACGGGCTGTGGCAAGCAAGTTAGCCAAGGAGGCTTCATTGACGCGCTGACGCCAAACAGTCTCGCGGTATGCATTCTCCTGCAGCAGCTTGTTCAGCGGCTCTGATTCCATTTCGAGGCGAGCGGCGATTTCAGCTTGTTCGCTGATCGGCCACAGGCTGATGGCGTAAGCCTTGCGCTCGGCAAGGATCTGCTCAAAGTCGATCTGCTCGATGATCTGCGGGGCCGGGAGCTGGCTAAGGTCGATGGCTGCAAAACTGTTCATACACTGCCTCCCAGCTGCAGCGGAACGCTGAGGCTCAGCGGTTCATTGGTGTCCACCACAGTGCCTTCCAGATCGATCGAGGCTTGGCCCTGCATGTTCGCCCCAGCGAACTGCACCCGACTCAGGCTGATACGGGTTTCCCAGCGCATCAAAGCCATAACGGTCGCCGCGTAAACCCGCAGGCGAGTCACGTCGTTGAAGGGATGGTCCACTAGCTCCGGCAACAGGCTGCCGTATTCGCGGCGCATGACGCGGGTGCCAATGCGGGTGGTGAGAATGTCGGTGATCGACTGACTGATGTGCTCGCGATCTGCGATGGCGCCGCCGGTTTGTCGGTTCATGATGGGATCGGCACTCCCGACTGCTCGCCACCCTGCTTAACGCCAGAGGTAAGGTGATTTACCAGGCTGACGTTCGCCGCGACTACGTCTTGCGAAACATCGACTCGGCCGGTGATGTTCTGATTGCCGGTTTGGACGTAGTCGCCTTTGTGCGTGATGTCGCCTACCAGGTTGATGCCGCCGGTGCTGATCAGGTTGGTGGTGCCGCCGTCGACCAGCGTGGCGTTCAGGTGGTGGGTAACGCTGTCGTACTCGATCACCGTACCGTCGGCGTAGGTGCGCCGGTGCAGGCCGGCGCGGTTGCCATTGGCCGGGATGTGGTCGCTGAAGACGCCCGTGACTACGATGCCGTTGGCAAGCTGGCCGGATGGGCTGAACAAGATGACCTGTTCGTCAACGGTGGGCGGGTCCCACTCGCGGTCCGAGCCTGCGCGTAAAGTCAGCCAAGGCAGCCAAGCGGTAGTCAGCGTCCCGGTTTTTACCTTTACGCGCGGAGGCTCCATCTGCACGGCGTCGATGACGCCGAAGCGGATGAGGTTTTCTAGCAGGCGAGAGAGGGCGGCGTAATCTTTCATGGCGCCGATGATGGCGCCACGCGTGAGGGATTGCAGCTTCCTAAAGATGTAAACACCCTGTTTACAGGTGCTGAATTATCTCAGAGTGAATGCGCAAACCACTGAGCAAATTATCGAACTAAAACCACTATTGTCAGAATCAAAAATACCAATGCAGAAGATGCAGTCGTGACAATGACGAGGTTAAATTTTTTTTCCATTTTTTCAATTGACCTTGTTATGTTTTTTAACTCCATATTTTGACAGTTGTGTTTTCCGTTAGTAGATGGCGATTCATAATCAAGAGAAGACTTGTCTGCATGAACTGCAATTATGCTTCCGCCTGCCCCGGAACAGGCAAATAATAATACTTGTGAGTAAATATCTAGGTAATCTTTATAATTGTCGGGGATGGTGTTAATAGGGATAAATATATATATGAGTTTTAGATATAATTGCTGAAATAGAACTCCGAATAATATTATGAAAAGTCCTTTCATTACGCGATCTTGTTTAAGGTCAAGTATCATTACCAGGGTTAAGAATATTCCTATGATTAACGTCGATATCGCTATTTCAGGCTGCTTGAATATTCCCGCTGTAATAGGTGCTGCTAACGTCAATATAAACGCGGTAATCCATAAGCCTACGATGATTTTATAATTCGGTTTGCTCATTTGTTGCTGTCCATGCGTTTGAGATTAGTATCCATAAAATGCTAATGAGTTAATGTCGTCAGTAAAAGGTCATGGATTATATCAAGGTCTTTGTCAGTAAAACCCAACAATTCCCTTTGGTCATAGCGTACCTCGGGGGCGCCACGCTCCGCTCGGTCTTTCAAACCGTATTGGTGAACCTTAGCGATGCGGGAGACCCGCCCTGTAAAACCCACGGTGACTGCATTGCTTTCGCCATGGACCTTCAGGTAGGTCGCAGTGCGCAGCTTTTTGAACATCTCAACCTTGCGTAGAATTCGGCCTTGCTTATCACGCAGATCACGTTTTTTACGGGGCGCAAATTTACTGCCGTCCGGATTTTGCTGCGTCTGGACACGTTTTTGCTGGCTGCGCCGCAGTTCCTGGCCGATGGAGCGGGCGAGCTTATTGCGGGCAGCGGGCTGTAGCTGCTTCAGCAGGCCGGCAGCCCAGGTTTCGAGGGCTTCTAAGTTTCCGCTCATTTCGGCACAACCCATTCGCTGGTATCTCCCTGGGCACCCGGCACCCAGTTCGGATCGAGATAACCAGCGACGCGTTGAGGCTCGCCGGCATGTTTTACGGTGGTGTTGCCCTGGTCATCCGTGCCGACGATTACTCGCTCTGTGAGCGCGAGGGTCAGGCTCATGTCCACTTTTTCCTTGTCAAGGATATCGGCTTCGAACTGTATGCCTTGCTTGACCTTGTCGAGGTTTTCCAGCAGCTCCGGTTGATTGACGCTAAGCCAACCCAGGATCGGCAGGATCACGGTGTCGGGGTGGTCAGCGAACTCGGTGAGGATAATCTGAAGGTCATAACTGTATTCAAACGACAGGCTTGCTGCCGCCGTGCACCGTACCTTTCCGTTGTCGATGAAGATCAGCAGGCGGTCAGGGTCGTATTTGAAGTCGGCGACGGTGGCCAGCAGATGCGCGCGCAGGCTTTCGGGTTTGTTCATGGGGCTGCCTGTTGATGTTTGTAGACCATATCGACCTGCGCGGCGCACTCGGCCCAGGCAGCTTCGGCCCGGTCCCCATCGGTGAGCAGGTCGCCGTTATTGGCTGGGCTTGTCGCCGGCAGTTGGCAGGGCACCACGGCCGGACATCCAGTCACGGTAAGCGGCGGCGCTGGTGAGGGCGGGGCGCTCGCGCACCCGGCGAGCAGCGTCAGGCAAAGGCTGAGCAGCCCAGTGGCGAAGTTCGGCATTTTCACGTTTCAGTTCCTCTATGGTTTGCTCGCGTTTCGCCAGGTCCCGGCGCAACAGATCCTGCTGCGTGCGCAGGGTGCCCTGAGCGTCGCGTTCCTGCTTCAAGGTGTCTCTGAGGGTATCGGCAGTGGCCAGGTTGCGGTCGGCGTCCTGACTCGCGGCCTTGGCCGTGTCTTGTGCCCGCGCGGCTTTACCTTCAGCGACGTCAATGCGAGCTTCCTGCCCCCAGATCATCAAAGCCAGGGCACCGAGGAGCGCGAAACCGTAAAGAGCCTGGCGAAGGATGCTCATGCACGGTACCAGCCGAGTTTGTTCATTGCGGCGGTGTCGAGGCGCTTGATCGGGCCGCGTACGATCACGGCTCTGGCACCGTTCATGATCTGGATGGCTTCGCCCAACTGTTGCATGTCGTCCTGCTCGGTCGACTCCGGCACTACCAGCAAATCACCGTCCTGCACCCGCAGTTTTTGAACCGCGTCGAAGTCGATCATGCTGCCACTCCTTGCCCGCACCCGCAGACTGCGTGCCGTTCGTAAGCGCGCTGCAGCTTGGTGTCATAGAGGTTTCGCAGATAATCCGGCCCGTTGTACAGCTTCGCAAACTCTGCCCATTTACGAGCTTTCAGTGCCTTGTGCAGCACCGGGTCGGTTTCAATGAAGCGTGTGAATGCCTCGAATTGCTGCGATTCGCCGGCACTCATTGCCGCCACGAAGTCCTGCACGCTGGCGTAACCGAGGCGTTGCCAGTGATAGCCCATGATTTGGAAGGCGCCCCAGGAAGCTGACTCCAGTGCGGCTGTGTCATCAATCAGCCGGGCCATAGCCAGACGCTGGTGCTCGGCGGTACCGCCGATGTAGCCACCGGCCTTTGGGTTGACCAAGGCTGGGTTGGTAGCAGCCAGTTGATCGGCCTGGCGCTTGATCTCTGCAGGGTCATCACCCGCGTGCCGAACTTTGGCGAGCTGGCGGTACATGATGTGTCGTTCGAACAGGATCACAGGCTTGCCGTTGTCCAAGAAACCTTTACCCTTGGATTCCACTTCGTTGACCGCGTAAATGCTTGCCAGCGGCACGTCCAGGCGTTCGGCGGCGTTCACCAGATCGTTATTGCGTAGCAGCCGGGCGCAGTCACTGCCGGCCAGGCCGGCCTGGGTCTTGCTGCCAGCGATGCCGTCGGCCACCAAACCGACTCTCACCTGGTACGCGCGGACTGCCGCCTCTGTAGCGTCACCGTAGTTGCCGTCGGGTACCAGTTTTGCGCCTTGCCTGTTGAGATTCTTTTGAAGGATAAGCACTGCTTGCGAGCGGTCGCCGTGGCGAAGGGTGGTAGTCATGCACTGGGCCTCAACAGGGCGGCGACGTTGCCGCGTGAACGGAAAATCAGGATGCAGAGCAACACAATCGAAGCGGCCTGCCCAAGACTCGTGGGCTGGCGGTCCAGAAGGATTTCCAGACCGCAAATGCACAAGGTGGAGCCAAATAGGCTCGCCAGCAGCGAGATGCTGCGCCGGTACCGCGCATCGCCTCGGGTGTAACAGGCCAGGCGTAGAGCGCTCAGCAGGTAGGCGATTGCCGTGATCAACTGCACGGCCAGTTCGATGTTCGGCATATCAGGTGCCCCCTCTGATGCGACGCCAGATGTCCCAGATGTCCGCCTTTTCCACCCACACCATCAGCTTGATGCTGATCGGGATGACCACCAGGGCACAGATAAAAGCGCTACCGCCGCTGGTAATGAACGGGATTGCTTGCAAGGCCATGGGGGCGAACAGATAGCCGACCCCGGCGGATAGGAACAGGGAGCCCAGGCGCTGCCAGACCTTGAGGTCGCGCTTGGTGCTGGTGACCAGCCAAGCGCCGAGGATGGCGCCGAACAGCGCTCCATCGTCGATAACTGGCGTGACGCTGGCCAGGCCCAAGCCAATGAGCAGGCCAGATACAACGCTGGAAGTCGGATCAGCCATGGTGTGGGTTTCCTTGGTTGCAGGTGGTCAGTCCCATAGGTTCACCATCTGCCGTTGGGGCGCGCTGGTTTGAGCTTCTGGCATGTTGACGACAAGGCCTTGCGGCAGGACGGGGCCGTAGTCAGCCAGACCGGGGTTGGCCTGCAGCACCGCCTCGGTGACGCCCGCGGTTCGGCCGTAGTACCGCCAACACAAAGCGTCGACGGTTTCGTTTTGATGGGCACGGACAGATGCGGGCATCAGATCAGCTCCACGGTGGTGCGGCTTTTCTCGAGAAAGTCCCTGATTGCCCAGCGCAGATCGCGGCGGTAGTCGTCGATGGTGGGGGCTACCTCTTCGGCCTTTTTATTACCCGCGTTGGTGGCGCTGTAGTCGCGATACCGCTCGCAGACTTCTGCGCCGGTGCCGGCTT
This sequence comes from Pseudomonas sp. LBUM920, assembly GCF_003852315.1. Lineage (NCBI taxonomy): Bacteria > Pseudomonadati > Pseudomonadota > Gammaproteobacteria > Pseudomonadales > Pseudomonadaceae > Pseudomonas > Pseudomonas edsoni (SeqCode). Next base: position 1,796,161 of record NZ_CP027762.1, read on the forward strand.
CGATCGCGCGACGGTAGAGGTGAGCCTTTACCGATACGTCCTTGATGCGATCACCTGGCACGTCGTCCAGCTTCAAGTAACCAGCCGCCTGCTGTGTCGCGCGCCAGTCGCTGAGTTCGCGATTGAGATTGATGGCTGCAGCGATCACGGCGGTTTCCAGGCGGGCAGGGGTGACGCTGGAGTCGATGCGCAGAGTGGCGCGCAAGTTGTCCAAGTCTATCGACGGCCAGAATGGGTCGGTGTTGATGTGGCCGCTGGCGACGGTGCCGCTGGCTACAAATGCGCTCATGAGACTGCACTCGAAAAATAAGTCGCCGGTGGTCGGGGCTTCACGTTCAGGAGGAGCGGCCTGGCCGATCCGCCCCGAGCCGGCGGGGTGCGTGGGGACGCTCAGTTAGCTGCGGGAGCAGCGTATTTTTTGAGGAGGCGCTCAACGCGCTCCAAATCCTTCTTGCCACCGCAATTTGTGTTCAGCTCGATGGCCCGGGACAGATATTTTTTCGAGGACTCCAGGTGACACAGGGCGACTACCTTGCTTTCTGACGTGTCGTCGTCGGAAACCATCTCCGCGAAAGCCTTGCCTAGCGCCAGATGCAGCTTGGCTTTCGCTTGGTCGGGCATGTCTTCTTCACCCGCGATTTGCTCAGTCCGGAGCAACAGTTTCACGTCGAAGGTCCCACCGGCCTTCTGCGCCTTCAGGGCGACCTCGGCAACTTCTTCGGCAACGATGGTGCCGGTCGTGCGTTCGAAGCGGTCAGGCATGAGCAATGCGTGCTGGATGACGTACTCAGCAATGTCCAGGGCGCCGGCAAAGTCGCCGGCATCCATTCGCCACACCATCAGAGTGGTCAGTACTTGGTCCTGCGCGCCTTTGCCGCCTGCCAGGACACCTTCCACGTATGGGACGTATTCGGGTAGCAATTGCTTTTTCAGCTCTGCTTTACCCTCGGTGGACTGCACCTGTTTCAGGCGCAAGTAGTCCTGCTGAAGCTTCGCCAGGTGCAGTTCGTAAACAGTGGAACCTTCCATGGTCATGGCTGGGCCGGCCACAGCAGCCGCTGCAACGGCTGCTGTGACGCGCTGGAAGTGACGACGGCAAGGATTGGTCATGTTTGCGCGCCTTAGCTCAGGGTGATGTTTTCGGCCATGGCTGCGCAGCCAAGGTCTTCGATCACGTAGGCTTCGTTGACCGACTCGTAGTTCTCGATACGGTCGCGTTTGGCGTTGTCCACCACCGTGCGGCGGCGCGTGCCTTCCTGCCAGTAGATCGACAGGTTGTCGAGGCGGGTAACCAGCAGTCCGTTCGGAGGGAAGTGAGGCACTCGCACCGCCGGCAGGTTGCCGATGCGCTTCTGGCTGGTGACGATATCGGCGGCGAGCATTTCGGTCGGCGCTTGGGACTTGTTGATGATCGGGAAGTATTTGTCGGCCAGCAGCTGGCGTCCGCAGATCACTACCAGGTCAGTGTCTTCTTGGTACCAGGGCTCGATGAACTCATTGACCATGCTAACGACCAGGGCGTCGATGTTTTCGAAGTCCTTGCCCGCGCCAATCTGAATTTCGCCGCTGCCGTCGACCACTTCTTTCATGACGCGCGCAGGGTTTTCCAAGCGCATTTTTTGCAGCCATCCGACGTTGACGTCCTGCAGCAGCTTGTTGATGTCCGGTTTGGAGGTCGCCGCGCGGCTGGTGCCGTTCCAACCAATCATGATCCGGTTGAGTGCCTGAGCCCGGATGATGGCGTCACGGATACGCGCCTGGAAGTCTTTGAACTTGGCCCATTGATCCAGCTTCTGGTAACGCAAGCCGGTATCGAAGTTGGTTTGGGTGCAGGTGTACCCACGGTTATCGAGGCCGGTAGGGTCGCGTGGCTCGCGGTCTTGCTGAGTGGTATCGGTGGTGCCGGCGATAGTGCCGTCGATACCGATGCCGATTTTTTCGCCAGACTGCTCGGATACGCCGTAGACATTGATCGAGCTGAGAAATGCGCTCGACTCCTGCATACGGGTTTCCAGAGTCTGTGCAACGGATGGAGCGGCTGTGAACTTGGTGGTGACGTCGCTCACCCCGTGCAGTTGAGCGAGTTGTTGCAGGTAGGCGTTGAAAAGAACGCGAGTATCGTTACGCATGGTGTTCTCCGATGTTCCTTGGCTATGTGTTGTCCGTTGTTTGGATCAGCAGTCGGTGACGAGCTTCCCGTCACCGCCCGTAGCCGGCGGGCGAACGGAGTGCTGCGATTTTTGACCTGTGGTGTCCAGGGTGTTTTCGAGTCGGGTAACCAGGTCAGTGAAGTCGGTGGACAGCTTGTCGTGGGCTGTCTGCAGCTTTTCGCGAGCTGACTTCTCAGCAGTGAAAGCCTTGCCCTGGTTGGCGACGTGCTCGGCCATGGCCTCGACGGCTTCGCCGAGTTCAGTGAAGAGAGCGGCGTCCTTGCCTTCCTTTTCCTTGCTCTTGCCGAGGAGGTCGAGAACACGGCTGAACAGGCCTGCGACCTTGCCGCTTTCGTCTTCAACTTCTTCGAATTCAAGTTCAATCTCGACGACCTCAGAGAAGAGGTTGCCGGGATCGCGTTTGCGACCGGTCAGCGGATTCATGTCCGGATGCTGTGCGCTGAAAGTCAGCATCTCGGTGCCCAGGCTGGCGGGGGTATCGGTAACGGCGATGCCGTCTAAATAGGCGCGGCCGGTGTCGGCGAATTTCGGCCGAATCTCGATGCTGGTGTACAGCTTCTGCCGGGCTTTGTTCATGGCGACCAAGTCGGCGGTCGGCTCGATTTGGGCGAACAAGGCGAGTTTTTTTGCCCCGGCGATCTCTACTTCTTCGGTCTTCAACGCGACCACATCGCCATAGGCCCGGAAAGGACTGTCGGGCAGCATGCTACGCATGTGCTCGATCCAAACCCGAGCGCCATAGGTGTTCTGGCTGTAGGTTTCGGCAGCGTCGACCAGCCATTGGCGTTCGATCTGGCGTCCATCGGTGGTGGCGCCTTCAACGGCGACGCGGAAGAACTTGGAGCGTTGTTTCTTGGCTGGGTTGTCGGTTTTGCCGGCCATGCGTGAATCCCTCAGTGCGGTGGCAGTCTGCCTTGGCGATGAGCGCATGTTGTTGAGCGCGGGCGCGACGGGCAACGAGGTGCTGTTGTAGTTCGTTGAGATACAAGGGGCGGAGCGGGAACTGTTCGCGCGCGGGCGGCAGCATCTGCGCCATGAATGCCATCGTCGAACTGCCTACCGATCACCGCCGCCACGCCAAGCACCTCTATTGGCAGGGCTATCGCGTGTGCGAGATCGCCGAGCTGATTGGGGAAAAAGAAAAAACGCTGCACAGCTGGAAGGCCCGTGACGAATGGGACCGCGCTACACCGCTGGAGCGTATCCAGGCCGCGACCGAAGCCCGCCTGGTGCAGCTGATTTTGAAAGACCCCAAGTCAGGGTCCGACTACAAGGAAATTGACCTGTTGCACCGCCAGTTGGAGCGGCAAGCCCGCATCCAGCGTTTCAACGACGGCGGCACCGAAACCGAGCTGAATCCGAAACTCGCCAAGCGTAACGAAGGGCCGAAGAAGGCCCCTAAGCGCAACGAGTTCGATGAAGAACACATCGAAAAGCTGACTGAGGCGTTCATTGATGGCTGTTTCGGCTATCAGTTGGATTGGTACAAGGCCGGCAATCAACGAACCCGTGCGATCCTCAAGTCGCGGCAGATCGGCGCGACGTACTACTTCGCCCGTGAAGCGCTGATCGATGCGCTGACGACAGGCCGCAACCAGATATTCCTGTCGGCCTCGAAAAACCAGGCTCATATCTTTAAGGCCTACATTCAGGCTTTTGCTCGCGAGGTGGTCGGCGTAGAGCTGACGGGTGACCCGATCATTTTGGGGAACGGCGCAGAGCTGCATTTCCTGGGCACCAACGCCCGCACAGCTCAGGGCTACCACGGCAATTTCTACTTCGACGAATTCTTCTGGACGTTCAAGTTCAAGGAGCTGAACAAGGTCGCCAGTGGCATGGCGATGCAGAAGCAATACCGCCGAACATACTTTTCGACGCCTTCCAGCATGGCGCACGAAGCCTATACGTTCTGGACCGGCGAGCGATTCAACAAAGGCAAGCCGGCCGCGCATCGGGTCAAAATCGACGTTTCTCACGACGTGCTGCAACAGGGGCGGTTGTGTGAGGATCGGGTTTGGCGGCAGATCGTCACCATCCTCGACGCGGAAGACCGTGGCTGCGACCTTTTTGACCTTGATGAGCTGCGCCAGGAATACGATGCCGAGGCCTTCCAGAACCTGCTGATGTGCCAGTTCATCGACGACGGAGCCAGCATTTTCCCGCTGGCGATGTTGCAGCCCTGCATGGTGGACAGCTGGGACCTATGGGCCGAGGACTACAAACCATTTGCCGCGCGTCCTTTTGGGGATCGGCAAGTTTGGGTTGGCTACGACCCGGCTGAAAGCGGCGACAGCGCCGCACTGGTGGTAATTGCTCCCCCGACTGTTCCCGGCGGCAAGTTCCGCGTGCTGGAGAGACACCAATTTCGTGGGATGGACTTTGCCGCCCAGGCTGAATCTATCCGCCAGGTCACCAGGCGCTATTGGGTGACCTATATCGGTATCGACATCACTGGCATGGGGTCAGGCGTGGCCCAGTTGGTGAAGCAATTCTTCCCAAACATCACCACCTTCAGCTACTCCCCCGAAGTCAAAACACGCCTGGTGTTGAAGGCCTACGACGTGATCAAGAACGGCCGTCTGGAGTTCGACGCCGGTTGGACAGACATGGCCCAGTCGTTGATGGCTATCCGCAAAACAGTCACCGCCTCCGGGCGCCAGTTCACTTACACGGCCGGTCGCACCGACGAGACAGGTCATGCCGACTTGGCGTGGGCGACCTTCCACGCCCTGCACAACGAGCCTCTTGAAGGGCAGACCACGGCGAATACCGGATTTATGGAGTCCTACTGATGAGCAGACGTAAGCGCGCAACCCAACTAACCACCGTTCTGCCAGCTGTAGAAGGGGAGGTACTCCCGCCGGAGTCCGGGCCGGTGGAGGCTTTCACCTTTGGTGATCCGGCGCCTGTGCTCGATAGCAGGGAGATCCTCGACTATCTGGAATGCTGGGCCAATGGCCGTTGGTTCGAAACACCGATGTCCATGGACGGTCTGGCCAAAACGACGCGCGCCAGTGTGTACCTGCAGTCCGGTCTCAACTTCAAGCGCAACATGCTGGCCCGCACGTTCGTTCCTCACCGCCTGCTGAAGCGTCAGGCCTTTGAGCAGTTCGCCCTGGACTGGCTCTGGTGCGGCAACTGTTACTTGGAAAAGCGCAACAACATGCTGCGCAACACGATGGGCCTTCTACCGCCGCTGGCGAAGTTCATGCGCCGAGGCGTGGACATGGAGACCTATTATCAGGTGCGCGGATGGAAGGATGAACATGAGTTTGCGTCGGGTTCTATTTGCCATCTGCGGGAGGCCGATATCAATCAGGAAATTTACGGTTTGCCCGAGTGGCTGGCAGCCCTGCAGAGCGCGTTGCTCAACGAGAGCGCCACGCTGTTCCGCCGCAAGTACTACAACAATGGCAGTCACGCCGGATTCATCCTGTACATGACCGACGCGGCGCAGAAGGAGGAAGACATCGACTCACTGCGCACCGCGCTGAAGAACTCGAAAGGTCCGGGCAATTTCCGAAACCTGTTTGTTTACGCACCGGCCGGGAAAAAGGATGGCATCCAGCTCATTCCGGTCAGTGAGGTGGCGGCGAAGGACGAATTCAGCTCGATCAAGAACATCAGCCGCGACGATCTGCTCGCGGCTTTGCGCATTCCGCCGCAGTTGATGGGCATCGTGCCGCAGAACGCGGGCGGTTTTGGGTCGTTGCGGGAGGCGGCTGAGGTTTGGGCGGTCAACGAGCTGGAGCCGCTGCAGGCGCGGTTGGCTCAGGTCAATGAGTGGCTGGGTGAAGAGGTCATCAGCTTCAAGGAATTTGAGCTTCCAGCGGGGGGGAAGTAGTACCCCCGCGCAGCAAACGAGGCGACGAGCTGGTGCGCTAACACCCGCTCGACGCTGAATCACTCGAACACGCCGAGTGCTCCAACCAAGGCCTCGCCCCACTGCGCAGGGGGTGCGAAGCCTAAGCGAATCCAATTTTCAAAACAAGGATCACTTATGAGCACACCAATAATCCCGTGGATGGGCGGCAAGCGTCGTCTGGCAGACCGTCTTATTCCGCTGTTTCCGCCTCACGAATGTTACGTCGAGGTCTTTGCCGGCGGCGCCGCGCTTTACTTCATGCGGCCTCAAGCTGCGCCGGTTGAAGTCCTCAATGACATCAACGGCGACCTGGTGACGCTGTACCGCGTGGTGCAGAACCACCTGGAGGAGTTTGTGCGCCAGTTCAAGTGGGCGCTCAGCTCCCGCCAGGTGTTCGAATGGCAGAAGATGACCAGGCCGGAAACACTCACCGACATCCAGCGGGCTGCGCGGTTTTTCTACTTGCAGCACCATGCCTTCGCCGGCAAGGTCAGCGGGCAGACCTTCGGTACCGCCACCACTGGCCCTGCCATCAACCTGCTGCGGATCGAGGAGAACCTGTCTGCTGCCTGGCAACGGCTGTCGGGTACCTACGTTGAGAACCTGGGCTGGCTTGAGTGTGCGGAGCGCTATGACCGGCCACACACCTTTCATTACATGGACCCACCGTACTGGCAGACCGCTGGTTATGGGGTGGACTTTCCGTTTGAGAACTATGAGCGGATGGCCGACTTCATGCGGCGGTGCAAGGGTAAGGTTATGGTCAGCATCAACGATCACCCAGACATCCGACGGGTGTTTGAGGGGTTCCACTTTGAGACGGTGGATATTCGGTACAGCACGGCAAATCAGAGGCAGGGGAAGGCCGAGGTCAGTGGTGAGCTGATCATAATGAACTGGGAGCCGAACGCATTCGGCGGACTGTTCTAGCGCACTGGCTGGATCAAACCGGGACCTTTGTTTTTCACATTGCCCACCGCGCCGTCGACCTTGAACCACTCAAAAGTCTCGGCCGGCTCGCCTTGATGCAACACCATCTGCTCGGCGCGCTCTTTGGGCGTTGCCGGGTCCAACCATTCACGAGCCAGGTCGGGGTTCAACACCACCGGCCGGCGGTCGTGGATATCCACCATGCCGCCAGCGCTGTCGGCGGTAATGATCACGAAGCCATCATGCTCGCTTGGGCCTTTATCGGCGTCCGGCAGTTGGCCGATGGCAGCGCAGAAGATCGGCGCGCCATCGCGGCGACGGATCAGGTAGGGCTGCTTTTTCGGCCCGCCCTCATCAACCCATTCAAACCAGTTATCGATAGGCGTGATTGCCCGGTGCGGCCAGATCGCGCGAAAGAACGGTCCATGGGCTACCTTCTCGGCGCGCGCGTTAATTGGTGCGGCGCGGTCTTTTGCCCAGTGTGGTCGCCAACCCCAGCGCACCTGCTCAGCCAAGAGCAGCCCGCCCTGTAGGTGAAGCAGCGCGACCTGAGTCGTGGGTGCCACGTTGTAGCGTTCAATCGGCTGGTCACCCACCGAATTCGCCAAGGCATTGGGCATGCTCAGCGCTGCGACAAAGTCGTGGATGCCGCTGTACTGTGAAATTCTCCCGCACATGGTGTTCTCCGCTCGTCGGACCTGCTGAACAGCTGGGCGCTGGTCAATCTCTACACTGTAGACACTGACCTTGAGTATTCGTCATGACGATCAACATTGAACAAATCAACGCGATGGAGGCGTGGTTCGCCTTGCGCACTGATCCTGATTTCATCTCAGCCACTCCAGAGGATCGCTATGAAGCGCGGCTCTCCCTGGCAGACGATCTGCAAGAGGAAGGCCTTATCGACAGCGGCGAGTGGCGTGAGCTGGTAGAGGAAGCGCAGGCCGCGTATGCAGACGAGCTGGGCTGACGCGCCTGCTGCCAGATATTTCTCAGAGGATTTGATATGGATGGTGTAATTCTGAGCGCCAGGATCGAACGAGACGCGGATAAGCTGCTGGCACAGATTGCAAGGGCGGGCTCAATGATGATGGCGGCCAAAGCAGGCGCTCGGGCCGACGGGTTCGTATTGGGTTTGGAATCGGCGCGCGCGGTGGCAGACGAAACCATTGAACAGCTCTACGTCATCTTCGACACCGCAACTGAAGAGCGCCTTAAAGCGCTTTCGAAGTAAGGTCCATAACTGGGCGCTCTTGAGGCGCCCTCAATTCCGCCAGCAGCCGCTGGTTCTCCCTCAGTAAATAGTCACGCTGTTCGGTTACCAGCTTGATGCCGAGGATGGACGGCTCAGAGCATCGCTCTCTGAGATCGTCGATTTCGATCCTGGCAGCGCTAAGGCATGACAATGCGTCGGCCAAACGCGTGGTCAAGCCGTCGCTCATCTGAATCAGTCCAGCAATATTCCTGCGCGCATCACTCAGCCGCTTCAAGGTTTCATTCAGCTCGTCCTCGAGCAGGGCGCACTGATGCTTGTACATTTCCAGCGGTGTAGGGCAGCCGAGCCACGTTGAAGTGTCTTCGTCGATGTTCATGGTCAGGAAACTCAAATACTGTATGCGTGTACAGTAATCGAGGAGAGGCATTGATGCGATTTGAGGCGACGAGCTGCGGGCTGGCAAAGCGGGGTACTGACGTGCCACTCGCATGGGGAGTGATGTGCCACAAATCGGGGCAGTGGCGTGCTACAAGCAAAGTAACGATCTTCTCAACCTGGCGCGCGCCGTCGTCCCCCCACCTCGCCTGCGGGCTAAATGGGTTGTTTTTTCTGCGCACCTGCGTACCACTCTCGATGGCGTAGGCTGGGGGCTTGCTTGACGTTTTAGAGGGAGAAGAAAGCCTGCGGAATCCTGCGAAGGTGGAGGTTTTTGGCAACGCTCATAAGCACGCCCACACAGCTGAATTCAGTAGGTGCCTCGGGAAAAAGGTTAGGTTTTTTTTGAGGGGGGTGTTGTGACTTGGAAGGCCCGTGTTTGTTGGGCTTGAGACCTAACTTTGATGGGTTAGGTTGGGTTAGGTCAAAGGTTAGTAATTAGTAAGTCGTTGTTTTTAAAGGAATTAATATATTGAATATTTAACGCTAATAAAGGTTAGGAACTAACCAGTCCTAACCCAAAAGCTAACCTTGTCAACCGTTCGAAAAGCCATAACAAACAAGGCTTTCAAGGCGCTCTGAAAAAAACTAACCCTCCTAACCTCTTTCCCGTGGGTCAACATGAAAACTTGAGAGGTGACTAGGGCGGGCTGCTTTTGAAGCCGTATGCGGCATTGCGCAGTACGCACGACCTTTGCGTTCACGCGCCCACACTCTCGCTAACACAGCGTCAGATATTTACTTTTACATGGGATGTTGGTGGCGACACGTCTCTCGTACTTAGCGATCATGCTCAGCCATTATCAAGGGTGATGCTAGACCAGGCTCCCGGGGTCTGGTTTCCGTCAAGCGCAAAAAAGCCCGCCGGGGCGGGCCTTGATGTGGAGGGCCTTGAACATAGGGCGCGTTCTAGCTCACTGTGTGCGATTGGCATTAAAGCTGATTCTAGAGGCAAACCAAACGCATACCAGTGAAGTGAATAACTCTAGAATTTCTTTAGGCTGGGTTGATTCCTCGTACTCCGGCCCGCAGGCTTTCTTCAAGTATTGAGAGAGCGGAAGCAACTCCACACTACCGATTTTGAAGTCAATATTGTGACTGAGCTTATTCCGGAGGTTGTTCATATGCTTGATGGCGGGAATGGAGTTGTACTTCTCCGGATAACCATCTGCAGCAAGAAGCGAGACTTTCTGCCCAAACGACTGCCTAGAGGAATCCCAGTCCAGCTTGGGGTATTGTGACTTCAGATACTCATCAAGGTAGTGCTCAATGATGAGATGGCAGGACAAAAAATAACCAATTAACTCGTAATTCAAGTTATCGAGGCGCTGCCAAGTGAGTTTGCCATCGCGGGTTTCACCGACTAGAGGAGGAAGGCTCATGTTGTTCATAGAAGGACTCAATTTTTGATTCTGCGGCCGGCTTCGCTTGGTGCGGGGCCGTTGGGGGAATTGGGCATCATGTACTCCGGAGACGCCTTATCAAACTGGCTGCATTGGCGTAAATTTTTTATAGACGATCCTGCTTTTTCAGATTGGCTAAGCCTTGTTTGATGTGGCCTGCATTCTCACCAAGCGTTTGAAGGGCGCCACGGACGTTTCCACCAGTCGTCAATTCGCCACCCTCTTCTGTCCATAACACCAGCTCCATTAACGCCGCCTCTAACGCCAGTTGGTTCTCATACATCCTTTCCAGCACATCCGCTAGTGAGTATTCGCTCGCCATCAATATCCCCCTGGTTCCTAAAGCTTGAAGCATAGCAGCGGATTTCGCGGAGCCGATACGTGCGAAGAGCTACCGTCCTTTGCAGGGCAGTGGTACAGAAGTGGTACAGGGCTTTTTATGGTTCGCTACAGGGTGCGTATCTAGAGGCCTGTAGAGTTAGTAGTTCCAATCCATCATGGGGGCGACGGAGAAGCGGCGGGAGAGCGGGGCGGATTGTAGGGACATTGGGGGATCTGAGTCAGCGAGGCGAATGGGGCGCAGTTTATCAGGGATGGGTCTTGGGTGTGGGAGGGGCGTGTGCTGCGCCTTTCATCACCTCGCGTTGTACATTGCTTCGTGTTGAGCGTTTCGAGGATCTGCGGGAGCCAGTACGTTAGATCTCGTGGTCTGACCCCGGTATCCCAGAGTTGGGAGGGCTATTTTAATTAACAAGGTATAAAGCCAGGACAGCCGATGCCCCATAGATGTAAGAGTTCTGTGAGTTTGATTAGGAAATCAATCATCGCCGTTAGCAGTATCAAGATACTCATGTTTTCTTCTCTCGCGGGGGCAGCGCCGCGATAAGTGCGGTGTTGCGATCGTTGGGGAGCGGTTGCTGCTAGAAAAGATACTGCTTGATGAGTGAGGTCGTCAATAAGTTAGAGAGGTGTTGGCTGAGTTATTTTTATTTCGTGTCTGTGTATGGCTGTTTATATGCTGCGGTATTGTCTGGAGGCCTTGTGTTTTATGGGTTGTAGTCTGGTGTCGGGTACGTAGTAGGAATGGGTGGTTTGTTAATTCCTTGCTTGGGAAGTGAGTTGAGAAACTATCGTAGATATAGAGCTTAAACTCCTAAGTTAGGAAATGAGTTGGAAGCTATCGTAGATGCAGAAGTTAAAAGCCTAGGTTAGGAAGTGAGTTGGAAAGCTATCGTAGATACAGAAGTTAAAAGTCTAGGTTAGGAAGTGAGTTGGCAAACCATCGTAGAAACAGGAGTTAAAAGCCAAGCTGAGGAAGAGAGTTGAAAAGTACTGTCCTGTAGACGCTATGCAAAAGGTTCAGCATTCTGGTCCAGAAGACCAGCCGCGAGCTAGGTGGAATGTCTTTCCTTGAATTTGACCAGCCTGATCCGCCAAAGCACCAGGTATCGGGGGCCTGCCGCGATACCTTTCCTTGAGATATTTCCCACACCTTCCTCAGCTTGCCCGTCAGACCACCCATCGCTAACCTCCTCAAGCCGCTGCAAACCCAGCGGCCGGAGGTGGAAGTCCGTATTGCTAAGGCGTTTTAACTCCCGAAAATATTTGGAGCTTCGCCCATGCTTAACAAATCACGCAATCCTTATGTCGATCAAAACACTGCGCCCGTCGATGCCAAGCTACAAACGGCTGCCCAACGCGCCATTCATCATTATCTACCGCCATCTGACGACACCGCTCCCGCCGATCTCCCAACCACCAACCTATTCCTAGTCAGCCCCAACATCGACACCGAAACCCTCCTAGCCAACGCCGCCGAAAACCTCGACTCCGCAAACCAAATGGCCGCCACCCTGGCCTTCGACCTCGAAGACCCCCACCGCGCCATCCTCCTAGGCATCCAGCAACTCATCGACCTAAGCGCTCTACTCGTCAACCGAGCCCAAGACCAAGTCGCGCCTGCCGCCACAGCCTGACCTTCAACCTCCGCCGACTCACCCCAAGGCGGCAACCTGAACCCATCCTGTCACCCAGCAAAGTTTCATAATTCCCCGCACCGTTGAGGACTACGCTCCCACTTAAGAGAGGCCCCCCGCACCTCCAGCCCATAGGGAACTGAAAACATGATCTCGAACCTGGTTAAAGTCGCGCTGATTGCTGGCACGTTGCTGTTGGGCGCTTGTTCGACGGGGTCGTCGGGCGGGAGTGGTGACCCTTGTTTCTCTGGCGGATGCCAGGCGTTTGGGGACCATAGCCCGAGCAAGACCGCCAAGATGAATTTTGGCGGGAGCGGGTTGGGGAGTAGTTATGGGGAGTATGGGTCGGGGTTGTTGCATGATGATTGATGGGGTGGTGGGGCAGTCAGAGGTGTGTTGACTGGCCCACCGCTATCGGGGGCAAGCCCCCTCCCACCTTTAGAATGCCCACATTAGGGGTGTGGTGGTCTGGGACGTGTCAGTGGCCGTCTTTCATGCGGCGGGCGATGAGGTAGATGCCCAGGCCTACCAGCGCTGTGGCGGCGCCGATGTAGCCGGTGCTCGTCCAGCCATAGCCCGCCGTAATCGCCATCCCGCCAAACCACGGCCCCAGCGCGTTCGCCAGGTTAAACGCCGCGTGGTTGGACGCTGCCGCCAAACTCGGCGCTTCGTGGGCGATGTCCATCAGGCGGATTTGCAGCGGCGCGGCCATGGCAATCATGGTGCCGACCAGGCCGATGCCGAGTAGCACGCTCCACAGCGCACTGGCGGCGAAGGTGAAGAAGATCAGTACGGCCATCGACCACACCATAATCCAGCCCACGGCGCGAAATTGCAGGCGGTCGAACAGTTTGCCGCCGGCGATGTTGCCGATGATGCCGCCTACGCCAAACGCGGCGAGGCCGAAGGGAATCCATTGTGGCGACACTTTGGTCACTTCGAGCATGGTCGGGGCGAGGTAGCTGAACACGCAGAACATGCCGGCAAAGCCAATCGCGCCGATGGACAGGGCCATCCACACTTGCGGTTTGGTGAAGGCGCGCAACTCTTTGCGCGGGTCGCTGCGTGGTTCGTCGCGGCGGTCCGGGACGAATTGCCAGACGAGGGCGATGGTGCACACGGCGATGGCGCTGACCAGGGCGAACGCCGAGCGCCAGCCCAGGTGTTGGCCCAGGAACGTGGCGATGGGGTTGCCGAGCAGCATGGCCAGGGTGAGGCCCATCATCACCCGGGCCACGGCGCCGGCGCGTTTGTCGTTGGGCACCATGCTGGAGGCGACGACGGCGGCGATGCCGAAGTAGGCGCCGTGGGGCAGGCCGCTGATGAAGCGGAAGGCCACCAGCGAGCCGAAGGTCGGGGTGAAGGCGGTGGCGAGGTTGCCCAGCGCGTACAGGCCCATCAGCAACAGCAGCATGTGTTTGCGCAGCAATTTGGCGCCGAGGATGGCCAACAGTGGCGCGCCGACCATGACGCCGAGGGCGTAGGCGCTGATGGCGTGGCCGACTTGGGGTTCGCTCAAATTCAAGTTGTGGGCGATGTCGGGCATCAGGCCCATGATGGCGAATTCGCCAGTGCCGATCGCGAAGGCGCCCACGGCCATGGCAGCTTCCATTTTGGCGGCGCTGCGCGCGGGCAGTACGTGCCCGGGTGTTTGCTGGATAGTCATGGGTAACTCTGTTTGGAAGGATTGCACGAAGGACTGCCGCCGATGCTACGCAAGCAACGGCGGAGGTGTCTAGAACAGCCGTTTGCAGCAGAGTTCAGTTTCATCTGGCCACCTGTGACGCCACGTCGCGCCTGCCAGGCTTGACACTGACGGGTTAAAACCCGCGATTTAGAGCTGTCAATTGGCCAAACGGCGCATAAACGCCCTGTAGCGTGATATTCTGCGCGCCGTCTTGGTCTGGTCTTTCCCCGGCACGTACACCCGTATACGTCCCGGCGGTTGGCTGTCGTCCAGGTAGCTGAAGCCAATAATGATAAAAAGTCAGCGCAGAAGGGACATAAACAGTGAGGTCGATACGTCGGCCTTGTGTGCCCACCCTGCGGCTCTCTCGTAAATGTGCAAACCCCGCGGCGCGCTGCCTGGCGCGGCGTGATAGAGGGTTGCCCATGCTCAGGGGCGGTAGGGCGGATGGCGTTTTATCATAGGTGCTACTGATGTTTAAAAAAGTAAACACTGCCCTGCTGGGGCTGGCTTTGTCGATGGGGATCACCTCCGTTCACGCGGAAGAGGCAAAGAAAGTCGATGTGCTGCTGATCGGCGGCGGCATCATGAGTGCGACCCTGGGTGTTTGGCTCAACGAGCTGCAGCCGGACTGGTCGATGGAGATGGTCGAGCGCCTGGATGGCGTGGCCGAAGAAAGCTCCAACGGCTGGAACAACGCCGGTACCGGTCACTCGGCCCTGGCTGAGCTGAACTACACCCCGGAAAACAAGGACGGCACCGTTGAGATCCCGAAAGCGGTCGAGATCAACGAAGCGTTCCAGATCTCCCGTCAGTTCTGGTCCTGGCAGGTCCAGCAGGGCGTGCTGAAGAACCCACGTTCGTTCATCAACTCCACACCGCACATGAGCTTCGTGTGGGGCGATGACAACATCAAGTTCCTGAAAAAACGCTACGAAGCCCTGCAAGCAAGCCCGCTGTTCGCTGGCATGCAGTACTCCGAAGACCCGGCGCAGATCGCCAAGTGGGTTCCGCTGATGATGGAAGGGCGTGACCCGAACCAGAAAATCGCGGCCACCTGGACCCCGATCGGCACCGACGTGAACTTCGGCGAGATCACCCGCCAGTTCGTGGCCCACCTGCAAACCACGCCGAAGTTTGATCTGAAACTGTCGAGCGAAGTGCAGGACATCACCAAGAACGCCGACGGTTCGTGGCGTGTGAGCTACAAAAACCTGAAAGACGGCACCAAGACTGAAACAGACGCCAAGTTCGTGTTCATCGGCGCCGGCGGCGGTGCACTGCACCTGCTGCAGAAGTCGGGCATTCCTGAAGCCAAGGAATACGCGGGCTTCCCGGTGGGCGGTTCGTTCCTGGTGACCGATAACCCAACGATTGCCGAGCAGCACCTGGCCAAGGCCTACGGTAAGGCTTCGGTTGGCGCGCCACCGATGTCGGTTCCGCACCTGGACACCCGCGTGCTGGATGGCAAGCGTGTGATTCTGTTTGGCCCATTCGCGACCTTCTCGACCAAGTTCCTGAAAGAAGGCTCGTACCTGGACCTGCTGACCAGCACCACTACCCACAACATCTGGCCAATGACCAAAGTCGGTATTCGCGAATACCCACTGGTCGAGTACCTTGCCGGCCAACTGATGCTGTCGGATGACGACCGCTACAACGCCCTGAAAGAGTACTTCCCGAACGCCAAGAAAGAAGACTGGCGCCTGTGGCAAGCCGGTCAGCGCGTGCAGATCATCAAGCGTGACGAAGAGCAGGGCGGCGTCCTGAAACTCGGCACCGAAGTGGTCAGCTCCGCCGACAACACCATCGCCGGCCTGTTGGGTGCATCGCCAGGCGCGTCCACCGCGGCCCCGATCATGCTCACCGTGCTGCAGAAAGTGTTCAAGGACAAGGTCGCGACCCCTGAGTGGCAGGCAAAACTGCACCAGATCGTACCGAGCTACGGCACCAAGCTGAATGACAGCCCTGAGGCTGTTGCGAAGGAGTGGGCTTACACTGCCGGCATCCTGCAACTGACCCCACCGCCTGCGATTCCGCAGTTGAACGCGCCAAAGGCAACCGAAGCCACCGAGGCTGCCAAGCCTGCGGCTGAGCCGAGCAAGCCGGCGTCTGACCTGGCGCTGTAAGCCAAAGGTTAAACCGCTGTAAGAAGCCCGCTGAACCGGTCACGGTCAGCGGGCTTTTTTGTGCGCGCGTGTTCAGGCACGCACGCGTTCGACCGGCGGCAGTTCCACCGTGCGTTCGGCGGCTGCTAGCGCCGCAGTTAAACCCGCTTGGTCCAGCGGCACGCAGTACGCAGGCTTTGCCCGCTCAAAACGCCAGCTTTCATCCAGCCCTCCTGCGTCTACGGCGTCGAAACCGAGCTCGTCGAGCAGCTTGATGACCTGCGCCTTCGCTGCGGCGTCATCGGCAGCCACCGGCAGTGCACGGCGGTCGGGCGCGCCGTGGGGGCGGGCGTCTTGCGTCAGCTCGGGGGCAAAAATCGCATTGAACACCTTGACCACGTGGGAATGCGGTAGATGTTCCGCGAGCAGCCGGCTGGTGGTGGTTTCAAAGCGGTCCAGCACGGCGATATGCCCGTCGCGGTTGGGGTAGTAATTGTTGGCGTCCAGCACCGTTTTGCCTTCCAGCCATTGCGCGGGCACGCTGCGGTAGTGTTCAAACGGAATGGCCACCAGCACGACATCGCCAAACCGAGCGGCGTCCTCGGCACTGCCCACCTCAACGCCGAGCAGGCCGCTGAGCACGCTGCTCATGGTCTGCGGGCCACGAGAATTACTCAGCATCACCTCATGCCCGGCGGCCAGCGCCAGCTGTGCCACGGCCCGCCCGATGAAACCTGCTCCAATCACGCCGATCTTCATGGTCTTGCTCCTCATAAGTCATCGAGCAGCTATGATGATTAGCAACTGGCTGGCGATAAATAAGCGTCTTGGCGTGGGTGTTGTTACTGGGAGTAGGGAATGATGGACCGTCTTTCAAGCATGCATGCCTTTGTGATGGCCGCCGAGTTGGGCTCCTACGCCCGCGCCGCCGAGCGCTTGAACCTGTCCGCGCAAATGGTTGCCAAGCATGTTGCCGCCCTGGAGCAACGCCTCGGCGCGCGCTTGCTCAACCGCACCACGCGTCGGCAAAGCCTGACGGAGCTGGGGCACGCGTACTACGAACGCTGCAAACATATCCTGACGGAGGCCGAGGCTGCCGATTCGCTCGCCCAGATCATGAATGACACGCCGCGCGGCAAGCTGAGAGTCACCGCCCCGGTCACCTTCGGTTCCTACAGCCTGATGCCGCTGATTACCGCGTTTTTGCGTGACAACCCGGACGTAGAAATTGACCTGCACCTGACGGATCGTTTCGTCGACCTGGTGGAGGAAGGCTATGAAGCGGCGTTCCGTATCGGCCCTTTGGCCACCACCGGTTTAACGGCCCGGCCCTTGGCACCTTATCGCTTGGTGGTGTGTGCGGCGCCGGCGTATCTGGCGGTGCGAGGGACGCCACAGTGCCCGGCAGACCTGGCGCAACATGAATGCCTGGGCTACGCCTTTTGGTCACGCCCGGCGGACCGTGAATGGGTCTTCCACCAGGGCGCGACGCCCTACGCGGTGCAGGTCGCCAGCCGCCTTCAAATCAACGAAAGCCGGGCATTGATGTCGGCGGCACTGGATGGCTTCGGCATCGTGCTGGGCGCCGAAGACTTCCTGCGTCCGGCCTTGGCCCGGGGCGAGTTGGTGCGGGTACTGCCGGCATTTGAGGCGCCCAGCCGCCCCATGCACTTGGTTTACACCGCCAACCGACAGCGCACCGCCAAGTTGCGGCGGTTTGTCGAGGCGGTGCTGGCACGCTTCGGCCAGGCGTGAGGGCTCAAATGTGGAAGCCCTGTTTTACCTGCGCATACAGATGCAGGGCCAGTGCATTGCTGCTATCGCACAGCAGGTACAGATGATGCACCGGCAGTGGGGGTAACTCGAACCCTGCAACCTTTTGCGTCAGCCCGCTGCCCATGCGGCTTTCTTCGATCAACCCCACCGCCACGCCGCTGCGGATACAGGCCTCGACCGCCGTGGAATTGGGGCTCTCCAGCAATACCCGGTGGTAAATCCCGTGATCCTTCAGCGCCTGCAACGCCGCCGCACGGTACGGGCAGCCAGCGACCGGCACGGTGATCGGCAGCGCCGCATTCGGCGCGCAACTGAAGCCCTCGGCCGCCACCCACAACGGCTGCACTGGCCCCAGGCGTTCGCCCTGAGCCAGCGGTTGTGCGCTGACGGTGATGGCCAGGTCGAGCTGATTGGCCATAAACATATTCAGCAGTTCACCGCTGGTGCGCGCTTCGACTTCCAGCTCCAGCAAGGGGTTGTCGGCGATCAAGCGCGGCAAAAACGCCTGCATGAACGCCGGCGCATAGGTATCGGGAATGCCCAGACGAATCTTGCCCTGCATGCGCTGTGGCATCAGCGCGATCAGCAGGCGGTCATGGCTCTTGAGAAACTCGGTGGTTTCGCCGAGCAGTTTCTGACCATACAGGGTCAGCTCCACGCCCTGGTTGCTGCGGCTGAACAGGCGCTGGCCGATTTGCTCCTCAAGCTTTTGAATTTGTGTGGTCACGGTCGATGCGCTGCGGTGCACATGCTCGGCCGCTTCGTTGAAGCGCCGAAAGCGCGCCACGGCGTGAAAAGTGCGTAACAAGTCGATGTTCAGTTGTTTGGCCATGATTCCACTATTACGAATTTATGGTGCAGGTAATTCAAATATACAGAAGCATGCGCGGCCTTTAGCCTTTGAGTCAACGTGCACTGACGAGAGGCCTCATGACGCGATCAACCTTGAAACGGCTGCTGTTGCAGGTGGCGTTTGTGCTGTCCTGGAGCTCCGGCTACATCGGCGCCAAGTTGGGTACGCAAGGCAGCGGGGCATTCAACCTGCTGTTCTGGCGCTTCTTGCTGGTGTCGGTGTGCCTGGGGCTGTTTTTGAACGTGAAGCTGTTGAAGGTGACCTGGGCTCAGATTCGCCATTACGCCGTGATCGGCTTTCTCTCGCAGTTCCTCTACCTGAGCTGCCTGTATGTGGCGATCCAAAACGGATTGCCGCCCGGCATTGCGGCCATCATCGCGGCGCTGCAGCCGTTGATGACGGCGGCATTGTCGACCGGCAGCGCTGCCGAGCGCAGCGGTGGCTGGCAGTGGGTCGGGTTGATGATCAGCTTTGCCGGGGTCTCCATCGTAATCGCCGGGCAGTACAGCAGTGGCGGGCAGAGCGTCGGCTTTGTCATGTACTTGTTGCCACTGGCCGCAGCGCTGGGGCTGACACTGGCGACCTTGTACGAGCGCCGGGCCGCGCAGCGCCAGGACGCGGGGTTGGTGTTGCCGCTGTTCATCCAGTCGTTGCTCACGCTGATCGGCTTTTCCGGCGCCGTGCTCTATACCGGCACCTTCAGTGTTCCTCATGACTCGGACGTGTTGATCTCTATCGCCTGGCTGACGGTGTTTTCCACATTCGTCGCGTATTTGAGCTTGTGGATGTTGTTGCGGGTAATGACAGCGACCCACGTGGCAGCGCTGGTCTATCTGGAGCCACCGGTCACCCTGGTGTGGGCGGCGTTGATGTTTGGCGATGCGATCCAGGGCTCAACCTACGCCGGCATTGCAGTGGTGGTGGCGGGGCTGGTGCTGGTGCGTCTGAAACAACCGACCGTCGCCTGTGCTTCCTGAGGTCCGCAGGTTCAGCAAGCCGACAGACATCACCTGTTAAAAAGAACCCATAGCCAAGCAGGAGCGCGGCTGAAACATGGGGGCATTTTTTACTGGTGCAGGTGCTGGGCGTACGCGCCCGAGGATTTTGTATGTTGCTACGTTATGCGGCATTGGCGGCAGTTGTCGTCGCAGCGTCCGGGTGTGTGCAAGAGCGTGTGGTGCATGAGCGCGGGCCGGTACAGCGTGAGTATGTCGAAGTGGTCGCGCCGCAACCGCCACCGGTTCAGGTGATCGAGGTCGAACCGGCTCCGCGCTACGGTTATGTCTGGTCACGCGGCTACTGGCGCTGGGCCGGCGGGCGATACGTCGCGGTGCATGGCCATTGGGAGCAAGTGCGCGAAGGCTATCGTTATGTGCATCCGCATTGGGTGCAGCGCAATGACGGTTACCACTGGCAGGGCGGTGGCTGGGTTCGCTGAACCCTGGCCGAACGCCTGGCCGCAGGCGTGAGCGGGTTCGCGCCTGCAAAAAACACTAGGTCGGCTTTTGGGTACCCAGCAGCCGAACCTCCCGCAGCAACGCGGCACCGAGCTGATCGGTGCCCAATTCCTTGTAGCCCACCGCCTTGATCTCGCCGTTTTCTTCGGCCTGGATGATGATCACCGGCGTTTCCTTGCCGGTGGCTTCGTCCACATGCAGGGCGTACTGGGGAATATCCAGCTTGATCGGCGTGCCCGCTGCCTTGCCTTGCACATTGATCAGGAACGCCGCGCAGCCAGTGTCGACATCCACACTGGTGGCGGGGCGGCCGCTGACGAAGCAGGTTTGCGGCAGGTCGGGCCAGGCGATGGTGTCGGCCAGGGTAAAGGTCGGCGTCAGGGCCAAGGCTGCGAGCAAAAGCGTGCGCACGTTGGGTTTCTCTCGATCAAGGGTAGAGGCGGTTTTTACCAAAGCCCGCAATTCACTGCAACGCTGCCTCAGGTCAGGCGTTTCATCCCGGTGGCCTTGGCCGCGTTGAGGTCAAAGGTGGCGGTGTATTCACAGCCTGCCGCATGGGCACAGCGCTCTATCAGGTAGTCGGCAAACTCGGCTTTGCCTGCCGTGAATCGTCGCAGCGCCTGCCAGATGATCTCGGCATGTTCGACGGTCAATTCACGCGTACGCAGCAGCGTCTCCAAAACCGTCACCACGTCACTCTTGGCCGATTGGTAGCAGCTTTGTAACACCCATACCAGTTCCACCACGCACACCAGGCTGACAAAACCCGGCGAAAGCGTGGTGAGCGATTCGATCAGCTCGGACGCCTTCGGGGATTGAACGGGATCATCCTGGGTGACATACCGCACCAGCACATTGGTATCCAGGCCGATCATTGCGCTTTTGCTCCCTGCGCAGCGATGGCGCGGTTCATGTCGTCAATCGACACGGCCTGGGCGGGCTTGCGGATCAACCCCTTGAGGTCCTGAACGGTTTTGCTCGCGGCGATGATGGAAAACTTGCCGTCTTCCGTTTCGACAAATTCAACCCGGTCGCCGGTTTCCAGGCCGAGTGCGGTCCTGACTTGGACAGGAATGGTGATTTGCCCTTTTGAAGTAAGTGTGGCGGTCGCCATAGTGAAGATCTCCATCGTAATGTTCCTTACCCTAAGGTAAGGATTGATGAAGGACAAGATCCGTTGGTCCATAGGTCGCTCTGCTGGTAGGCGTGGGTGGGAACAGGTAAAACCCTAGTTCGAAGTTTTCACGTTCACACGCTTTTTAGAGCCCCCAAGAGATACAAGCTATGACCGACCGCCACCGCATCATCCCGCCCGCCATGCAACTCATCGTAGAGCGCGCGGGCTACGTGCCTGCCGTAAAAGTTGGCAACACTTTGTATTGCGCAGGCCAGGTCGGCCGCACGCCGGAATTGGCCGTGATAGAAGACCCCGAGGCGCAATTCATCGCCGCCTGGGAGAACCTGCGGCAAGTATTGGAGGAGGGCGGCTGCCGTTTTGAAGACGTGGTCGACATGACCACGTATCACGTTGATATGAGCCAGCACATGGCGGTTTTTCGCGAGGTGAAAAACCGCCTGTTCCCACGCGGGCATTGCGCCTGGACGACCATCGGCGTGACAGAACTGGCGCATCCCGGGTTACTGGTGGAAATCAAATGTGTGGCGGTACAGCGCTAATTCACTGCACCACGCGATAGCACGGCACATACGCGGCACCGCCCGGCAGCTTCATGCGGTGCTGGGCGACAAACGCCTGTAGCAGCTCGTCCAGCGGTTTCATGATGGCCGGGTCGCCGTGGATTTCGTACGGGCCGTGCTGCTCGATCAGGCGAATGCCCTTGTCCTTGACGTTACCGGCCACGATCCCCGAGAACGCACGGCGCAGGTTGGCGGCCAGTTCGTGGGGCGCCAGGGCGTGGCTCAGTTGCAGGCTGGCCATGTTTTCGTGGGTCGGGTCGAATGGGCGCTGGAAGCCTTCGTCGATCTTCAGCAGCCAGTTGAAGTGGAAGGCGTCGTTGCGCTCGCGGCGGAACTGCTTCACGGCCTTGAGCCCGGCCGTCATCTGGCGCGCCACTTCCGCTGGGTCGTCGATGATGATCTGGTAGTGCGCCTGCGCCGCTTCGCCGAGGGTGGCACCGACGAAGGCATGCAGTTGTTGCAGGTACGGCGCCGCATGTTTCGGCCCGGTGAGGATGACCGGGAACGGCACGTCGCGGTTGTCCGGGTGCATCAGGATGCCCAGCAGGTACAGGAACTCTTCAGCCGTGCCGGCGCCGCCCGGGAAGATGATGATGCCGTGGCCGACGCGCACGAAGGCTTCCAGGCGTTTTTCGATGTCCGGCAAAATCACCAGCTCGTTAACGATCGGGTTTGGCGCTTCGGCAGCGATGATGCCCGGCTCGGTCAGGCCCAGGTAGCGGCCGCCGGTGATGCGCTGTTTGGCGTGGGAAATGGTCGCGCCCTTCATCGGACCTTTCATCACGCCAGGGCCGCAGCCGGTGCACACGTCGAGGCTGCGCAGGCCCAGTTCGTGGCCGACTTTCTTGGTGTATTTGTATTCTTCGGTATTGATCGAGTGGCCGCCCCAACACACCACGATTTTCGGCTCGACACCCGGGCGCAGCGTACGGGCGTTGCGCAGCAGGTGGAACACGTAGTCGGTGATGCCCTGGGAATTGCTCAGGTCGATGCGCTGGCTGTCCAGCTCGTTCTCGGTGTAGACGATGTCGCGCAGGGCGCTGAACAGCATTTCGCGGGTGCTGGCGATCATTTCGCCGTCGACGAAGGCGTCGGCCGGCGCATTCAACAGTTCCAGGCGTACGCCGCGATCCTGTTGATGGATACGCACTTCAAAGTCTTTATAGGCGTCGAGGATGGTCTTGGCGTTGTCGATGTGCGCGCCGGTGTTAAGGATGGCCAAAGCGCACTGGCGGAACAACGTGTAGATGCTGCCGGTACCGGCTTCGCTCAGTTGCTGGACTTCACGCTGGGACAGGGTTTCGAGGCTGCCCTTGGGGCTGACGGAGGCATTGATGACTTGACGTTGGGGCATTCTGATTCCTTGAAAGCACAGCCACCGCACCCGCCAGGGGTGGCGATGGCTGGAGAATGGTGAGCGCCGAACTCGGTCGCACGAGACGCACAGTTTGGCAGGCATGAGGCCGTGCGCAAACTCCGTCCAGCACCATCATGCCGCAGAACTTACTGAATCAGCTTCCAGTTTTTGTAGAAAACCCGACGCAGGGTGAACACCAGCCCGGCAAAGCCCGAGATCACGGCGTTGAGCACGGAGGGCAGCAAGGTCGGCCGCACAATATCGATGAACAGGCAGTAACGCTTGGCGTCGTTCTTGTTGAAGGACGCGTGCATCAGCGTGTCATCGAAGATAAACAGCGGGTCGTCGTGCCAATAATGCTTGTGTTTGCCCACCTGGATGTAAACACCCTCGTGGTGCGGCGCCGGCGCCATGTTGTAGAGCACTCGGAACATCATGCGCAGCGGGCCGAAGTGGAACGACGTCGAGCGGTTTTCGTTGAACACCGACACCCCGATGGTCTTCACGAACGGCAGTTTTTTGCGCAGCTGCGGGATGTCCAGCGTGGTTTCGATCGGGCGGCCGTACCATTGGAAAAACAACATGCCGCGCTTTTTCTCGGCCATGCGTTCGTCCAGGTAACCGATGATTTCGTCCTTGTGGGCCATGGCGTCGTCGATTACCTGCTGCAGGTCTTCACGCCAGGCGGGCGGCAGGTCGTTCATGGTGTAGACGTGGCGGTTGCGCAGGCTGAACAGGTCGAACAGGGTATTGAACGGCGCCAATATCCACGTGTTGCGGCCGTTGCCGACGAAGTATTTCTTGATCGTGTCGCGGTCGTACAGGCCGTTGCGCAGGAAGTCATAAATGCCGCAGAACAGCACCAGCAACAGAAATACCAGGGTGGTGCGCGGGAAGCAGTACATGAACAACAGAACGCCCAGCACCCAGGCGGCTGAGACCAGCTTTTTTTGAACAGCACTTTTACTCATGAAGCGTGGCTCCGAACCTGAAACAAAGCGAAACAATGTTGCCATGATAGTGGGTTCCGGCGGCGCTGGGCGTTTTAAATATTGCGAAATTGTGAAGGCCTGGCACAGTTTTTAACCCGCCCGGTGGCGTATCCGGCCTTTTGTTGATTGGATTTTGTAAACAGAAGATTTGCGACTATCGTGACGCTTCGGTTTTTTGGACGTCATAGACCGGTACGATTAAGTTGAATGGCCACCATTGGCCTTCGGCACCTTGGAAGAGGCAGAAATTTTATGATCATCAAACCGCGGGTTCGTGGCTTTATCTGTGTGACCGCTCACCCTGTTGGCTGTGAAGCGAACGTCAAAGAGCAGATCGACTACGTCACCCAGCATGGCGTCATCGAAGGCGGCCCAAAGAAGGTGCTGGTCCTCGGCGCCTCCACCGGTTACGGCCTGGCCGCGCGCATCAGTGCTGCGTTTGGCTGCGGCGCCGATACCCTGGGTGTGTTTTTTGAGAAAGAAGGCGAAGAAGGCAAGCT
Source organism: Pseudomonas sp. LBUM920 (assembly GCF_003852315.1). NCBI lineage: Bacteria > Pseudomonadati > Pseudomonadota > Gammaproteobacteria > Pseudomonadales > Pseudomonadaceae > Pseudomonas > Pseudomonas edsoni (SeqCode). The sequence continues at coordinate 1,820,585 of NZ_CP027762.1, forward strand.
GAGCTCCGCCGGCTGGTACAACAGCGCAGCGTTCGAGAAGTTTGCCGTTGAAAAAGGCCTGTACGCCAAGAGCATCAACGGCGACGCGTTCTCCGACGAGATCAAGCGCCTGACCATCGAAACCATCAAGAAAGATCTCGGCAAAATCGACCTGGTGGTGTACAGCCTGGCCGCGCCACGCCGTACCGACCCGCAAGGCGTGGTGCACACCTCCACCCTCAAGCCGATCGGCAAGGCCGTGACCCTGCGCGGTATCAATACCGACAAAGGCGTTGTGGTCGATACCACGCTTGAGCCTGCGACCCAGGAAGAAATCGACGGCACCGTGAAAGTCATGGGCGGCGAAGACTGGCAGCTGTGGATCGACGCGCTGCGTGACGCCGACGTGCTGGCTGAAGGCGCCAAGACCACCGCCTTCACCTACCTTGGTGAAAAGCTGACCCAGGACATTTACTGGAACGGCTCCATCGGCGAAGCCAAGAAAGACCTCGACAAGAAAGTCCTGACCCTGCGCGACAACCTTGCTGCACTCAAGGGCGACGCCCGTGTGTCGGTGCTCAAGGCGGTGGTCACCCAGGCCAGTTCGGCGATCCCGATCATGCCGCTGTACCTGTCGCTGCTGTTCAAAGTGATGAAAGAGCAGGGCACTCACGAAGGCTGCATCGAGCAGGTCTACGGCCTGTTCAAGGACAGCCTGTACGGCAAAGAGCCGAAGCTGGATGCCGACGGCCGCCTGCGTGCCGACCTGGCTGAGCTGGAGCCCAAAGTCCAGGACGCCGTGGCGGCGCTGTGGAACCAGGTGACTGACGACAACGTTAACGAAATCAGCGACTTTGCCGGTTACAAGGCTGAGTTCCTGCGTTTGTTCGGTTTTGAAATCGACGGCGTTGATTACGAAGCTGATGTGAATCCGACCGTGAAGATCAAAGGTCTGATCCAAGCCTAAACACGGTCCAAAATGTGGGAGCGGGCTTGCTCGCGAATGCGGTATGTCAGTATCAGATACAGGGGCTGACACTCCGCTTTCGCGAGCAAGAGCGCTCCCACATTTGCTTTGTGTGAATTCAAAACCCTCCTACACGCCATCGGGCTCCCGCCACTGTCCTTAATCTGCCAGACTCCTGCGGCTATCAAGCCACGCTAACGGAGGATCTGATGACGATTCGTGCAGTAGTTTTTGATTTCGGCGGTGTCCTGTTCGACTGGAACCCGCACCACTTGTACCGCCAGCTGATTGCCGACGATCACGAGCGGCAACACTTTCTCGACACCATTTGCACCCAAGCCTGGAACACCGAGCAGGACGCCGGTCGCAGCCTGGCCGAAGGCACGCGCCACCTGATCGAGCAGTACCCGGAACACGCACCCTTGATCCAGGCCTATTACGACCGTTGGCACGAAATGCTGCGCGGCGCGTTGCCAGAAGGTGTGGCGATTCTCGAGGCGTTGCATCAAGCCGATATGCCGCTGTTCGGGCTCACCAACTGGTCGGCTGAAACCTTTCCCTATGCGCGGGCCAACTACCCGTTCCTGCAGTATTTGCGCGACATTGTGGTCTCCGGCGAGCTGAAGCAAATCAAGCCGGACGCGGCGATCTATCACGCGAGCCTCAGCCAGGTGCGCGCCCATCTGCCGGATATCCAGCCGGGCGAGGTGGTGTTTATCGACGACGTGGCGGGCAATGTCGAGGCCGCCGTCGCCCTCGGTTGGCAAGGTATTCATCACGTGTCGGCCGAGCGTACTGCGGCGCGCCTGCGGGCGTTGGGCGTGGACTTCTAGCGCGCCCATTTTTCCATGGCGAAATCCACAAAGGCGCGCAGCTTGGGCAGGCGGTAGCGGTCCTGTCTGTAAAGCAGGTGCATGGGGCGGCGGGGTAGCGTGTAGGACGTTAACAAGGCTACCAGCTTGCCGCTCTCCAGGTCCGGCTGTACCAGGGCATCGGCCAGCATGATGATGCCCATGCCGTTCAGGGCCGCCTGGCGCAGGCCTTGCGAGCTGTTGATGGTCAATGACCCGGACACCGGCACCTCCACCTCGCCTTCCTCGCCAGTCAGGCGCCACAGTTTGTCGGAGTCGCGCCAGTTGTCGGTCGCGGGGTAGGCGAACGCCAGGCAGTCATGGTGCTGCAGGTCACTGGGTGTCTGCGGCGTGCCGCGGCGTGCCAGGTAATCCGGTGAAGCGCAGAGGGTGAGGGTGTAGGCCTGCATGGGCCGGGCGATCAGGCTGGAGGTTTCCAGCTCGCCAAGGCGGATTGCTACGTCGAAGCCGCTGTCGACCAGGTCCATCCGCTCGTTGCTGAGCACCACGTAGAGGTTGATCAGCGGGTAGCGCTGAGAAAATTCGCTCAGGGCAGGCGTCAGGCGTTCGGTGCCGAATACCGGTGGCGCGGTAATGCGCAGGTTGCCCTTGGGCGTTTCGCTGTGGGCCTGCTCCGCCAATACTTCAGAGTCGGCAACCAGCCCCAGTACCTCCAGGCAGCGCTGGTAATACTGCCCACCAAACTCGGTGAGGCTTTGCTTGCGCGTGGTGCGCTTGAGCAGGCTGACGCCCAGGCGCTGCTCCAGGGCGCGGAGGTGATTGCCGACCATGGTGGTCGACATCCCGCATTCCTGCGCGGCGGCCGTCATGCTGCCGCTCTCCACCACCTTGACGTACACCGACATTGCCTGGAACAGATCCATTATCAAGCCTTGGTTTAAAGTCATTACAGGAATGCGCAGTTTATCCAGCTCGGGTGGCTAACGATACTGGTGCCATCACTATGATGCACTGGAGCTTGCCACCATGACCGCCGCCTGCCTGATGACCACCTATCAACCCTTGGCCCTGAGCTTCACCCGCGGCCTGGGCACGCGCCTGTGGGACCAGCAGGGCCGTGAATACCTCGACGCGGTCGCCGGCGTGGCGGTGACCAATGTCGGGCACTCCCACCCTCGGCTGGTGACGGCGATCAGTGAACAGGCGGGCCTGCTGCTGCACACCTCCAACCTCTACAACATTGATTGGCAGCAACGGCTGGCCCAGCGCCTGGCACAGTTGTCTGGCCTTGACCGTGCGTTCTTCAACAACTCCGGCGCCGAAGCCAACGAAACAGCGCTGAAACTCGCTCGGCTGCATGGCTGGAAAAAGGGCATCGAAGAGCCGCTGGTGGTCGTGATGGAAAATGCGTTTCACGGGCGCACCCTCGGCACCATGGCGGCCAGCGACGGGCCGTCGGTGCGCCTGGGGTTTCAGCGCTTGCCGGGGGATTTTCTCAAGGTCGGGTTTGGCGACCTGGCGGCGCTGGAAGCCATCACGCAACAATTCGGCCCGCGCATTGCCGCGGTGCTGCTGGAACCGATCCAGGGCGAGAGTGGCGTGCTGCCAGCGCCGCCCGGCTACCTGAAAGCCCTGCGCGAGCATTGCACGCGCCACGGCTGGCTGATGATGCTCGACGAGATCCAGACCGGCATCGGCCGCACCGGCGCATGGTTTGCGTTCCAGCATGAAGGCATCGTGCCGGACGTGATGACGCTGGCCAAAGGCCTTGGCAATGGCGTGCCCATCGGCGCCTGCCTGGCCCGGGCCGCTGTGGCCCAGCTGTTCACACCCGGCAGCCACGGCAGCACATTCGGCGGCAACCCGCTGGCCTGCCGCGTGGGCTGCACGGTGCTGGACATTATTGAAGAGCAAGGCCTGCTGCAGAACGCCGCGCAACAGGGCGAACGGCTGTTGGCGCGCCTGCGTGTGGAGTTAAGCGAGCACCCGCAGGTGCTGGCGATTCGCGGGCAAGGCCTGATGGTCGGGATCGAACTGGCACAGCCTTACCGCGATCTGGCCTATCGCGCAGCGCACGAACATGGGCTTTTGATCAACGTGACGCGCGGCAAGATCATCCGCCTGCTGCCGCCGCTGACGCTGGAGGCCAAGGAGGTAGAGATGATCGTAAGGGCCATCGCCCGCTTATTGGACTGAAACCCGGTAAAAGTGTGGGAGCTGGCTTGCCTGCGATAGCATCACCTCGGTCTGACATTAAGACCGAGGCGCTTGCATCGCAGGCAAGCCAGCTCCCACACATGCACACATTGAATCCGTGTGACTTTCACAGATCTGGGCCGTTGAGCCACTCCTGATTCATGGTGTCGGTATCGCCCAGGTACTCCAGTAACCAACTCATCGCCGGCGACAATTTGCTCTGCGCCCAGGCCACGCACGACGGGCTGGCCGGGAACGGCCGGCGCAATTGCAGCGCGACCAGCTCGCCACGTTCGATCCACGGCAACACCTGATGCGCCGGCGCCATGCCCACGCACAGGCCATCGCGCAGGCAATCAAGCGCCGAGGACCAGTTGGGTACCACCAGCCGGCGTTGGTTATCCAGGGTCCAGGTGTCGCGCTTGGGCAGGTTGCGCGAGGTGTCGGTCATGCACAGCGAGGCGAACGGCCGCAGTTGATCGTCACTGAGCAAGCCGTCCAGCGCCGCCAGCGGATGCCTGGCGCTGACCACACACAGCCAGTTCAGCAGGCCCATGTCGCGAAAGGTGAAGTGGCTGGCCACCGGCACCGCGCTGGTGGCGCCGATCACAATGTCGGTGCGTTCATCGGCCAGGGCATCCCATACGCCGTTGTACACCTCGTATTCCAACAGCAATTCCACCTCGGGAAACTGCCGATAGAAGTCCAGCACCAGCTGCCGGCAGCGCTGGGGTTTGACGATGGAATCCACCGCAACCTTCAATTGGCCGCTCCAGCCATTCGCCACCTGCTGGCACAAACGCCGTGTACCGAGCATTTTTTTCATCACGCCGCGGGCTTCGTCTATAAATAGACGGCCGGCCGGGGTCAGCTCCACGTCACGATGGCGCCGCACAAACAGCGGCACCGCCAGCCATTCCTCGAGCTGACGCACCGTATAGCTGATGGCCGAAGGCACGCGGTGCAGTTCCTGGGCGGCCGCGCTGAAGCTGCCGTGGCGCGCCACGGCATCCACCACATCCAGCGAGTACTCGGACCACATGATGGTTGCCTTCAAAATATTTGATAGAGGTGTCCAATTATTATCGCTTCACACCCACACTGTCAGCTTCATAATGGGCGCCAGTCAGCAAATAGTTTGATGGCAAGGTCAGCAAGGCTTCAATGAAAAATTCTTTTGGTTTCACGTGGTACCTGGCGGGGCTGAGCATGCTCGGTTATCTCGCCATGGATATGTACTTGCCGGCGTTCGGCGCCATGGGCGAGCAGTTGCAGATCAGTGCGGGCGCTGTGGGCGCCAGCTTGAGTATTTTCCTCGCCGGTTTTGCGGTGGGGCAGTTGTTGTGGGGGCCGTTGTCCGACCGCCTCGGGCGCAAGCCGATACTGCTGGCGGGCCTGAGCCTGTTTGTAGTGGGTTGCCTGGGCATGTTCTGGGTCGAAACCGCGCCGCAACTGCTGGCGTTGCGTTTTATGCAAGCGATTGGCGTGTGTTCTGCGGCGGTGAGCTGGCAGGCACTGGTGATCGACCGATACCCGGCCGATAAGGCGCATCGCGTGTTCGCCAGCATCATGCCGCTGATGTCGCTGTCACCGGCCCTGGCGCCGTTGCTGGGCGCCATGGTGTTGAATCACTTCGGCTGGCAGGCGATCTTCGGTGTACTGCTGGGCGTGTCGCTGCTGTTGCTGCTGCCGACTTTGTTGCTGCGCAAAATGCCCAAACGTCGGGCAGAGGAGGGCGAACCTTCGCGCCTCGGTTATGGGCAGTTGCTGACCTCCCGCGTGTTCACCGGCAACGTGATGATCTTCGCAGCCTGCTCGGCCAGTTTCTTTGCCTGGTTGACGGCCTCGCCCTTCATCCTGGGCGACATGGGTTACAGCCCGAATGACATTGGCCTGAGCTACGTGCTGCCGACGTTGGCGTTTCTGATCGGTGGTTACAGCTGCCGCAGCGCATTGCAGCGCTATCAGGGCAAAACCCTGCTGCCCTGGTTACTGGTGGCGTACTGCATCAGCATGGTGGCGTTGTACCTGGTCGCCACGTTGACCGTGCCCACCCTGACCACCTTGCTGATCCCGTTCTGCCTGATGGCGCTGGTCAACGGTGCCAGTTACCCGATCGTGGTGGCGAATGCGCTGATGCCGTTTGCGGAAAATTCCGGCAAGGCAGCGGCACTGCAAAACACCTTGCAGCTGGGGCTGTGCTTTCTCAGCAGCCTGCTGGTGTCGTCGATGATTGACCAGCCGTTGCTGATCACCGTGATCGTGATGCTCGCAACGGCGCCGTTGGCGGTGCTGGGGTATTGGCTGGCGCGGCCGAAGACGGATAACTCGGAACTCGCAAACGCTTAAATCTGCACTGCGATCAAAAATGTGGGAGCTGGCTTGCCTGCGATAGCATCGAGTCGGTGATTCCGAAGTACCCAGGTGCCTGCATCGCAGGCAAGCCAGCTCCCACAGTTGATTGGGTTTCTTCAGGGGTTAGAACGTGACTTCCATGTTCAGCGTTGGCGTGGAAGTCCGAGTTCCCCGGCCGCCGTCCACGCCGAACTTGTTGTGCCAGTACTCATAGCCCACCCCGAGATACAGGTTCGGCTTCACACTTTTACCCGGCCTTACCGCCACCATCAGCGCGGTGCGCATCAGCGTTTCTGGCGCGGTGTCGCGGCCATGGTAGTCCTCGCCTTTTTCCCCAACGTAATTGATAAAACCCTGGAATTTCGCCGCATGGTTGGCGATGTCGAACGGGCGCATCCACGTCAGGTTGAGCATGAAGGTGTCGTCAAACGTATGGTTTGACTCCTGCGCGCCGGGGATGCCGGTGTGGTTCTTTTCCTTGTAGTACATCAGGCTCAGGTCCAACACACCGACCGTGTTGAACTTCAGCGTCGGGCCGATCACCAGTGCGCGCTTTTTGGCTGAGGCGACGTTGTTGTTGCGGTTGGCATCAAAGCCCAGCGTCAGCGCGTAATCCTTGATCAACCCAGTGCCGAGCGGCACATCAAACACCCGCGATGCATACAGTTGATGCCGGTAAACGGCGTAGACCTCACTGCCGCCATGGTCGGTGCCCTTGCGCGGGTCGTGGCTGTCGGACAGGAACACATCCAGGTTCAGGTAGTTGCTGCCGTATTGGTAGCCACTGGCGTGGGTAAAGCTGTAGATGCGTTTGCTGAAGTCATCGGGGTTGTTCGGATTGGTGAAGTGTTGGCCATAGCGAAATCCTACGCTGTTGTTCATCCATTCCACCGCGACAGCCTCCCCACCGCCGAGAAGGGTCAATGCAACGGTTGCGCCCTGTAATGCCTTTTTCATTGTTTTAGGTCCTTTGGCGTTCTGGCTCATGACGGCCGGATTGTTTTTGTAACGCCGATGGAGGGTATCTTGTTCGATTGATTGTATACAACTCTATGGACATACAGTCCAAACATTGCATACAGTGTTCGCACAACAAAAACAGAGAACCCCTCACCATGACTATCCCTAAGGCGTCACCGCAGCGGCCAGAAGATGAGAATCTTGGCACCGCCGCCAACATGGCTTACGGCCTGCAGCATGTGCTCACCATGTACGGCGGCATCGTTGCCGTGCCGTTGATCGTCGGCCAGGCGGCCGGTTTGTCGCCGGCGGATATCGGCCTGTTGATCGCCGCGTCGCTGTTTGCCGGTGGCCTGGCCACGCTGTTGCAGACCCTGGGCCTGCCATTTTTTGGCTGCCAGCTGCCGCTGGTGCAGGGCGTGTCCTTTGCCGGTGTAGCGACCATGGTGGCGATAGTCGGCAGTGATGGCGCCGGCGGACTACCGGCGATTCTCGGCGCGGTGATGGCCGCGTCGTTTATCGGCTTGCTGATCACGCCGGTGTTCTCACGGATCACCAAGTTTTTTCCGCCGTTGGTCACCGGCATTGTGATCACCACCATTGGCCTCACACTGATGCCCGTGGCGGCACGCTGGGCCATGGGCGGCAACAGCCGCGCGGCGGATTTCGGCAGCATGGCCAATATCGGCCTCGCCGCGTTGACCCTGGTGCTGGTGTTGCTGCTGAGCAAGATCGGCAGCGCGGCCATTTCGCGGCTGTCGATTCTGTTGGCGATGGTGATCGGCACTGTGATCGCGGTGTTTTTGGGCATGGCGGATTTCTCCGGTGTGGCCCAGGGGCCCATGTTCGGCTTCCCCACGCCGTTCCATTTCGGCATGCCGACCTTTCATGTGGCGGCAATCATTTCCATGTGCATCGTGGTGATGGTCACCCTGGTGGAAACCTCGGCGGACATCCTCGCGGTGGGCGAGATCATCGACACCAAGGTCGATTCCAAGCGCCTGGGTAATGGTTTGCGCGCCGACATGCTGTCGAGCATGTTCGCGCCGATCTTCGGTTCATTCACCCAAAGCGCGTTCGCCCAGAACGTCGGACTGGTGGCAGTGACCGGGGTAAAGAGCCGCTTTGTGGTGGCCACGGGCGGGGTGTTTCTGGTGGTGCTGGGGCTGTTGCCGTTTATGGGCCGGGTGATCGCGGCCGTGCCGACATCGGTGCTCGGCGGCGCCGGCATCGTGCTGTTCGGCACCGTGGCGGCCAGTGGTATTCGCACGCTGTCCAAGGTGGATTACCGCAACAACATGAACCTGATCATCGTGGCCACGTCTATCGGCTTCGGCATGATCCCCATCGCGGCGCCGAACTTCTACGACCACTTCCCCACCTGGTTCGCGACCATTTTCCACTCGGGCATCAGTTCGTCGGCGATCATGGCGATCCTGCTGAACCTGGCGTTCAACCACTTCACCGCGGGTAACTCGGACCAGCAGTCGGTGTTCGTGGCGGGCACTGAGCGCAGTTTGTGCTTCCACGATGTGGCGGCATTGCGCGATGGGGATTACTTCAGCGGCGGCAAGTTGTTTGATGCTGAAGGGAAAGAAATTCCGGTGGTGGCTGACGTGCCAAGGAAGGCCGTAAAACCTGAAACCACCGAAGTCTAAAAATGTGGGAGCGGGCTTGCTCGCGAATGCGCTGGATCAGTCGAAACCTTCATTGACTGACACCCAGCATTCGCGAGCAAGCCCGCTCCCACAGTGGAATTAGCCCGCCTTGAGGACGTTGTGCGGCACTGAGCACACCTCATCCAGAAACTTCACCACGGTCCCCATGCACGCCTGGCGCTCTTCCACGTGGGGCATGTGGCTGGAATCTTCAAACAGCGCCCAGCGCACGTCCGCGATCTCATCCAGAAACGGCTTGACCACCAGTGGCGTCGCCTCGTCGTGTCGGCCGGAAATCACCAGGGTCGGCACATTGATCGCCGACAGGCGGCCAATCACATTCCAGTCCTTGAGGCTGCCAATCACGTGAAACTCGGTCGGGCCGCTCATGGCGTGGTACACCGTCGGGTCGGCGTCCACCGCTGCGAAGGTGCGGGCCACTTCTTCCGGCCACGGTATGACACGGCACACGTGCTGGTCATAAAAAATCCGCGAGGCGGCGAGGTATTCCGGGTCCTGGTAGGTGCCGGCCTGTTCGTGTTTGAGCAGGGTTTCGTGCACGCCTTCAGGCAGCAGTTGGCGCAGGCGGTTGGCTTCGCTGACCCACGTGCGCATGCAGGTGGGCGAGTTGGCCGGGATAAACGCGCGCAAGCCCTTCGGCTGCAGAATCGCGTGCTCGCTGCCGAGCATGCCGCCCCAGGATTGCCCGAGGATCGCGTAGTTGTCGCTGATCTGCAGGTGGTCCAGCAGGTTGTTCAACTCTTCAAGGAACAGGCCGATGGTCCAGAACGACGGGTCTTTGTCCGGCAAATGGGTGGAGCGGCCATTGCCCAACTGGTCGTAGTGAATCACCGCATGGCCGCTGGCAGCCACGTCTTTGAAGGCGTCGACATAGTCATGGGTGCAGCCGGGGCCGCCGTGGATGATCACCAACGGTGTACGGCCGGTGGTCAGGTCGCCAGTGACGCGGTACCAGGTCTGGTAGGCGCCGAATGCCGCATAACCTTCGCGGACTTTCTCGATGAATTCCATTTCGTACCCTGCTCTGAAAAAAAGGATCAGGGATACGATAGTCCGCACACGAGGTTTAAGTAACTAGCAAAACAGCTAGGTTTTGCCGAAGTTTCAGTCTTCCAGCAAGCGGTAATGCGTGGCGCGAACCACCGCCTGCACGCGGTTCTTGGCCCCCAACTTGTGCATCGCCGAGGCCAGGTGCAGGGTGACCACCGCCAGCGAGCGGCTCAACTGGGTGGCGATTTCGGCAGCGGTCAGGCCATCGGCAGCCCATTTCAGGCATTCACGCTCGCGTTTGGTCAGGTGAATATGCGGGTAAGTGCGCAGCTCTTTGCTGAACAGCGGGTAAGCCGCTTCCTGCAGGGCATGGGTGATCAGGCTGAAGTCCGCCAGGGTCTGCTGCGCATCCTTCAACACCGTGCTGGCCTTGCCGGTGCGCAAGCCGGTGAGTGACGCGAAACCACCGCGAGGCAGGTGAATCGGCACGCTGACGCCGCAGGTCAGTTGGCGTTCATGCAGGTAAGAAGACACGGGGGCGTGGCAGGGGTCGATGATTTTCTGCAGCGCGGTCTGGGCTTTTGCCTCGTAGGACCATACGAACGGGGACACCGTGCTCAGGGCCAGGTGTTGCACCGGGTCGATCTGGTAAAACCCTTCGCTGCACCATAACGCATGCCAGTCGGGCGGCGTGTTGCGCAGCTCCAGCACCGAGGGCGTGATCAGCGAGCCGTCCTGGTCGATGGGCACCGGCGTGTAGTCGTACACCAGCGCGTCGAAGCCCAGCTGCTGGGCCAGGATAAAGGTATTGTCCATCTGTTCATCCAGGCTCCTGCCCGGCATCAGACGATTATTGAAGGCAGTCAGCCTGGTCAGCATCCGTTCTGCTCCCGAATTCATTTGAATCTCGACTTGCGGCAAGTAGAATGCCACGCCCCGGCGAAGGACTGCCAGGCCAAACCTATAAGAAATACTAGGTTATGGACGCACGGCATCCTCGGTAGTGTTGGCCTGATAAACGGCCGCTACCCGCCAGGCCGATACAACACAAGGAATGTATGCATGTGGCGTGAAATTGCCCCCGACCAGCAGTACAACGTGCAAGTCGACGGCCATAACCTCGTGGTCTACAGCTTTGGCGCTGGCGATGAGGTGCTCTTGTGCCTCAATGGCGGCCCGGGCCTGCCGTGTGACTACTTGCGCGACGCCCATGGCTGGCTCAAAGCGCATAACCTGCGAGTGGTTGCATTCGACCAGCTTGGCACCGGCGCATCAGCCAGACCGACTGATGTTTCCTTGTGGGAAATCAGCCGTTATGTCGAAGAAGTCGAAACCGTGCGCCAGGCCCTCGGCCTGGGCCGCGTGCACCTGCTCGGGCATTCCTGGGGCGGCTGGCTGGGCATCGAATACGCCATCCATTACCCCGATGCGCTGAAAAGCCTGATCCTCGAAAACACTGTCGGCGACATCCCGCACCTGTCCCAGGAACTCGAACGCCTGCGCGGTGCCCTCGGCAGCGAAACCGTGGCCATGATGCAGCGTCATGAAGCCATGGGCACCCTGGACCACCCGCAGTACCAGGCCGCCATCACCTTGCTCAACTACCGCCACGTCTGCCGCCTGGATGAATGGCCGGAGCCGGTCAAGCGCTCGCTCGGCGACTGGAACATGGGCCCGTACGAAACCATGCAAGGCCCCAACGAATTCCTCTACATCGGCAACCTCAAGGACTGGAACCGCATCCCCGAGATGGCCGAGTTCAAGATGCCGATCCTGATCACCACCGGCCAGCACGATGAGCTCACGCCCGCCTGCGCGCATCGCATGAAGCTGGCCGCCAGGCATGCCGAGTTGCACGTGTTCCCCAACAGCAGCCACATGCCTTTTTATGAGGAGCCCCACGCGTACTTCCCGGTGCTGCTGGACTTCCTCGCGCGTCACCGGGGCTGACAGATGAACCTGGCGCGCTACCGTTTTGTGCTGTCCCGGCCGCTGCAATTGCTGCCGGTGCTGTTTGGCATCAGCCTGATCACCTTTGTGCTGGTGCGCTCGATCCCGGGCGACCCGGCCCGGGCCTTGCTCGGCTCGCGCAGTACACCGGATGCCTTGCTGAAAATCCGCGCCCAATACGGCCTGGATCAGCCGTTGTGGCTGCAATACTTCTACTTCCTCAAGAACCTGCTCAAGGGCGATCTCGGCCAATCGCTGCTGTACAAAGTCGATGCCTTGAAGCTGATCGTCACCCGCATCGAGCCGACCCTGGTGCTGGTGCTTGGCAGTGTGCTGCTGGCGCTGTTGATCGCGCTGCCGTTGGCGACGTGGGCGGCGCGTAATAAGGGCGGATGGGCGGACAACCTAATCCGTGTGTTCACCACCGTCGGCCTGGGCATGCCGGCGTTCTGGCTGGGCTTGATGTTGATTCTGTTGCTGAGTGTGAAGTGGGGCCTGTTCCCGGTGTCTGGCTACGGCCGCACCTGGCTGGACAAGGCCCACCATATGCTGCTGCCGTGCCTGACCATCGCCCTGGCGCTGTCGGCGGTGCTGGTGCGCAACCTGCGCGCGAGCATGCTGATGGAGTTGCAGGCCGATCACGTCACCGCCGCCCGCGCGCGTGGGCTGTCGGAAGCTGCTGTGTTCCGTCGGCATGTGTTGCCCAATTCGCTGGTGCCGGCGGTCAACCTGCTGGCGGTGAACATCGGCTGGCTGATCAGCGGCACGGTGGTGATCGAAAGCCTGTTCGCGATTCCCGGTATCGGCCAATTGCTGGTGCGCGGCATTTTCACCCGTGACTACATGGTGGTGCAGGGCGTGGCCATGGTGCTGGCCTGTGCGACGGTGGTGGTCAACTTCGTTGCCGACGTGGTGACGGTGGCCCTCGATCCACGGGTGAAGATGCAATGAGCGGCCGCCCACTGATTGCTCCGTGGCGTTTGCGCCTGCGTTTTGGTTTTCGCAATGGCCGGCTGACGGCGGCGTGGGGCCTGCTGGTCCTGCTGGTGTGGTTGGCCCTGGCGCTGTTTGCACCGTGGCTCGCACCCTTTGACCCGATTGCGCAGAACACTGACATCAGTTTGCTCGGGCCTGGCCTGGCGCACCCGTTCGGCACGGATAACTACGGCCGGGACATCCTTTCACGCGTGATCTGGGGCGCGCGCATCGACCTGCAACTGGCGATTGTCGGGGTGATTTTCCCGTTCATGATCGGCACCTTTGTCGGCGCGGTTTCGGGCTACATCGGCGGGCGTTTCGACAGCTTCTGCATGCGCGTGATCGACGTGATCCTGGCATTCCCGTTTCTTGTGTTGATGCTGGCGATCATGGCGATTCTCGGCCCAGGCTTGAAAAGCTTTTATATCGCCATGGCGCTGGTGGGCTGGGTGTCATATGCGCGGCTGATCCGCTCGCAGATCCTGGTGCTCAAGGAAAGCGAGTTTGCGCTGGCCGCCAAAAGCCTGGGCTTTGGCCATGGGCGCATTCTGTTCCGGCATTTGCTGCCCAACGCCATGTTCGGTTCGATTGTGTTTTCCATGTCCGACGCCGTGCTGGTGCTGCTCAATGGCGCCGCCGTGAGTTACCTGGGCCTGGGCGTGCAACCGCCGACCGCCGAGTGGGGCACGATGGTGGCCGAAGGGCAGGCGTTTATCACCACGGCCTGGTGGATTTGCACCTTTCCGGGCCTGGCCATCGTCACGCTGGCCATGGGCTTCAGCCTGCTCGCCGATGGCGTGGCGCAAGTGTTGGGGGATCGCGCATGAGCCTGCTGCAAGTGCGTGACCTCAGCGTGATCGCCAACAATGCCGGGCGCGATGTCACCTTGGTCGACCGCGTGTCCTTTGATTTGGCCGAGGGTGAAATCCTTGGCCTGGTGGGCGAGAGCGGCTCGGGCAAGACCCTGGCCTGTCGCGGGTTGATGCGCCTGCTGCCCTCGCCCAACTTGCGCGTGCAAGGCGCTGCCGTGCGCCTGGCCGGGCAGGACCTGTTGACGCTGGACGAGGCCGGCATGCGCGCCGTGCGAGGCGGGCAACTGGGCATGATTTTCCAGAACCCCAGCAGCCATCTGGACCCGTTGATGCGCATCGGCGAGCAGATCGCCGAGGGCATTCGCCTGCACCAGGGCGCGTCGAAAAAAGACGCGCGCCTGCAAGCCATCGACGTGCTGCGCCAGGTCGGCATTCCCGATCCCAAGGCGCGGGTCGACAACTACCCCCACGAGTTTTCCGGCGGCATGCGCCAGCGCGCGATGATCGCTGTGGCGTTGGGCTGTAATCCTGAAGTGCTGATTGCCGACGAGCCGACCACCGCCCTCGATGTCACCGTACAGGCGCAAATCCTGCGCCTGTTACTGGAGCTGCGCGATCAGCGCGGCCTGTCGATCATCATGATCACCCACGACCTCGGTGTGGTGGCGCAAACCTGTGATTCCATCGCGGTGATGTACGCCGGGCGCCTGTGCGAGCACGGCAGCAAATACGAGTTGCTGGCCAACCCGCAACACCCGTACACCGCCGGCCTGATTGATTGTCAGCCTGCCCACAGCAGTGGGCACGCGTTGCTGCGCACGATTCCCGGCCAGCCGCCGTTGCTGGACGCATTGCCGCAAGGGTGTCGCTTCAACCCGCGCTGTGCGCAGGCGGGCGCCTTGTGCACGCAGTTGTTACCCCAAGGCGCGCGGGTGGCGTGCCACTATCCCTTGGGAGACCGATCATGAGCCTGTTGCAGATCAAGGACCTTGAGGTGCGTTTCGCGGCGCCCGGTACGGGCCTGTTTGGCCTGCATAAACAGTGGGTGAGGGCGGTCAATGGTGTCTCGCTGAACCTGGCCGCCGGTGAAACCCTGGGGCTGGTTGGCGAGTCCGGCAGCGGCAAGAGCACGCTCGGCCGGGCGATCCTGCACCTCAACCCGATCAGCGCCGGCCAGGTGCTGTTCGATGGCGTCGACATGGCCCATGGCAGCGCTATCGATATCGCCCGCCTGCGCCATGAAACCGCGATGATCTTCCAGGACCCGTACGCCGCATTGAACCCGCGCCACACCATCGGCGAAACCCTTGCCGAAGTGTTGCGCGTACAGCGCAAAGTGGCGCCGCAGCAGATACCGGCCCGCGTGAATGAACTGCTCGATCTGGTCGGCCTGCGCCCCGAATTGGCCAGCCGCAAACCCGGCTCTTTAAGCGGCGGCCAGTGCCAGCGTGTCGGCATCGCGCGGGCGCTGGCGGTGGAACCGCGCTTGATCATCGCTGATGAATGCGTGGCGGCGCTGGATGTGTCGATCCAGGGCCAGATCATCAACCTGTTGCTGGAACTGCAGCAGCGCATGAACCTGGCGATCCTGTTTATCGCCCATGACCTGGCCATCGTGCGGCGCCTGTGCGACCGCGTGGCGGTGATGTACCTGGGCAAAATCGTCGAGGAAGGCCCGGTGGAAGCGGTGTTTACCGCACCGCGCCATCCGTACACGGCGGCGCTGATCGAGGCGATCCCCGAGATCGATCCGCATCGGCCGTTGCCTGCAGAACCTTTGCCCGGTGAGCCACCGAGCCCGCTGAATTTGCCCACAGGCTGCGCCTTTCACCCGCGTTGCCGGTTCGCCCGAACGATGTGTTCCGTGGTGTTGCCGCCGACGCATTTCCTGCACGAGCATCGATACAGTTGCGTGCTTGAAGCGCCACTCACCCCTTCTGCCATTCATGAACAAGGAGTTATGACATGCAATCGCGCCACTTGAAGTTGCTCGCCGCCGCTACGTTGACCGCGTGGTCCCTTACTGCCGGCCTGGCCCAGGCCGCCGGTGTGCTGACCATCGGCTGCCGTGAAGACAGCACCACGTTTGACCCGATCAAAAGCGCGCAAAACCGCGACACCTGGGTGTTCGCCAACGTCTACGACACGCTGGTGCGCGTGGATAACCTGGGCACCAAGATGGAGCCGGGCCTGGCAGAAAGCTGGGACATTTCCAAGGACGGCCTGACCTACACCTTCAAACTGCGCGACGCGAAGTTCTCCGACGGCTCGCCGATCACCGCCGACGACGCAGCGTTCAGCCTGCTGCGTATCCGCGACAACAAGGCCTCGTTGTGGAGCGACCCGTTCAGCCTGATCAACACGGCCAAGGCGTCGGACCCGCACACCCTGGTCGTCACCCTGAAAACTCCGGCTGTAGCCTTCCTCTCGCAATTGGCGTCGCCGACGGTGTCGATCCTGTCGGAAAAAGCCATGACCAAGATGGGCGAAGACGCTTACTCGGAAAACCCGGTGACGTCCGGCGCGTTTACCGTGGACGAGTGGCGCAAGGGCGACCGGGTGATTCTGAAAAAGAACCCGAACTTCTGGCAGGCCAACAACGTGAGCCTGGATGGCGTTGAGTGGGTATCGGTCACCGACGACAACACACGCATGCGCATGGTGCAGAACAACGAGCTCGACACAGCGATCTTCGTACCGTTCTCCCGCGTGGAAGAGCTGAAAAAAGACAAGAACGTGGTGATCCACTCCGATCCGTCGACCCGCGAAGACCACTTGCTGATCAACCACGCCCACGGCTTGCTGGCCAAACCGCAAGTGCGCGAGGCGCTGGACATGGCCATCGACAAACAATCGCTGGTCAAGACCGCCACTTACGGTCAGGGCACCGTGGCCTATTCCTACATCCCGAAAGGCTCGCTGTACCACTACGCCAACAACCTGCAACGCCCGTATGACCCGACCGCCGCCAAGAAGCTGCTGGAGGCGGCCGGTGCCAAGGACTTGAAGCTCAACTACGTGGTCAACGCCGGCAACGAAGCCGACGAGCAGATTGCGGTGATCATCAAGGACCAATTGGCCAAGGTCGGCGTGACCGCCAACCTGCAGAAAGTTGACCCGACTCAAAGCTGGCAGATGCTGGTGGACGGTGAGTACGATATTTCGGTGATGTACTGGACCAACGACATTCTCGACCCGGACCAGAAAACCACTTTCGTGCTGGGCCACGACACCAACCAGAACTACATGACCCGCTACAAGAACGACAAGGTCAAGGAGCTGGTGGCGGCTGCGCGGATCGAGGCTGATCCGGTCAAGCGTGAGCAGATGTACATCGAGTTGCAGAAACTGGCAAAACAGGATGTGAACTGGATCGACCTGTACTACAGCCCGTACATCAACATCTCACGCAAGAATGTGAGCAACTTCCTGCAAAACCCGCTGGGGCGCTTCACCCTGGAAGAAGTAGTGAAAAACTAACCCTCCCAGATACACCGCAAAACAATGTGGGAGCTGGCTTGCCTGCGATGGCATCCACTCGGTATGTCAGCTACACCGCGGTGAGGCCATCGCAGGCAAGCCAGCTCCCACTTAAACCCGGTTCCACAGTTTGATTTGTGCTGTGTCAGGTTTTACTGCGCATCAAACGCCTGCCCATTGACGCCCGCACTGTCCGGCCCCATCAGGTACAGGTACACCGGCATGATGTATTCCGGCGCCGGCCTTTCCATCGGGTTTTCGCCTGGATACGCCTGTGCACGCATGCTGGTGCGGGTGCCGCCTGGGTTGATGCTGTTGGAGCGCACCGACGCGACATCCTCCAACTCATCGGCCAGGGTTTGCATCAAGCCTTCAGTCGCGAACTTCGACACGCCGTACGCGCCCCAGTAGGCACGGCCCTTGCGCCCGACGCTGCTGGAGGTGAACACCACGGACGCATCCTGGGACAGCTTGAGCAGCGGCAGCAGCGTGCTGGTCAGCATGAACATTGCGTTGACGTTGACGTGCATCACCCGCATGAAATTCTCACCGGACAACTGCTCGATCGGCGTGCGCGGGCCGATGATCGAAGCGTTGTGCAGCAGGCCGTCGAGGTGGCCGAACTCTTTTTCGATCATCGCGGCCAGCTCATCGTATTGATGGGGCAGTGCGGTCTCCAGGTTGAAGGGAATCACCACTGGCTGCGGTTGGCCCGCGGCTTCGATTTCGTCATACACCTGGGCCAGGTTGGCTTCGGTCTTGCCCAGCAACAGCACGGTGGCGCCATGGGCGGCATAGGTTTTCGCCGCCGCCGCGCCAATCCCGCGACCGGCGCCGGTCACCAGGATTACCCGGCCTTTGAGCAGTTCTGGACGTGCGCAGTAATCAAACATAAATAGCCTCGACAGAATTCAAGATGTTACAGCTCTTGAAGTGGAATCCATTTCAGGTGGGAACTGGCTTGTCTGCGATAGCACAGTGCCTGTCTCCAGATGGGCTGGCTGGCAGACCGCTATCGCAGGCAAGCCAGCGCCCACATTGATCTGAGTGTTGGCGAGATCGTCTAACAATCAGCAACTGCACAGTGCGTTATCCAGCACCTTGCGCAGCTCCAACGGGTGGTCCACGACCACGTCGGCGCCCCAGTTGCGGGGGTTGTCGTCCGGGTGGATGTAGCCGAACGTGACCGCTGCGGTGCGGGTGCCGGCGTCGCGGCCGGACTCGATATCGCGCAGGTCATCGCCCACGAACAGCACGCTGGCAGGGTCCAGGTCGAGCATCTTGCACGCCAGGATCAGCGGCTCCGGGTCTGGCTTGCTGTTCTTCACGTGGTCCGGGCAGATCAGCAGCGCCGAACGCTCGGCCAGGCCCAGTTGCTGCATGATCGGTTCGGCAAAGCGCAGCGGCTTGTTGGTGACCACGCCCCAGACCAGGTTGGATTTTTCGATGTCCTGCAGCAGTTCTTCCATGCCGTCGAAGAGCTTGCTGTGGATCGCGCAGCCCTTGAGGTAGCGCTCCAGAAACTCCAGGCGCAGGGCTTCAAAACCTGGGGATTCCGGGTCCATCGAGAAGGTCACGGCAACCATCGCCCGCGCGCCGCCGGAGATTTCATCGCGGATGTGCTGGTCGTTGATCGGCGCCAGGCCGCGGTCGGCGCGCATCGCCTGGCAGATCGCGATGAAGTCCGGCGCGGTGTCCAGCAACGTACCGTCCATATCGAAGA
Organism: Pseudomonas sp. LBUM920; assembly: GCF_003852315.1. Taxonomy (NCBI): domain Bacteria; kingdom Pseudomonadati; phylum Pseudomonadota; class Gammaproteobacteria; order Pseudomonadales; family Pseudomonadaceae; genus Pseudomonas; species Pseudomonas edsoni (SeqCode). The sequence continues at coordinate 1,839,466 of NZ_CP027762.1, forward strand.
GAACCGCTCGCAACTTCACAGGCTTACTCCTCGCGCAGGGTCTGGATCATGTAGTTGACGTCAACGTCGTTGGCCAGCTTGTAGTGCTTGGTCAGCGGGTTGTAGGTCAGGCCGATGATGTCTTTGACGGTAAGCCCGGCCTGGCGGCTCCAGGCGCCCAGCTCGGAAGGGCGGATGAATTTCTTGAAGTCGTGGGTGCCGCGCGGCAGCAACTTCATGATGTATTCGGCGCCGATGATCGCGAACAGGTAGGCCTTGGGGTTGCGGTTGATGGTGGAGAAGAACACCTGGCCGCCTGGCTTGACCATGCGGAAACAGGCGCGGATCACCGAGGAGGGGTCTGGCACGTGCTCGAGCATCTCAAGGCAGGTGACCACGTCGAACTGCTCGGGCATTTCCTCGGCCAGGGCTTCGGCGGTGATCTGGCGGTATTCCACGCTCACGCCGGATTCCAGCTGGTGCAGTTGCGCGACGGCCAGTGGGGCTTCGCCCATGTCGATGCCCATCACGGTGGCGCCACGCTGGGCCATCGCTTCGCTGAGGATGCCGCCGCCACAACCGACGTCGAGTACCTTTTTGCCGGCCAGGTTGACGCGTTCGTCAATCCAGTTGACCCGCAGCGGGTTGATGTCATGCAGGGGTTTGAACTCGCTTTCGCGGTCCCACCAGCGGTGAGCCAGGGCTTCGAATTTGGCGATTTCGGCGTGGTCGACGTTGCTCATGGTGAATCCTCTAAATCTGATAAATCGGTTTGCAGGTGTTCAAGCGTAGGTGCAAACCCTGCGTTATTCGCTGTGCCCGCTGATGCGTTGGCCCCAGGCAATGGCCGTGGCGGTCAACTGTTGTTCATCCATGCGGGTCAATTGCCGGTCGTCGAGCAACTGCTTGCCGGCGACCCAAAGGTGTTTCACGCAATCGCGTCCGGTGGCATAGATAAGCTGTGAGACCGGATCGTAGATCGGTTGTTGCGCCAGCCCCGAAAGATCAAAGGCCACGATGTCGGCAGCCTTGCCGACCTCCAGCGAGCCAATCTCGCTTTCCAGGCCCATGGCGCGCGCGCCGTTGAGCGTGGCCATGCGCAGGGCGCGGTGGGCGTCCAGAGCCGTGGCCGAACCGGCGACGGCTTTGGCCAGCATGGCGGCGGTGCGGGTTTCGCCCAGCAGGTCGAGGTCATTGTTGCTGGCGGCGCCGTCGGTGCCGATCGCCACGTTGACGCCAGCCTGCCACAGACGCTCCACCGGGCAAAAGCCGCTGGCCAGTTTCAGGTTCGATTCCGGGCAATGGATGACGCTGGTGTTGCTTTCTACCAGCAAAGCCAGGTCGTCCTCGCTGATTTGGGTCATATGAACGGCCTGGAAGCGTGGACCGAGCAGGCCGAGGCGGCCCAGGCGCGCCAGCGGGCGTTCGCCGGTCTGCTCGACGGCTTGCTGCACTTCGAAGGCGGTTTCGTGCACGTGCATGTGGATCGAGGCGTCCAGCTCTTCGGCAATTATCCGGATTTTTTCCAGGTTTTCATCGCACACGGTGTACGGCGCGTGGGGACCGAAGGTGATCCGGATGCGCGGATGATGCTTGAGGTCGCCGAACAGCTCGACGCCCTGGCGAATCGCCTCGTCGGCCGTGCTGGCGCCGGGAATCGGGAAGTCGAGGATCGGAATCGCGATCTGCGCGCGCATGCCGCTGTTGTGCACGCAGTCGCTGGCGACCTTGGGGTAGAAGTACATGTCGCAGAAGCAGGTGATGCCGCCCTTGAGCTGCTCGGCGATGGCCAGGTCGGTGCCGTCGCGCACGAAGGCTTCATCGACCCACTTGGCTTCGGCGGGCCAGATGTGTTTTTCCAGCCAGGTCATCAGCGGCAGATCGTCGGCCAGCCCGCGAAACAGGCTCATCGCCGCATGGCCGTGGGCGTTGATCAAGCCCGGGCTGAGCAGCATGCCCGGCAGCTCGCGCACCTCGGTGGCGGCCAGCTTCAATGCCGCGGCCCGTGGCCCGATAAAGGCGATGCGACCATCGCGGATGCCCAGGCCATGTTCCTTGAGCACCACGCCGGCAGGTTCGACAGGTACCAGCCAAGTCGGCAGCAGCAATAAGTCGAGCGGGGCGGCAGTGGAGGTCATCGCAGGCTTCTTCCCGGGCAGCTATAAAAGAAGGGCGAAGTATACCCGAGCGTCCTGGCTGGCGGATCGCTATAATCGGCGGCTTTTGTTCATGAGTGCGGGGTAAGGGATGCGCGACCGACTGTTAGCAGCGGAGAAAGTGAAGGCCATCGAATGGCGTGATGGCGCGCTGCACCTGCTCGATCAGCGTGCCTTGCCGTCTCGGGAGTCCTGGGTTGCCTGCACCACTGTGGTTGAAGTGGCCGATGCCATACGCGCGATGGTGGTGCGCGGCGCGCCGGCCATTGGTATCAGCGCCGCCTATGGCCTGGTGCTCGCCGCGCGTGAACGCATCGCTGAAGGCGGCGACTGGCAGGCCGCGTGGGAAGAAGACTACGCACTGTTGGCTGACAGCCGTCCGACAGCCGCGAACCTGTTCTGGGCCTTGAAGCGCATGCGCGATCGCCTGGACCGCATCAAGAAGCACGCCGACCCGCTGGCGGCGCTGGAAGCGGAAGCGATTGCGATCCATGAAAGTGATCGAGAGGCCAATGTGGTCATGGCCCAGTTGGGCCTCGAGCGGATTCGCAAGCACCAGGGCAACGCCCAGGCGATCCTGACCCACGGCAATGCCGGCGCACTGGCCACAGGCGGGGTCGGCACGGCCTTGGGGGTGATACGCGCCGCGTTTCTGGAAGGGTTGGTCGAGCATGTCTATGTCAACGAGACGCGCCCCTGGCTGCAAGGTTCGCGGCTGACGGCGTGGGAGCTGGCAGGCGAGGGTATTGCGGTCACGGTGAATGCTGACTCGGCTGGCGCGCATATCCTCAAGACCAAGGGCGTGACCTGGGTGGTGGTCGGCGCCGACTGCATTGCCGCCAACGGTGATGTGGTCGGCACGATCGGCACGTATCAGTTGGCCGTATGCGCGATGCACCATGGCGTGCGCTTTATGGTGGTGGCGCCCAGCTCGACACTCGATTTGATGATGGCCACGGGTGAAGACGTCGCCCTGGAGGAGCGTGATCCCGGTGAGTTGCTGGACGTCATGGGGCAACAGTTGGATGTGGCAGCTTTGAATCCCGTGTTCGACGTCACCCCGGCTGATCTGATTGATGTGATCGTGACCGAAAAAGGCATCGTCGAGCGCCCGGACACCGCCAAGCTGGCCAAGTTGATGTGCCGTAAGCGCCTGCATTGAGGGGGGTTGGTGACTGTCAGGCTGCTATCGGGGGCAAGCCCCCTCCCACATTTTGACTGTGTTCACACGTCGAGTGTGGGAGGGCGCTTGCCCCCGATTGGCCTTATAAGTCAATAAAACCCTTGGATCTGCCCTCAAAAAACAGCACCACCCCACCTCTGAGCCCCTCTCGTCGCCCTCAGGCCCGTCATCCGTCAACTAACTATGCTCCATGCGCATCTGGGGGATAGGTGCGTGGCGGCGATTGTGATAACATCCGGCGGTTTCCAGGGCTGCCTCAAGGGGCTGCCCATAACGTGCAGATCCGTGTCATAACTCGTTGATTTGTCGTAAGTCGTTGTCAGGCACTCTGCCGGCAGCGGCGAGCTTCGTTCGTCCCATAGGATGTGACGAGGTTTCACCCGAAAAAGGAATCAGGCTTCTCATGGGCGAACTGGCCAAAGAAATCCTCCCGGTCAATATCGAAGACGAGCTGAAACAGTCCTACCTCGACTACGCGATGAGCGTAATTGTCGGTCGGGCACTGCCTGATGCGCGCGATGGCTTGAAGCCCGTGCACCGGCGTGTGCTGTTCGCGATGAGCGAGCTGGGTAACGACTGGAACAAGCCGTACAAGAAATCTGCCCGTGTTGTCGGTGACGTGATCGGTAAGTATCACCCTCACGGCGACACTGCGGTGTACGACACCATCGTTCGGATGGCGCAGCCGTTTTCCCTGCGCTACCTGCTGGTAGACGGCCAGGGCAACTTCGGTTCGGTCGACGGCGACAACGCTGCGGCCATGCGATACACCGAAGTGCGCATGACCAAGCTGGCGCACGAGCTGCTGGCCGACCTGCACAAAGAAACCGTGGACTGGGTGCCGAACTACGACGGCACCGAAATGATCCCGGCCGTCATGCCGACCAAGATCCCCAACCTGCTGGTCAACGGCTCCAGCGGTATCGCCGTGGGCATGGCGACCAACATCCCGCCACACAACCTCGGTGAAGTCATCGACGGTTGCCTGGCGCTTATCGACAACCCCGAGCTGACCGTCGATGAGCTGATGCAATACATCCCCGGTCCGGACTTCCCGACCGCCGCGATCATCAACGGTCGCGCCGGCATCATCGAAGCCTACCGCACCGGTCGCGGCCGCATTTACATGCGCGCCCGCTCGATCATCGAAGACATCGACAAGGTCGGTGGCCGTCAACAGATCGTCATCACCGAGCTGCCTTACCAGTTGAACAAGGCGCGTCTGATCGAAAAGATCGCCGAACTGGTTAAAGAGAAGAAGCTGGAAGGCATCACCGAGCTGCGCGACGAGTCCGACAAAGACGGTATGCGCGTGGTGATCGAGCTGCGTCGTGGCGAAGTGCCTGAGGTGATCCTCAACAACCTCTACGCCCAGACCCAGCTGCAAAGCGTGTTTGGTATCAACGTGGTTGCACTGATCGACGGCCGTCCGCGCATCCTGAACCTCAAGGATCTGCTGGAAGCCTTCGTGCGTCACCGCCGCGAAGTGGTTACCCGCCGTACCGTGTTCGAACTGCGTAAAGCGCGCGAACGTGGTCACATCCTCGAAGGCCAGGCCGTTGCTCTGTCGAACATCGACCCGGTCATCGCCCTGATCAAGGCTTCGCCGACGCCGTCGGAAGCTAAAGAAGCGCTGATCAAGATGCCGTGGGAATCCAGCGCCGTTGTGGCGATGGTTGAGCGCGCCGGCGCCGACTCGTGCCGCCCTGAGACCCTCGACCCGCAATACGGTCTGCGTGACGGCAAGTATTTCCTGTCGCCGGAACAGGCCCAGGCCATTCTGGAACTGCGCCTGCACCGCCTGACCGGTCTGGAGCACGAGAAGCTGCTGGCCGAGTACCAGGAAATCCTCAACCAGATCGGCGAGTTGATCCGCATCCTCAGCAGCGCCGTGCGCCTGATGGAAGTGATCCGCGAAGAACTGGAAGTGATCCGCGCCGAATACGGCGATGTGCGTCGCACCGAAATCCTTGACGCCCGCCTCGACCTGACCCTGGGTGACATGATCCCGGAAGAAGAGCGCGTGGTGACCATCTCCCACGGTGGCTATGCCAAGACCCAGCCGTTGGCTGCGTACCAGGCCCAGCGTCGTGGCGGTAAAGGCAAATCGGCTACCGGCGTGAAGGATGAGGACTACATTGCTCACCTGCTGGTCGCCAACAGCCACACCACGCTGCTGCTGTTCTCCAGCAAAGGCAAAGTGTACTGGCTGAAAACCTACGAAATCCCGGAAGCCTCGCGTGCCGCCCGTGGTCGCCCGTTGGTCAACCTGCTGCCGCTGGACAGTGACGAATACATCACCACCATGCTGCCGGTCGATGAGTACACCGAAGGTCACTTCATCTTCATGGCTACCGCCAAGGGCACCGTGAAGAAGACCCCGCTGGAATCCTTCAGCCGTCAGCGCAGCGTAGGCCTGATCGCCCTGGAACTGGACGAAGGCGACGTGCTGATCTCCGCTGCCATTACCGACGGCGAGCGTGAAGTCATGCTGTTCTCCGACGGCGGCAAAGTAACGCGCTTCAAGGAATCCGACGTACGTGCCATGGGCCGTACCGCCCGCGGTGTGCGCGGCATGCGTCTGCCAGAAGGGCAGAAGCTGATTTCGATGCTGATTCCGGAAGAAGGCAGCCAGATCCTCACCGCTTCGGCGCGTGGTTATGGCAAGCGCACCGCGATTACCGAGTTCCCGGAGTACAAGCGTGGCGGCCAGGGCGTTATCGCCATGGTCAGCAACGATCGCAACGGCCGTCTGGTCGGCGCGGTCCAGGTGCTCGATGGCGAGGAAATCATGCTGATTTCCGACCAGGGCACCCTGGTGCGTACCCGTGTAGCCGAAGTGTCGAGCCTGGGCCGTAACACCCAGGGTGTGACCCTGATCAAGCTGGCCAAGGATGAAAAACTGGTCGGCCTGGAGCGGGTGCAGGAACCGTCGGAAGTTGAAGGCGAAGAGCTGGAAGAAGGTGAGGAATTCGACGGCGAGGTGATCGCAGCTGGCGATGACAACGTCGACGAGCCAACCCTCGATGCTGCCGCAGACGAAGAAGAACCGCAGGAATAAGCGGACACACAGGGGGCGGATGAAGATTCGCCCCCTTGTTGTTTGTCCGAACGGAAATATCGACAGCTGTGGAGATCGAGTGTGGGAACGGGCTTGCTCGCGAAAGCGGACTGACATTCACAAGAGATGTCGCCTGTTGGATCGCTTTCGCGAGCAAGCCCGCTCCCACATTGGATTGGGTGTCGGCTGATATGTTTGTGTGACTACCACCAGATCAGAGTGAGATTGGATGTGAGCAAGAGAGCCTATAACTTCTGTGCCGGCCCCGCGGCGCTTCCTGAAGCAGTCCTGCAGCGCGCGCAGGGTGAACTCCTCGACTGGCATGGAAAAGGCCTCTCCGTGATGGAAATGAGCCATCGCAGCGATGAGTTCGTGTCCATTGCCACCAAGGCCGAGCAGGATCTGCGCGACTTGCTGGACATCCCCTCAAACTACAAAGTGCTGTTCCTGCAAGGCGGCGCGAGCCAGCAGTTTGCTCAACTGCCGCTGAACCTGCTGCCCGAAGGCGGCACGGCCGACTATATCGACACCGGTATCTGGGGCCAGAAGGCCATTGAAGAGGCCTCGCGTTACGGCCACGTCAATGTTGCAGGCACCGCCAAGCCTTACGATTACTTCGCCATTCCGGGTCAGAACGAGTGGAAGCTGTCTGCGGATGCGGCCTACGTTCACTACGTCGCCAACGAAACCATCGGCGGCCTGGAGTTTGACTGGGTGCCGGAAGTGGGCGATGTGCCGTTGGTGTGCGACATGTCCTCGGACATCCTCTCGCGCCCGATCGATGTGTCCAAGTACGGCATGATCTACGCCGGGGCGCAGAAGAACATCGGCCCGAGCGGCATCCTGGTCAACATCATCCGTGAAGACTTGCTGGGTCGCGCCCGTTCGGTGTGCCCGACCATGCTCAATTACAAGGTCGCGGCTGACAACGGCTCGATGTACAACACGCCGCCGGCATTTGCCTGGTACCTCTCGGGCCTGGTGTTCGAGTGGCTCAAGGAGCAGGGCGGTGTCGCCGCCATGGGCAAGCTCAACGAAGAGAAGAAGCGCACCCTGTACGATTTCATTGACGCCAGCGGCCTGTACAGCAACCCAATCAACCTCACTGACCGCTCGTGGATGAACGTGCCGTTCCGTCTGGCTGATGACCGCCTGGACAAGCCGTTCCTGGCCGGTGCCGACGCACGTGGCCTGCTGAACCTCAAGGGTCACCGTTCGGTCGGTGGCATGCGCGCCTCTATCTACAACGCTGTCGACATCAACGCGATCAACGCGCTGGTTGCCTACATGGCAGAGTTCGAAAAGGAACACGGCTAATGTCTGAGCAAGAACTCAAGGCCCTGCGTGTACGTATTGACAGCCTGGACGAGAAAGTCCTGGAGCTGATCAGTGAGCGCGCGCGGTGCGCCCAGGAAGTGGCACGGGTAAAAATGGCATCCCTGGCTGAAGGCGAAGTGCCGGTTTTCTACCGGCCTGAGCGCGAAGCCCAGGTGCTCAAGCGCGTGATGGAGCGCAACAAGGGGCCGTTGGGCAACGAAGAAATGGCGCGGTTGTTCCGTGAAATCATGTCCTCGTGCCTGGCCCTCGAGCAGCCGTTGAAAGTCGCGTACCTCGGCCCGGAAGGCACTTTCACGCAAGCGGCGGCCATGAAGCATTTTGGCCACGCGGTGATCAGCAAGCCGATGGCAGCGATTGACGAAGTGTTCCGTGAAGTGGCGGCGGGTGCGGTGAACTTTGGCGTGGTGCCCGTGGAAAACTCCACCGAAGGCGCGGTCAACCACACGCTGGACAGCTTCCTTGAGCACGACATGGTGATCTGCGGAGAGGTCGAGCTGCGTATTCACCACCACTTGTTGGTGGGCGAGAACACCAAGACCGACAGCATCAGCCGCATCTATTCCCACGCCCAGTCACTGGCCCAGTGCCGCAAGTGGCTGGACGCGCATTACCCGAACGTCGAGCGCGTGGCGGTGTCCAGCAACGCCGAAGCGGCAAAGCGGGTCAAGGGCGAGTGGAATTCGGCCGCGATTGCCGGTGACATGGCTGCAGGCCTGTATGGCCTGACGCGCCTGGCCGAGAAGATCGAGGACCGCCCGGACAACTCCACGCGTTTCTTGATGATTGGCAGCCAGGAAGTGCCGCCGACCGGCGACGACAAGACCTCTATCATTGTCTCCATGAGCAACAAGCCCGGTGCGCTGCATGAGCTGCTGGTGCCGTTCCACGACAACGGGATTGACCTGACGCGAATCGAGACACGTCCTTCGCGCAGCGGTAAATGGACTTATGTGTTCTTTATCGACTTCATCGGCCATCACCGCGACCCATTGGTTAAAGGTGTGCTGGAGAAAATCAGTCAGGAAGCCGTGGCACTCAAGGTGCTGGGCTCTTACCCGAAAGCGGTTTTGTGAGGCTTTAACATGAGTGGCAACTTCCTCGCCCTGGCTCAGCCGGGCGTGCAACAACTGTCGCCTTACGTTCCCGGCAAGCCCGTGGACGAGCTGGCGCGTGAGTTGAACCTGGACCCGTCGAAGATCGTCAAGCTGGCCAGCAACGAAAACCCGCTGGGCCCGAGCCCCAAGGTGCTGGCGGCGATTCGTGAGGAGTTGGCCGAGCTGACCCGCTACCCGGACGGTAATGGCTTTGCCCTCAAGTCCCTGCTGGCGGAAAACTGCCGGGTCGAGTTGAACCAGGTGACCCTGGGTAACGGCTCCAACGACATCCTTGAATTGGTCGGCCGTGCCTACCTGGCACCTGGCCTGAATGCCGTGTTCAGCGAGCACGCGTTTGCCGTCTACCCGATCGTCACTCAGGCAGTCGGCGCCGACGCACGCGTTATTCCGGCCAAGGACTGGGGTCACGACCTGCCGGCCATGCTGGCGGCCATCGACGCCCAGACCCGCGTGGTGTTTATCGCCAACCCGAATAACCCGACCGGCACCTGGTTCGATGCGCAAGCGCTGAACGACTTCCTGCAGGACGTGCCGGAACATGTGCTGGTGGTGCTGGACGAGGCCTATATCGAGTACGCCGAAGGCAGCGACCTGCCGGATGGCCTGGATTTTCTCGCGGCTTACCCGAACCTGCTGGTGTCGCGCACCTTCTCCAAGGCTTACGGCCTGGCGTCGTTGCGGGTTGGCTACGGCTTGTCGACGGCGGTGGTGGCCGACGTGCTAAACCGCGTGCGCCAACCGTTCAACGTCAACAGCCTTGCCTTGGCAGCGGCGTGTGCGGCGGTGAAGGACGCGGAATACCTGGAAGGGGGTCGTCGCATCAACGAAAGCGGCATGCTGCAACTGCAGGAAGGCTTCCGTGAGTTGGGGCTGGGCTGGATTCCATCCAAGGGCAACTTCATTTGCGTCGATCTTGCTCAAGTCGCCGCCCCGGTATTCCAGGGGCTGCTGCGCGAAGGCGTGATCGTGCGCCCGGTGGCCAACTACGGCATGCCGAACCACCTGCGTATCACCATCGGTTTGCCGGCGGAAAACAGCCGCTTCCTGGAGGCATTGGCCAAGGTTCTGGCTCGTGGTTGATGTCACTGCATTGCAACCTGCTGTGCCTATGATCGGTCGCCTGGTGGTGGTGGGTCTGGGATTGATCGGCGGCTCGTTTGCCAAAGGCCTGCGCGAAAGCGGGCTGTGCGGTGAAGTGGTCGGTGTGGACCTGGACCCGCAATCGCGCAAGTTGGCGGTTGAGTTGGGCGTGGTGGATCGCTGTGAAGCAGACCTGGCGCTGGCGTGCCAGGGGGCGGACGTGATCCAGCTCGCGGTGCCGATTCTGGCGATGGAGAAGCTGCTGGCTTTGCTGGCCGGCATGGACTTGGGGCAGGCGATTCTCACGGATGTCGGCAGTGCCAAAGGCAATGTGGTGCGCGCGGCGCAACGGGCGTTTGGCGGCATGCCGGCGCGGTTTGTACCGGGCCACCCGATTGCCGGTTCCGAGCAGAGTGGTGTCGAGGCGTCCAATGCGCAGTTGTTCCGTCGTCATAAAGTGATCCTGACGCCGCTTGAGCAAACCGACCCGGCAGCTTTGGCTGTGGTCGATCGCTTATGGCGCGAGCTGGGTGCCGATGTCGAGCATATGCAGGTCGAGCGTCACGACGAAGTGCTGGCGGCGACCAGTCATTTGCCGCATCTGCTGGCTTTTGGTCTGGTGGACTCGCTGGCTAAACGTAACGAAAATCTCGATATTTTCCGCTACGCCGCCGGGGGGTTCCGCGATTTCACGCGTATCGCCGGCAGTGATCCGGTGATGTGGCATGACATCTTTCTTGCCAATCGCGAGGCGGTGTTGCGCACCCTGGACACCTTCCGCAGCGACCTCGACGCCTTGCGCGATGCGGTCGATGCCGGGGATGGCCATCAATTATTGGGCGTGTTTACCCGTGCGCGGGTGGCGCGTGAACATTTCAGCAAAATTCTGGCGCGCCGGGCCTATATGGAAACTGCTGTGAACGCCGATGAGCAGACCTTCCTCGCCAGCCCGGGTGGTCGCTTGAGCGGACAGATTCGGGTGCCGGGCGACAAGTCGATCTCTCATCGCTCGATCATGCTCGGCTCATTGGCCGATGGCGTGACCGAGGTTGAGGGTTTCCTTGAGGGCGAAGATGCCCTGGCGACCTTGCAGGCGTTTCGCGACATGGGCGTGGTGATTGAGGGGCCGCACCATGGGCGCGTGATCATCCATGGTGTTGGCCTGCATGGCTTGAAGCCGGCGCCGGGGCCGATCTACCTGGGCAACTCCGGAACATCGATGCGCCTGTTGTCCGGCTTGCTGGCGGCGCAGCGCTTTGACAGTGTGTTGACCGGCGATGCCTCGCTGTCCAAGCGCCCGATGAGCCGCGTGGCCAAGCCGCTGCGCGAAATGGGCGCGGTGATTGAAACCGGGCCGGAAGGGCGTCCGCCGTTGACTATTCGTGGAGGTCAGGCATTAAAAGGTCTGACCTATACGCTGCCAATGGCCAGTGCACAGGTCAAATCCTGCCTGTTGCTGGCGGGCTTGTATGCCGAGGGTAAAACGTCGGTGACCGAGCCTGCGCCGACCCGTGACCACACCGAGCGCATGCTGCGCGGCTTCGGTTATCCGGTGCAGGTGCAGGGCGCTACGGTGTCGGTCGAGTCAGGCCATGCGTTGACCGCCACGCATATTGAGGTGCCGGGGGACATTTCTTCTTCTGCATTCTTTCTGGTCGCGGCGTCGATTGCCGAAGGCTCCGAGCTGTTGCTGGAGCATGTGGGGATCAATCCGACACGGACCGGCGTGATCGATATCCTGCGTCTGATGGGCGCGGACATCACGCTGGAAAACCTGCGTGAGGTCGGCGGTGAGCCGGTCGCCGATCTGCGCGTGCGTGCTGCTGCGCTGAACGGCATCGAGATTCCTGAGGCGTTGGTGCCGCTGGCGATTGATGAGTTTCCGGTGTTGTTCATCGCGGCGGCCTGTGCTCAGGGCCGTACCGTGTTGCGCGGCGCTGCAGAGTTGCGCGTGAAGGAATCCGACCGTATCCAGGTAATGGCCGACGGTATGCTGGCATTGGGCGTGAAGTGTGAACCGACACCTGATGGGATTATCATTGACGGCGGCCTGATAGGCGGCGGCGAGGTGCATTCCCATGGCGATCACCGGATTGCCATGGCCTTCAGTGTGGCGTCGCTGCGGGCGACAGCGCCGATTCGTATCCGTGACTGTGCCAATGTGGCTACATCTTTTCCGAACTTTCTTACACTGTGTGCCCATGTCGGCATTCGTGTTGCCCAAGAGGCTCAATTGTGAATATCAAAGCACCGGTGATTACCATCGACGGGCCAAGCGGCTCGGGCAAAGGCACGATTGCCGGCATTCTGGCCAAGCGCCTGGGCTGGTGCCTGCTGGATTCCGGCGCGCTGTACCGTTTGCTGGCCTTTGCCGCGCGTAACCACGGCGTCGACCTGACCAACGAAGAATCCCTGAAGCTGCTGGCGGCGCATCTTGATGTGCAGTTCGTCGGCGCGACGGAAGGTCATCCGCAACGCATCATCCTCGAAGGGGATGATGTGACCGATGATCTGCGTAACGAACAAGTTGGCTCCTGGGCATCCCAGGTTGCCGCGCTGCCGGCCGTGCGGGACGCGCTGCTGCAGCGCCAGCGGGCGTTTCAGGAACCGCCGGGCCTGGTCGCGGATGGTCGCGACATGGGCACCGTGGTGTTTCCAGATGCGCCGTTGAAGATTTTCCTGACCGCCAGCGCCGAAGAGCGGGCGCGCCGCCGTTACTTGCAGTTGAAGGGCAAAGTCGATGGTGTTAGTCTGTCGAGTCTGCTAGATGAGATCCGTGCACGCGATGAGCGTGATACCCAGCGTGCGGTAGCCCCGCTCAAGCCGGCGGCTGACGCCATACAGCTGGATTCCACGGAGTTATCCATCGAGCAGGTGCTGGAACGCATCTTGAGTGAAATCGCCATTCGCGATATCGCCGGGTGACCAAGAAGGCTGCAGGGGACCAGTCATAGTCCTGCGGTGCTTCTTTTAATTGAAACTGACCCACACCGTCTGGGGTGTGGAGATGGGCGTATTCTTCGCCCTTATCAACAGGAATTAAAATGAGCGAAAGCTTTGCGGAACTCTTTGAAGAAAGCCTAAAAACCCTGAACCTTCAGGCAGGCTCCATCATCACCGGTGTTATCGTTGATATCGATTACCAAGCTCGCTGGGTAACCGTTCACGCTGGTCTGAAGTCTGAAGCTCTGATCCCGCTGGAACAGTTCTACAACGATGCTGGCGACCTGACTATCAATGTCGGTGACGAAGTTCACGTTGCTCTGGACTCGGTTGAAGACGGTTTCGGTGAAACCAAGCTGTCCCGTGAAAAAGCCAAGCGCGCTGAATGCTGGATTGTTCTCGAAGCAGCCTTCGCAGCTGAAGAAGTGGTCAAGGGCGTTATCAACGGTAAGGTTAAAGGCGGCTTCACTGTCGACGTTAACGGCATCCGTGCGTTCCTGCCAGGTTCTTTGGTCGACGTTCGTCCAGTGCGCGACACCACGCACCTGGAAGGCAAAGAACTCGAATTCAAGGTCATCAAACTCGACCAGAAGCGCAACAACGTTGTCGTTTCCCGTCGCAGCGTCCTGGAAGCAGAGAACTCCGCCGAGCGTGAAGCTCTGCTGGAATCCCTGCAGGAAGGCCAACAAGTCAAAGGTATCGTCAAGAACCTCACCGATTACGGCGCATTCGTCGATCTGGGTGGCGTCGATGGCCTGCTGCACATTACCGACATGGCTTGGAAGCGTATCAAGCATCCTTCCGAAATCGTCAACGTTGGCGACGAGATCGATGTCAAGGTTCTGAAGTACGATCGTGAGCGTAACCGCGTTTCCCTGGGCTTGAAGCAGCTGGGCGAAGATCCATGGGTTGCTATCAAAGCTCGTTACCCAGAAAGCACCCGCGTAACCGCGCGTGTTACCAACCTGACCGACTACGGCTGCTTCGCAGAGCTGGAAGAAGGCGTGGAAGGCCTGGTACACGTTTCCGAAATGGACTGGACCAACAAAAACATCCACCCTTCGAAAGTCGTACAAGTCGGCGACGAAGTGGAAGTTATGGTTCTGGACATCGACGAAGAGCGTCGTCGTATCTCCCTGGGCATCAAGCAGTGCAAATCTAACCCATGGGAAGATTTCTCTGGCCAGTTCAACAAGGGCGATAAAATCTCCGGCACCATCAAGTCGATCACCGATTTCGGTATCTTCATTGGTCTGGACGGCGGCATCGACGGCCTGGTTCACCTGTCCGACATCTCCTGGAACGAAGTTGGCGAAGAAGCTGTTCGTCGTTTCAAGAAGGGCGACGAGCTGGACACCGTTATCCTGTCGGTTGACCCAGAGCGCGAGCGCATCTCCCTGGGTATCAAGCAACTGGAAAGCGATCCGTTCTCCGAGTACGTTCAAGAGAACGACAAAGGCGCAATCGTTAAAGGCACTGTGAAAGAAGTTGACGCTAAAGGCGCCATCATCACTCTGGCAGACGATATCGAAGCGACTCTGAAAGCCTCCGAAATCAGCCGTGACCGCGTTGAAGACGCACGTAACGTTCTGAAAGAAGGCCAGGAAGTAGAAGCCAAGATCATCAGCGTTGACCGCAAGAGCCGCGTAATCCAGCTCTCCATCAAGTCGAAAGACGAGATCGAAGAGAAAGAAGCCATTCAGAGCCTGCGCGACAAGCCAGCCTCTTCTGAGCCTTCTGCTGGTCCTACCACTCTGGGCGACCTGCTGCGTGCACAGATGGAAAAACAGAACTAAGTTCTGTCAGACCATAGAAAAAGGGCGACTTCGGTCGCCCTTTTTTGTGCCTGAAATTCGTTGAATCAATACTGAGAACCAAGGTGCGCTGCATAGTGTCAGAACTGGCTATAGTTTTATTAAAAGCACGGTTGTCAGTGATGTTGTTTCAATAAGGATTTGGATGAACAAGTTTATTTTAATCTTCGCCGTAGTCATGCTTGCCGGCTGCTCTACCACCAGCGCCAAAACTCATGTCAAGCGTGGTGTCAGCGGTATCGAGGTCGACTGTTCGGGCCTTGGTGGCAATTGGAGCAAGTGCGAGAAGCGCGCTGCCCGCGAGTGCAAGATGCAAGGCTATAAGGTCATCACCCGATCCAGCGATGCCAAGGACGAAGAGGGCGACTACCTGTTCGGCTGGAATCCCGCCGGCGCTGTAACTCGCACTATGCTGGTGATCTGTAATTGAGGCTCAAAGGCGCATGTTGCGGGTGTCTGCCTATGCAGCAGATAAGTTGTCGAGTGGGCTGTTCAAATTCATCAAGTCATGCTAAAACCTTTGAAGCGCTTTTCCTAGCTGCTTGAAAAAGAAGGGAAAAATATGACGAAGTCGGAGTTGATCGAACGAATTGTCACCCATCAAGGGCTGCTTTCATCCAAGGATGTAGAGCTGGCTATCAAGACTATGCTTGAGCAAATGTCCCAATGTTTGGCTACTGGGGATCGGATTGAGATCCGTGGTTTTGGCAGCTTCTCCTTGCATTACCGCGCACCGCGCGTCGGCCGTAACCCAAAAACCGGGCAGTCAGTCAGCCTTGATGGCAAGTTTGTGCCTCACTTCAAGCCAGGAAAGGAATTGCGGGACCGGGTGAACGAAGACGAAGAAGAAGGCGTCTGAGTCTTTTTGGGGTAGGAGAAATTTATGCGTGGAGCAAAGCGCGTTGTTTTTGTGCTGGTAGCGTTGATTGTTGCGCTAGTGATTTTAGGCTTTGTGCTGGAAAACCAGCAGAGCGTGGCCCTTTCATTCCTGGGCTGGACGACTGTACAGATGCCAGTGTCGGTATTTGTAGTAGTCGCGTTAATCATCGGGATGTTGATCGGTCCACTGCTAGGCGTTGGGTTGGCGCGTAGCCGGCGCCACAGGTCGATCTCGGCAGCGCGTGGTTAACAGTCTATCCTGATACCCAAGACGTGCGGTGAGGACGTTGTTTAACAGCTAAAGCTCTAGCGTGTAGGGCTTCGACTGTAAGGTGTCTGATGGCGGCGTATGGATGTAATAGGGTTGGCCAGCGTTGTTAGCGCCGCAGTTGGATATCCAGAGGTTAGCCGTTCCAATGTTTCTTGTTTGAGTCTTCAGGTGCCGCACTCTGAGTGCTCGGATATGTACTACACGTATGTCTGACGTGTTAGGTGTTAGGTGTTAGGTGTTAGGTATTAGATTTTAGATTCAGGCTAAGCGGGAAAATGCTGCTGAAAGATAGCGCGTAATGCGCCCTATTTGGTTGCAGCGCCAGGTTCGTAGATAGATTACCAACGTGTCAAATTGAAAATTTCTGTATACCCATCTTGCAAAACTGCCCTCTGCGCAGCTTCAACTCGTTTTACCTCAAAGCAAATTTCTGTCATTAGTGTCTCGGATGGCAGCGTCCGCGGTCGCCCGTATTCCTTGTGATTACCCTCCAATACAACGTAAGTAGGGATTATTGCTCTGGAACGATTAACCCTCCGCTTTGAATCGAGCAGCGAACAAATCAGCAAACGCTGGAGCGACGACTCAGTAAGGGCGCCGTTTGGCATGCGTATTTTCTGTAGGCTCATTATGCGAAAGCTGTTGAAGGTCTTATACACCTAATAAGTTAGCGAGCTATTTAATAGTTGCGCACTAATGGGGCGTGGCAGATTAGTATCATTTTGGGCAGCCCTTTCAACGTTAGTCGCTTTTTCATCATTCAGTTTTGTTGAATTAGAGAATAGGCGCTGTATCATCAACGCCCCAGCGTCGATAACACATACGCGCACAGTTAAAGATGGAAAATTTCGCGGAGCCGATCAATCAAGCGTGACGCTTGGAGCGATCAGGCATCGCAGCCCGGATTTCCGATCCTAGTCGGATCAAAGAGGGCATGAATTTGCGGTGGCACAGAGGCCTTCTGTGCCCTCACGCACCTAATAATGAAGCACCTACGTCAGGTATTTTTGATGATTCAATTTCTCGATCTAAAGTCATTGAACAACGCTCTCCGTGAAGAGCTCGTTGAGGCGGCTACGCGTGTCATCGACTCGGGCTGGTACATTCAAGGTGAGTTTCTCAAGCGCTTCGAGGAAGAGTTTTCCATTTATACCGGTGCCAGCCATACCGTCGGCGTTGCCAACGGCCTTGATGCTTTGACACTGACCATTCGTGCCTGGAAAGAGCTGGGCAAGCTCAAGGACGGCGATGAAGTCATCGTTCCGGCCAACACCTACATCGCAACGCTGCTGGCCGTGACGGAAAACAACCTGAAACCGGTTTTGGTCGAGCCTGACGAAAATACATACAATCTTTGTCCTGAGAAGGTCGAGCGTGCGCTGACGGCGAAAACTCGATTGATCCTGCCGGTCCATCTCTATGGGCAACTGGCCGATATGCGCGCGATCAATAGGATTGCCGAGCGTGAGAATCTACTGGTACTCGAGGACTGTGCCCAGGCGCATGGTGCGCAGATCGACGGCAGAAGTGCTGGTAACTGGGGTGACGCGTCCGGTTTCAGTTTCTACCCAGGTAAAAACCTGGGGGCGTTGGGTGATGCAGGCGCCATCACGTCTAACGATGCTGAGTTAGTCAGCATGATTCAGGCTCTGCGAAATTACGGTTCACACGAAAAATATAAGAATTTGGTGCAAGGCGTAAATAGCCGCCTGGATGAGATTCAAGCCGCAATGTTGAGCGTCAAGCTCAAGTACCTGCAGGCACAGACCGAGGCTCGTCGGCGTGTGGCAAGCCTTTATATGAATGGCATTAAAAATCCCTTGATTAAACTGCCCTTGGGCAGCGACGTGGATGTAATGAAGCATTTTTCTCACGTCTGGCACCTGTTCGTGGTGCGCTCCGAGGTGCGGGAAAAACTGGTACATCATCTCAACGCGTCGGGTATTCAAACATTAATTCACTATCCGATTCCGCCTCATCAGCAGCAGGCCTATGCAAGCGCCGAGTTTTATAATAAATCGCTTCCTACTACAGAGCGCATTCATCGCGAAGTATTGAGCTTGCCGATGAGCCCAATCATGACCGATTCAGAAGTCCAAAGTGTCGTTGAGGCCTGCAACGCTTTCTCTGTAGACGCCTGAATATGACGCTGCTCAGAACAAGCTTCCTCAACGGTATCGCGGTCGTTATCAAGATGCTCACCTTGCTGGGCATCAATAAAATGTTGGCCATCTATGTGGGCCCGTCGGGTTACGCTGCCCTGGGGCAGTTTCAGAACGCCGTGCAAATGGTAACGACGTTCTCGACAGGGGCCATCAGTACTGGCGTCACGAAGTACACGGCTGAATATCAAAACGATGAAGATGCCCAGCGCCGGGTTTGGCGCACGGCGGGTACGATTGCCTGTATGGGATCTGTATTGACATCAGTGCTTATCGTTATATTCAGCAAGCCGTTGGCAGTGTGGTGTTTTAATGATGAGGCCATGT
The DNA here is from genome assembly GCF_003852315.1 of Pseudomonas sp. LBUM920. Lineage (NCBI taxonomy): Bacteria > Pseudomonadati > Pseudomonadota > Gammaproteobacteria > Pseudomonadales > Pseudomonadaceae > Pseudomonas > Pseudomonas edsoni (SeqCode). The sequence continues at coordinate 1,857,774 of NZ_CP027762.1, forward strand.
ACAGCGTATTTATCTGGTGTGCGGCTACCGTCATATTCTTTTCATTCAATACATTATTGCTTGCGATCCTTAATGGTAAAAAGGAAATTAATCGATACATACTGGCTAATATCGGTGGAAGCCTCCTTTCTTTACTAGTCATTATCATTATGGTAAGACAGTTTGGTCTATATGGTGCGCTGATTTCATTGGTGCTGTATCAGTCTATCGCCTTCCTCGTGACATGCCTGCTGTGTTACAGAACCGAATGGTTCCGATTTTCCAATCTACTCGGAAAGTTAGACAGGCAAATTGCGATAAACCTGACAAAGTTTACCGCCATGGCGCTCACGACTGCTGCGTGCGTGCCCGTTAGCCATATTCTGGTGCGTAATTATCTAGGCGCGGAGTTTGGATGGGAAACCGCTGGGTATTGGGAAGCCATGTGGCGTCTGAGTACAGCTTATCTTCTATTAGTGACAACAACGCTGGGCTTGTATTTTTTACCCAAATTGTCAGAACTGATCAACCCGCTGGATATCAAGAGAGAGATTCTTCAAGGTTATAAACTGATTCTTCCTGTGGCGATGGTGTGCGGGGTAGTGATCTACAGTTTGAGGGATTTTATTATCGGCTTACTGTTTACCCAGGCGTTCAGTCCGATGCGGGATTTTTTCGCATGGCAGATGCTGGGAGACACGCTTAAAATTGCCAGCTGGATTCTTGCTTACCTGATGCTGGGTAAGGCAATGGTTAAAATGTATATTCTTACAGAGGTATTTTTTGCACTCAGTTTTTACGTGCTTACGGTGTTGCTGACCAAGGTGGGCGGTCCGGTGGGTGTGACCTGGGCTCACGCAGCTAATTACGGTATGTACTTGATAGTCATGTACTTTCTTATTTATAGAAAGCTGAATAAAAATAACGCAGGATAAGGATGTGTTGCCCATGAGTCGCTTGCTATCTTCAATCCGCGATTTGATTCTAATGCAAACAGACGTCGACAAGAGCGTCGATTTGGCGGAAGTGTATGGGGCGATACTGTGGGCGGCCGATAAAGGTATTTATGACGACCCCGAACTGGAAGAAATATTAACTGCTCGATGCATGAGTAGGCTGTCAGTGGACGAAATTCACTCGCCGTTGAAGGATTGTATTCATCTGATCTCGGAGCCCTATCTGATTGGCGGGCACACGCGGCTGATGGAGCAACTTTCGACAATGCATGCGGAAAAGCCTGCTCTGCTGATAACGCGTAAAAGTGCCCAGAGTGCGATCGAACGAACTCAAGGTTTTTTTTCCGAAAGCACCCTGACCAGTGCTTCCACACCCATCGAGAAAATTGCTGAGATTATTCAGTGCCTCAAACCGTATAAAAGAGTGGTGATGCATATTCACCCAGATGATATGGTTTCTGTCATCGCATGCAAGATTCTAAAGACTGTCAGCACGGCGAAGATTTATTTTGTAAATCATGCTGATCATGTGTTTACTTACGGCAGCTCGGTGGCAGATGTCTACTTTGAACTAAGCACGTTTGGCCGTCGTCGAGACCTGAAAAAAACGATCTCTGGCAGTAAGTCTTTTCTAGGGATTCCGTTGACAAGTAAGTTGGTACCAAAGCATCACAGCCTACCCAATAAAAATAGCACGTTAAATTTTTTCAGTGCGGCGTCGCCCTTCAAGTTCAAACCGGTCAAAGGCTATGATCTTAGGCCTGCCATACGCAAGGTGCTGACTGAGTTTAAACATTCCACCTTCTGGATCGTCGGTGCCAACCCGCTTACCAATACGTGGTGGTGGCCAATAAAGTTGCGATACTGGAACAGGTTTAAAGTGGTTTCCTCGCTGCCATACGAAAGCTACCTGGCGCTCTTGGAACGTGCAGATTTTTACGTCGACAGTTATCCAACGCCGGGTGGGACTGCCTTCGCGGAGCAACTTTTCAATGGGCGCCGTTGTGTCGGGTTACGCGCGCCTATACAAGGTTATTCACCCGCCGATAATTTGAAGAGTGAGAGTGTAGAGGGGTTTATCGACAGTGTTTTTCAGGGGGGTAATGATAGAGCTGTCATTGCGTCAGTGCTGGCCGTTAATGGGTATGAGGCAGTTAAGTCACGGTATCTGGCTTGTCTCTACGAAGATATCATGTGCGCCAATGAGATGGAGAAGCACGTGGCGTGGACGGGGGATATTAGCGTCTACGAGCAGCCGGGAAAAATAACCACGGCAATTCCGCCGGAGGTCGTTTCCAGATTAATCGAATTTGATAAAAAATTTATGCGTGTTCTGTTTCTCGAGCTCAGCGCCACGCAGAAAATCAAAGTGGCCCTTAAACTTGCGCGTTTGAAAGTCAGCGAGCTTCTCCCTAAAAAAAGCCGGTCGGGTAAAGCATGAGGGCATTAGCGTTACGCTTACTTCTAATAATGCTCATACTCTCGGACTATTTCATTTTAACGCTCCACGCTCCCAGTGCCGTTGGAGCCTGGCGCGAAGGGCTTGTACTGGCGTATGTGCTTCTGACCGGGTTAATCACATTTTTCCAAATCGGAACACGTTATACAATTCCCGCGCGGTATAAAGAACAGCTGTTGATTATTCTGTTTTTTATAATATTTTATTGTATCTGCGGCGAGCTTTCCGAAGCATCATTTCGGATGTTTCGGTCGTTTGCTATGCCGATCCTCTTTGCCCTCATGATCAATGCGGTGTGCCTGGGTCTGGCGCTAGAAACGAAGTTGCGCATTATATTTTCAACACTCGTCGTAATGACGTTTGTCTCAGGCGGTTATGCCATTTATCAATACCTGACAATCAGCGATCCGGAACAATTCTGGTATTGGCCGCTATTGTCCGAGAAAGGTTTTGAATTGGAGACTTATAATTCCATGAGAGACGGAAATCCGAGAATGTCGGGTTTCTTTACGGGCACCCTTGAGTTTGCGGCCTTTAATTTGAATACCACGCTCTTTGCGTGCTGTCTGCTTGTGCAAGCCTTTAGGGAGAAGACCTATGACCGACGCTTTTTCCTGTATCTGTTGGTGGCCCTTTTTTCCACTGCGCTGATTATTTATGGTTCGGTAAGGACGGCAGCTATTGGTATGGTTTCAGCTGTGTTTTTCCTGGCACTGTTACAGTTATTACGTCGAAGCTTTTTTATCGGCTTTCTCGGATATAGTTATTTTATCTGCGTGACGGGCTCTATTTTTCTATACCTTGCACTGGGATATACGGAAGATCTTTCTGCCCTTGACCGGGTTCGGCAGTGGTTGGTGGTGCTTGAATCACTCAATACAATGCCACTGGGTCTGGGTTTCGGTGCTATTGGACCAGGTCAACTATATTGGTTTGATTCACTGTGGTTGAATCTGCTGGCGTCCTCTGGTTATCTGGGCGTCGCTTTGATGCTCGGTCTGATCTGTTTCTACAGCAGGATTGTCATCGCTACCCAACAGCTGCGTATTGGGGGTAATGTGTTTATGAGGGGGGTGGCTGATTATATGGTAATCAGCTACCCGTTTTTCCTGAGCAGCTTTTTCTTTCAGTCATATACGAATAGTGTAGTACTGTACCTTTTTGCGTTGATTGCAGTGGTGGTGATGTATGAGTCGAAATATCGTGCAAGCTAAAATGTCGATATTGATCGTTCTTTATAAAAGGCATTATAGAGAATCTGCTGCCATCACGACGTTATTGAGTAATGTCGCACCTTTTCGTGCGCAAGGTATCGACGTTGAATTTTTTGTATGGAATAACACGCCTGAATGCTCTCCGGCGTTATCGGCTGAGAATTTGACGTGGCTTGAAGGTAATAATGACGGTTTAGCTTACATTTATAATCGCGTTGCAGACATGGCGTTTGCAGGGGGAGCGACGCATTTCATGATCTCGGATGACGATACGGATTACTCAAGCCAGAATTACGTAGAGGCGATTTCCCGCGCGCTTGAATTCGAAGCCACTTCGGCAGCTGATTTGTTTGGCGTCATGGTGCCCAAAGTTTACTCAAGAGAAAAATTGGTAAGTCCGGGACTTCGCTTCTGGTTCTTCGGCCGATTATCCGACGACGTTGACAGTGGCATAAACTCATCGCGTAATAAACTAGCTATCAATAGTGGTGTGATTTTCAATAAGTTTTGTTATGAGAAAATGTCACCGCTGTTTGATGAGCGTCTTAAGTTTTATGCGACGGATACCGCATTCTTTGTAAGGTATGAATCCTTTTATCCTCATTTTTATGTGTTGGACACGTGTTTGCAGCACGACCTTTCCGAACATACATCGGACAGCGCCGAACGAGCCATTTTTCGCTTTCAGGAAATGATCTTGGGCTTACGCGTCATCTTCGAGCATAAGGGATACCTCTTTCATGGCTTTATGGAGGCGTATCTGCTCGTCTCCTCGTTAAGAAAAAGCCTCTCCTATAAAAACACAGGATTTTTCCGTTCCTATTACACGTCGTTTAAAGGAAAAAATAATGCTGATAGAATTAGTTGAATTTCTTTCTTTAAAAGTGAGAAAACGTGGTATCACAATTGATAAGCGCATTTCTGATGCCTATCTGTTGAATCTCGTTTTGTCAAAAGTGGTAATGGCGATAAACGGGTTTTTAAAATTTAGAAGGTTGTCAGTTATTCTTGTAGGAAAAGGCGTTACTCTGAAAGCCAGATCAATGATCACTACAGGTAAAGGCTTGGTTATTGATGAGGGATGCTTTATCGACGCATTGGCGGTCAAGGGTATTGTCTTCGGGCGGGGGGTTTCCTTAAAGAAAAATGTTACAATCGAGTGCACGGGTAGTTTGACTAAATTAGGCGAAGGGCTCTCGGTGGGTAACGATGTGGGCATTGGCAGCGGTAGTTTTTTAGGCTGCGCCGGTGGCGTTACTATAGGGAGTGACACAATCATCGGGAATTATGTTTCGTTTCATTCGGAGAATCACAATTTTTCCGACCCCGCCATACCGATTCGTCTTCAGGGCGTTAACAATGAAGGGATCCACATCGGCAATAATTGTTGGATAGGGGCTAAAGTGACTGTTCTGGATGGTGTTGTTCTTGAGGACGGGTGCGTTGTAGCCGCAGGAGCAGTCTTGAAGGCGGGACGATACGCTGCCAACTCCATATACGCGGGCGTTCCGGCAAAGCGCATAAAAGAACGCAGCTAAAGGATTTGCAGTGAAAAAAATTATATTTTTCCATTTGTTGAATGACTACAGCGGGAGCCCTAAGGTTCTTTTGCAGGTTATTGAGGCAGTGGCAAAGAAAGGCTTTGAGGCCGAATTATATGTGGGAGGGGGCGCTGAAGGCGGTTTTCTCTCTTCGGCGCCATGCGTGCAAAAACGCTATTTTTATAAGAGATTTGAAAATAAATATTTGACGCTGTTGAGCTATAGTCTTTCCCAGCTGATTCTGTTTATAAAATTATTACGCTATCGTCAAGTCTCTGCGATTTTCTATGTCAATACGTTACTTCCCTTCGGCGCGGCATTAGCAGGGAGAGTGCTCGGCATCCCGGTTATTTATCATATTCATGAAACGTCAATCCGCCCTAGACCCCTGAAGCTCTTTCTGCGGTGGATGGTTGAAAGGTGCTCCAGCAAAAATATTTTCGTCTCGCACTTTTTAGCCAGGGCTGAATCTTTTACGAACATAGAAAGTCGTGTGATTTATAATTCGATTCCGCAGGATATGGTCAGTAGTGGTGCGAATCACGTATATCCTTACGCGTCGGGTAATAAATTCAATGTGCTGATGATCTGCTCCTTAAAAGCTTACAAAGGTGTGAATGAATTCGTACGTATTGCTGATCTGTTAAGCGGTCAACAGGATATCGAATTTGATTTGGTGCTCGGTGCCAGTGATTCTGAGGTGGATGATTTTTTTTCGTCCGTCACGTTGCCTGATAACTTGACCATTATTTCCCGGTGCAAGGATGTTATTCCTTATTATCAGAGGGCGAGTGTTTTACTGAGCCTTTCGAAGCCGGAGGAGTGGGTGGAGACGTTTGGCTTGACGATTCTCGAGGCGCTTTCGTTTGGTGTACCTTGTATTGTTCCTCCGGTAGGTGGACCTGTCGAACTGGTGTCGGAGGACAAGGAAGGTTATCTCATTGATTCAAACCGTGTGGAGGACATCGCCGCCAAACTGGCGTTTCTCCATAAAAATCCTGAGGTGTGCTTTCGCTTGTCTGAGGCTGCAAGAGTGAAGTCACTTAGTTTCTCAGTTGATAACTTTGAAAGTGATGTGATTGAGGTGTTTAATGGGGTTTAAAATAGCAGTGATCGGCACGGTCGGTCTTCCGGCCCAGTATGGTGGGTGGGAAACGTTATCGGAGCAATTGGTCACTTACCTTGACCGAGAATATGGAATTTCGGTCTATTGCAGCGCACGGTCATATCCAACTCGGCCTGCAAAGTATCGCAATGCCGACTTGATTTACCTTCCGTTGAAAGCTAACGGCGTGCAAAGTATTCCTTATGATATTGTCAGTATGCTGCATGCCTACCGAAAGAATGATATTTTGGTGGTGCTGGGTGTGTCGGGTTGTATAGCGCTTCCTTTTTTAAAGCTGCTTACCAAGAAAAAGGTTGTAGTCAATATTGACGGCTACGAGTGGAAACGCGCTAAGTGGTCAATGCTGGCGAAGAAATTCCTGAAGTTCTCAGAAGCCATGGCGGTTAAATACGCCGATGCTATTGTTACCGATAATAAAGTGCTTCAGGACTATGTCCGCGATGAGTACTCACGTGAAAGTACTCTTATTGCCTACGGCGGCGATCAGGCCGCTACCAGTGCACTGAGAGAGGCGGACTTTGAGCATTATCCATTCCTTCGTAAGCCCTACGCGTTCTCAGTCTGTAGGATCGAGCCGGAGAATAATATTCATATTATTCTCGAGGCCTTCAGTACGGGTAGTTTGCCGTTGGTGATTGTGGGGAACTGGAAACAAAGCGAATACGGTGTAGCCCTGCAGGATAAATACGCGAGCGTCGGGCATCTTCACTTATTGGATCCTATCTACAAAAGTGAAGAACTGAGTCCGTTGCGCAGTAACGCGACCGTCTACATTCACGGTCATAGTGCGGGTGGCACCAACCCGTCCCTGGTTGAGGCCATGTGGCTGAGTTTGCCTGTGATTGCATTCGACGTATCTTTCAATCGTGCGTCTACTGAGGACGGTGCACAGTTTTTTTCGTCCAGCCAGGCACTTGTCGATTGCGCGTCACGTCTTTTTGCCAATGAAACCGAGCGCGCTGAGCTGGGTGGAAAAATGCATGAGATTGCGGTGCGTCGTTATCGTTGGGAAGGCGTCTCTTCTCAATACGACAAATTATTCAAAACGCTTCTTTCATCTGAGAGGACTTAACAATGCTGGATGAAATTAGCGTTAGTTCCGCTCCAGGTGCGCCCACTGTACTTCTTACGGGCGGAACGGGATTTGTAGGGCGCTCAGTGCTGGATGCGTTGGTTAAGGCTCAGTATCAAGTGGTGAATGTAACCCGCAAGACGGTCCCTGCGCCGCTCCCTGGCGTGCAGGATTTTATTATTGATTCGTTGACAGGGGGCATCGACTGGACAGCGCCACTGTCGGGTGTGGACGTGGTCATTCACTCTGCCGGTCGAGCGCACATCATGAACGAAACCCATAGCAATCCATTGCAGGCGTTTCGGGAAGTTAATGTGAACGCTACGCTCAACCTGGCTCGGCAAGCCGCTGACGCCGGCGTTCAGAGATTCATTTATATAAGCTCGGTTAAAGTCAATGGTGAAGAAACCAGCGCTGGCCGTGCGTTTACGCCAAAGGATGTCCCTGCGCCGCTCGACGATTATGGAGTGTCCAAGCTGGAGGCAGAGCAAGCGCTCTTGGAGCTGGCGCGTCATACCTCAATGGACGTCGTCATCATTCGGCCCGTCCTGGTGTATGGGCCAGGCGTGAAAGCCAACTTTGAACGAATGCTCTCTGTCGTTGACAGGAAGCTGCCACTTCCTTTTCGCACGATTGATAACCGAAGAAGCCTTGTCTTCATTGATAATTTGGTCGATTTGATTTGCGTGTGCATCAAACATCCTGCCGCTTCGAACCGCGTGTTCCTGGTAAGCGATGGTGACGATCTGTCTATTGGACAGATTCTGAAAAAGCTCGCCGTGGCGATGAACAAGCCATCCTATGTGTTTGCTTTTCCTTACGCGTTATTGAATGTTGCAGCAGCGATAATCGGCAAGAAAGATTTTTTGCAACGGTTGTGCGGTTCGCTTCAAGTCGATATCACAGACACGCGGGAATGCTTAAACTGGACACCTCCAGTCACTATTGACGAGGCTTTTGCAATCACGGCTCGGCATTATCAAAAAAAGCAGAATGGGCCGTCGCATGGTTAATTTGGCTGAGATGCTTAAGTCCAGGGATAATAATTTTAATTTTATCCGGATGCTTGCGGCATTTTTTGTGTTGGTGTCACACTCGTTTCCGCTATCCCGTGGCGCTACCGAAGTTGAGCCGTTGATGGCTCAGCTTGGAATAACACTCGGTGGTTTAGGCGTATTTACTTTTTTTTGCATATCCGGATTTTTTATATCGCTGAGTTATGAGCGGTCCAAGACCAAAATTGATTTTATCGTGGCGAGATTTTTGAGGTTGTATCCTGCGCTGTTGGTTGTACTGGTGTTAAGCGCCTGGGTAATTGGTCCGTTATTCACTGACTTTAGTTTGCATGATTATTTTTCTTCTAAAGAAGTACATAAATACATCACAGGGAATTTGAAACTGAAAGATATTCACTTTCAGTTGCCAGGCTTGTTTCAGGATAATCCCTATCCCGGAATCAATGGTTCACTATGGACGTTGTATTACGAGGTGCTGCTGTACGCAATGGTGTTTGCGCTCGGTGTTGTCGGTTGTTTGACTCATACTCGTCGGGTTTCGATATTTTTTGTGCTGTATTTTGTGTTTTATACAGTATTCAACCTGTTGCAAAAAAATGAGTACCTGATTGCAGGTTTCCAGCTTCGCACGTGGGTGCAGTGGAGCTTCGCATTTGTCATCGGGATGGTATTTTATGCCTACCGAACCAAGGTTCGGCTGAGCGTCTGGATGTTAGCCCTTGGCTGGTTGGCCGCGCTGTGTTCCTACAGGTCTCCCTTGTTCGTAGAAGTGTTCGTGATCGCATGGAGTTATTCCGTCTTTTTCGTTGCCTTCAACACCCAGTGGTTCGCACGCCAATACAATAAGCTCGGGGATTACTCTTACGGTTTGTACATATATGCTTTTCCTACTCAGGAGATCCTTGCGCACACGTGGAAAGGAATATCGCCCGTTGAAATGATTCTCGTGGCGCTTCCCGTTGCACTGGTTCCGGCTGTCCTGTCGTGGCATTTGATAGAACACCCTTGTATTCTGCGCAAAAAAGCGCTGGCGTCCTGGTTGTCCCTGTCAATCGCCAAATATTCGGGAAAGTTTGCTAAGTATTCGTCTAAACGGTTGTGAATTGAAAGGTTGGTGAAAACATGAAACGTTTTTTTGATCTGGTACTGAGCCTCTTTGCCTTGCTCATACTCTTGATCCCGATCTTGCTTGTTACGCTGGCAGTCAAATTGACGTCAAAGGGGCCTGCACTGTATTGGTCTGACCGCGTAGGGGTGAACAACGTATTGTTCAGGATGCCAAAGTTTCGCTCAATGCGAATTGGTACGCCTGCTGTCGCCACGCATTTGCTGCTCGATCCGTCTAAATACTTGACGCCGATTGGCAACTTTCTTAGAAAGTCCAGCCTCGATGAGTTGCCCCAGCTGTGGAGTATCATCGCAGGTGATATGAGTTTTGTAGGACCAAGGCCCGCGCTTTTTAATCAGGCCGATCTGATTGAGCTGCGTACCGAGCAAGGCGTACACCTCATCCGTCCAGGTCTCACGGGGTGGGCGCAGGTCAACGGCCGTGATGAGTTGCCCATACCGGTTAAGGTTGGCTATGATGCTTTTTACGCGAAAAACATGAGCGTTCTTTTCGACCTTAAAATCTTGTTTTTAACAGCTTTGAAGGTCATTAAACGTGATGGTGTTTCACATTAATACCGTACCAAGTGTTTGATTGGCCGATTCAGGTTGATTATGCAAAGTATGTTTTTTGTTCTGCGTTGTAACGCGATCAACAAAAAATTTTTGATCTGACGCATAGGCGATAGGTGAGTCATGATAAACCGGTTGCGTACGTGGCTATTAAAATTGCCTCGTCATCAAAAACGACTGATTCAGGTATTGGCAGACGTCATACTCGTATTTTTGGCGCTGTGGATGGCGTTTTTAGTCCGTCTCGGAATCGACGAGATGGTCAACCCGGTCAAAATGCACTTATGGTTGTTTCTGGCGGCGCCGGTGGTTGCGATACCTCTGTTCATTCGCTTCGGTATGTACCGCGCTGTCATGCGTTATTTTGGCAATGATGCGTTGGTCGCAATCATCAAGGCCGTCAGTCTTTCTTCTTTAATCCTGGGTGTAGTTGTTTATTGGTATAGCAATCATCAGAACGTGGTGCCCCGGTCGATCATTTTCAACTATTGGTGGTTGAGCTTGATCATGGTCGGTGGCTTGCGTTTGACCATGCGTCAGTACTTTTTAGGCGATTGGTTTGCCGCTGCCCAACATGTCCCGTTTACCAGCCGGGACGACGGTCTTTCACGCGTCGCAATCTATGGTGCCGGCGCGGCGGGGAATCAACTGGTGGCAGCGCTTCGTATGGGGCGAGTGATGCGCCCGGTTGCGTTCATTGACGATGACGCGTCTATTTCGGACCGTGTCATCTCGGGCCTCCAAGTCTATAAGCCCAAGCATATCCAGAGGATGATCGACGCCACGGGCGCACAAGAAATTCTCTTGGCAATCCCGTCCTCCAATCGCGGTCGGCGGCGGGAGATTCTCGGTTTTCTCGAAGGTTTTCCGCTCCACGTTCGTAGCGTCCCGGGGTTTATGGACCTGGCCAGTGGAAGGGTCAAGGTTGACGATATTCAAGAGGTCGATATTGCGGACTTGCTGGGTCGTGATTCGGTGCCTGCGCAAGGCGATTTGCTTGAGCATTGCATCAAGGGGCAGAGTGTCCTTGTCACGGGTGCGGGTGGCTCGATCGGTTCAGAGCTCTGTCGGCAAATTCTGGAGCTTAAGCCTAAAACCTTGCTCTTGTTTGAGCACAGCGAGTTCAATCTCTACAGTATTCTTTCAGAGTTGGAACAGCGTATTACTCGTAAATCGCTACCGGTAAAACTGCTACCCATCCTGGGTTCAGTAAGGGACCCGTCAAAACTGCTGGATGTCATGAAGGCCTGGCGGGTGGATACCGTTTACCACGCTGCCGCCTATAAGCATGTACCCATTGTTGAGCACAACATCGCAGAGGGTGTGCTGAACAATGTTATCGGCACGCTGAACGCGGCGCAGGCGGCGGTTCAAGCGGGCGCATCGAATTTTGTATTGATTTCCACCGACAAGGCAGTGCGCCCAACAAACGTGATGGGCAGCACCAAGCGACTTGCCGAGTTGACGTTACAGGCGTTGAGCCGCGAGCCTGCCCCCGTGCTGTTTGGGGACAAGTCCAACGTGTCGCGGGTGAATAAAACCCGTTTTACGATGGTTCGATTTGGCAATGTATTAGGCTCCTCCGGTTCGGTGATCCCGCTGTTTCACAAGCAGATAAAGTCTGGCGGACCGCTGACGGTCACGCACCCGAAGATCACCCGCTACTTCATGACCATTCCTGAAGCGGCTCAGTTGGTCATCCAAGCGGGTTCCATGGGGCTGGGCGGAGACGTGTTCGTGCTGGATATGGGTGAGCCGGTCAAGATCGTCGAACTGGCTGAAAAAATGATCCATCTGTCAGGGCTGAGTGTGCGGTCCGACAAAAATCCTCACGGCGATATTGCCATTGAGTTTTCCGGTTTGCGGCCGGGCGAGAAGTTATACGAAGAGTTGCTTATCGGAGACAATGTTGTTGCAACGCAACATCCGATGATCATGAGCGCTAACGAGGACTACTTGCCGTGGGAAGTGTTGAAGGTCAAGCTTTCTGAGTTGCTGGCCGCAGTCGATCAAGACGATTTCGGCCGGGTTCGCCAGTTGTTGCGCGACACCGTCAGCGGTTATACGCCGGATGGGGAAATTGTTGACTGGATATATCAGCAGCGTCGGCTTGAGCCATGAGTTTAAAAGTTACAACTTTACGGGTGAGTCACTCTGCCCGAATAGAAAAACACACGCTGTAACCGACTCACTTTTGACTCCCTCCAAACATCACCTAAGTTAGAAAGGCAGCTTCGGAAAGCTGCTTTTCTTCTACCGATGTCATGGAGCGTCACCTATGCAAAACACCTATATCTCTTCCCTGATCTTTGCCTTCCTCGCGAGTGTCTCCGTCGCCACCACCGCAGCCCCATCCGCCAAACCCGAAGCCCCAACGCCTATCGTCGCCCAGATGGCGAAAGTCGAAGAAACGACCAAGGTCAATCTGAACACGGCCGACGCTGAAGTCCTGCGCCGCGATCTGTTCGGCATTGGCGCCGCCAAGGCCAAGGCGATTGTCGCCTATCGCGACAGCAATGGGCCTTTCACTGCGGTAGATGAGTTGCTGGAAGTCAAAGGTATCGGTAAGGCATTGTTGGAGAAGAACCGCGACAGGTTGGCTATTAATTAAGGCTGTAAACCTTGCTCAAAAGGCCGGTCATTGACCGGCCTTTTCTTTGTCTGAGATTTGAGCTTTCAAGTTCTCGCGCACAACTTTCATGATCCGCGTCGCCAACGCTTGGCTCTCTACGCTCCTGGCCAGCACCAATGCCCCTACCAACGTCGACATCAGTACCAGGCTTCGTTCGTCGGCATTCGCGTGATCCAACGTTGATTCAACCTGCCTTAATCGCGCTTCAAGCACAGCATCTGTGGTCGGGCTCTGCTGTCCCCTCAGGCCCAATTCCGAAGACATGGTCGGTAGCGGGCAGCCTTCAGCGGGAGAGGTCTGGTGCCATTCAGACAGGTAGTTGTCTATGAATGCATCCAGCGGCCGTTCCTGGCTGAACAGTGTTTCGCAATGCGCGTCCAGTTCTGCAGCCGCAGCCTGCAGGGCCTTTTCCACCAGATCATCCTTGGACTTGAAATGCGCGTAAAAGCCACCGTGCGTCAGATTGAGTGCTTTCATCAGGGGTTGCAGGCCGGTCGCGCTGATGCCGTCGCGGCGAAAGCGCACTGAGGCTTCCTTGATGATGCGTTGATGAGTCTGGGCTTTATGGTCTGCTGAATAACGCATGGGGCGGCCTCGTGGACGAGCGGGCATGTTAACGAAGTTAAGCTTTTTTACCCATCTACACATCGTTCAGCGGTACTGGCATGAAAAGTGATTACATCTGGTTCAGGGATTGTTCAACAATCGTGAGGTGGTGATGACGCTCAGCTTGTCTCTGGCGGATCAGATTGCACGCGAACTGCGTGCCGACATCATTGGCGGGCGGCTGTTGCCCGGCATGGCGCTGGTCGAGGTAGATCTGGTCAAAATTTATAACGCATCGCGCAATACCATTCGCGAGGCCTTGCACCGTTTGGGGCAGGAAGGGCTTACCCGTTATGTGCGCAACAAAGGCGTGATGGTGCGACGACTGGAACGAGATGAAGTGCGTGACCTGTTCGTTGTACGTCGAACCCTCGAATTGCAGGCTATCGCCCAGAGCGGGGTGCTGACGGATGCTCAGTCCGAGCACATGCAAAACGCAATCGAAGCCACCTCCCTGGCCAGGGAGCGTGAAGACTGGCGGGCGGTGGCGACTCACAGCCTGGCGTTCCACCAACGGATTGTCGGATTGATGCGCAGCCCGCTGTTTGATGAATTTTTCGCCCAGGTGATTGCTCAATTGCGCCTGGTGTTTTGCGCGGCACCCGATGAGCAGCGTTTCCAGTCGCCCTGGCTGGAGCGTGACCAGGAGATCTACGCGTTGCTGGCGGGCGGCAACAAAGCGGCTGCACAGGAGGCGATGAGCCTGTACCTGGACGATTCCGAACGCCTTTCCCTGGCCTTGTTTGATCACCCCTGATGGAGGATTGCCCCATGTATAAAGACTACCCGGCCGCGTACCAGGTCAGCAAAGGTTCTGCGCTGCAGGTTGATACCGCGTTCTATGAGCGCATTCGTGATCGTGCGGACCAATGCACATTGATCGAGCAGTTCGAAGTGCCGATCCGTACGGGCAGGGCGTGGAAGGTGCCGGCTGGGCATGTGTTCCGTGTTACCACGCCGGTTGGGCCACAAGTGGGTGACTTCAACGTGTGGAATGCCAACGATCCTCGCGAACGTCTTTGGGCCGCACGCACCCGCCAGTTACAAGGCGCACATGTCAGCACTCATGATCGACTGTGGTCGAACCTGCCGTTTCTGCGGCCGCTGGTGACCATCACCGATGACAGCCTGGCGAGTTATGGCATCGACGAGCATGGCGGACGCCTGCACGATTTGCTCGGCACGCGCTGCGATCCGTATGTGAATCGCATGCTCACCGGCGAAGACTTTCATCACCATTGCCACTCAAACCTGACGCGCGCGGTGCTGCCCCACGGCCTGACGGAGTTCGACGTGCATGACGTGCTGAACATTTTCCAATGCACCGGCCTCAATCACGACGACATGTACTTCATGAAAGCCTGCCCGGCGCAGAAGGGCGACTACCTGGAGTTTTTTGCCGAGATTGATTTGCTCTGCGCTTTATCGACGTGCCCTGGCGGGGATTTGTCGCTGCCGATGTGGGGGCCGGACGCGCAGGATCCGTTAACGGTGTGTCGCCCGTTGGGTGTGGAGATTTATCGCCTGGAGGAGGAGTTGCTCAATGGCTGGAGCCAGCCTGAGCGTGCTGCCTACAAGGGGCAGCACGGATTGCATATTGCCAAGGCGGCGTGGGAGTAGCGGCAGCTTCAGCGGTCCTGGGCGTCCTTTGAGTCTGCCTGGGCGTTGCGCTCGGCCACGCGTTTGCGTTGTTCGTCGGTGAGTTCCACCTTGTTGGCGCTGTCACGCAGCATCAATAAACCACCGACGATCGAACCGATCGCGACCACTAAAATCAACCAGGCATACCACGGCATAGGGCTCTCCTTGAGGCAGCAAACCGTGGGGAAATTTCCCACGGTAATAGCTGCTTTGAGTAACGGGCTATCTTAGTAGTTCATTGTAGGCCCGTTATGCTCCAGTAGCCTCAGAGCCCCGTCAACATCGCATCGGCCGGTGCGTCGGCACGGTCTTGTGCAGTCAGCTGGAAGTAGATGAATCCCACCAGCATAAAGCCCAGGAAGATCAGCCCGATCAGCGCGTTGAACCAGGCCATGGCCACCAGGCAGACCACCGCCAACACCAGCGCTATGCCGGGCACGATCGGATAGCCCGGCGCACGGAAGGTGCGCTCCAGCAGTGGCTCGGTCTTGCGCAGTTTGAACAGGCTGAGCATGCTCATGATGTACATCACGATGGCACCGAACACCGCCATGGTGATCATCGCGGCGGTCAGCGTCATGCCGCCCAGGTTGATCAGGCCGTCGCTGTAGATGGCGGCGATGCCGACCACACCGCCGGCGATAATTGCCCGGTGCGGTGTCTGAAAACGCGACAGTTTGGCGAGGAAGGAGGGCAGGTAGCCGGCGCGCGCGAGGGCGAAGAACTGGCGCGAGTAGCCCAGGATGATGCCGTGAAAACTCGCCACCAGGCCGAACAGGCCGATCCACACCAACATGTGCAGCCAGCCGGAGCTGTCGCCCACCACGGTTTTCATCGCTTGCGGCAACGGGTCATTGATATTCGACAGCGTGCGCCAGTCGCCCACGCCGCCGGCAAAGAACATCACGCCCATGGCCAGCACCACCAGCGTCAGGATCCCGCTGATGTAGGCTTTGGGGATGGTGCGCTTGGGGTCCTTCGCTTCCTCGGCAGCCATCGCTGCACCTTCGATGGCAAGGAAGAACCAGATGGCGAAAGGAATGGCCGCAAACATCCCGGCTATCGCCGGCGCGCCGAAGGTGTCGGACCCGGCCCAGCCATTGAGGGCGAAGTTGCTGAAGCTGAACGCCGGCGCTACCACGCCCATGAACACCAACAGTTCGGCGACGGCGAGCACGCATACCACCAACTCGAAGGTGGCCGCGAGTTTCACCCCAAGAATATTCAGGCCCATGAAGACGATATAGGCACCGACGGCCGCGTGTTTGGGGTCGAGTGCCGGAAACTGCACATTCATATAGGCGCCGATGGCCAAGGCAATTGCAGGCGGGGCGAAGACAAATTCGATCAACGTCGCCAGGCCTGCGATCAAGCCGCCTTTCTCACCGAATGCGCGACGGCTGTAGGCAAATGGGCCACCTGCGTGAGGAATCGCCGTAGTGAGTTCGGTGAAGCTGAATATAAAGCAGGTGTACATGGCGGCGACCATCAGCGAGGTCACCAGAAAGCCCAACGTACCGGCGACGCCCCAGCCGTAGCTCCAGCCGAAGTACTCGCCGGAAATCACCAAGCCGACGGCAATGCCCCACAGATGCAGGGTGCCCAAGGTGGGTTTGAGTTGTGTATTCATCGTGTTGCTCTCCCTGAACCGTTTGGAATGATTCAAGGTGTTGCAGCGGCCATGCCAGTGCGCCATTCATTGTCGTAAAGACGCCGAACTGTCGTCGAGGAGACGGTTTGGCGTTTGAAATCTTCTGTCATTGCACCAGTTGAGTGCAGGGGCGTTTGAGCTGCCGTCATCGCGGGCAAGCCCGGCTCCCACAGGTAACCGCAATCCCCTGTGGGCGCCGGGCTTGCCCGCGATGAGGCCCCAACAGCCTCCACCGACCTCTGTAAACCCCGCATAAACCCACTCTTTACGCCGTCTTTACGCCCGGCCCCCAGCGTCGCTCTCGTTCCTTTACGCCACTCCTGCGGACAATTGACTCACACGCGGCAATCGCCGCAAAACGGAGAGACTTCCATGAGCGTTCTGGACGGGGTGTCACTGCTATTGGCCGTGGCGCTGTTCATTTATCTGCTGGTTGCGCTGTTACGCGCGGATCGGAACTAGGAGCAGGCTATGCACAGTTATGACTATTGGCTGATCATCGCCTTCTTTGCCGTGGTGCTGGTGCCGGCACCGTTCCTGGGAAGGTTCTATTACAAGGTGATGGAAGGCCAGCGCACCTGGCTCACGCCGGTGCTCGGCCCGGTTGAGCGCGCGTGTTATCGCCTGTCCGGCGTGGACGAGCATCAGGAACAGAGCTGGCAGAAGTACACACTGGCGCTGTTAGCGTTCAATCTGGCCGGTTTCGTGTTGCTGTTCGCTGTGCTGTTGTTCCAGGAATATCTGCCACTGAACCCGCAGAAATTGCCGGGTCAGGAATGGACGCTGGCCTTCAACACCGCGGTCAGTTTCATGACCAACACCAACTGGCAGAACTACAGCGGTGAAGCCTCCCTGAGCTACCTCAGCCAGATGATCGGCCTCACCGTGCAGAACTTCGTCAGCGCCGCCACTGGCCTGGCTGTGCTGGTCGCGCTGTGCCGTGGGATCGGGCGCAAATCCACCAAGACCCTGGGTAACTTCTGGGTCGACATGACCCGCGCTACCCTCTACGGCCTGTTGCCATTGTGCCTGGTGTTCGCGCTGTTCCTGGTGTGGCAGGGCGTGCCGCAAACCTTCGCGCACTACGTGAACGCCGTGACGATGCAGGGCGTGGACCAAGTGATCCCACTCGGCCCGGCGGCCAGCCAGATTGCGATCAAGCAACTGGGCACCAACGGCGGCGGGTTCTTCGGTGTCAACTCGGCGCATCCGTTTGAAGACCCGACGGCGTGGGCCAACCTGTTCGAGCTGTCGGCAATCATCCTGATCCCGGTGGCGTTGGTGTTCACCTTCGGTCACTACGTGAAGGACCTGCGTCAGAGCCGCGCGATTCTGGGCTGCATGCTGGCGCTGTTCCTGATCGGCGGCGCGACGTCGATGTGGGCCGAATACCAGCCCAACCCGACTCTGAACAACCCAGCGGTTGAACAAACCGCACCGCTGGAAGGCAAAGAGGCGCGCTTCGGCACCACCGGCACAGTGTTGTGGTCGGTGGCCACCACGGCGGCGTCCAACGGTTCGGTCAATGGCATGCAAGACAGCCTCAACCCGCTGACCGGCATGGTGGCACTGGTCAACATGATGGTCGGCGAAGTGATCTTCGGCGGCGTCGGCGCCGGTATGTACGGCATGTTGCTCAACGTGTTGATCGCGGTGTTCCTCGCCGGCTTGATGATCGGCCGCACCCCGGAATACCTCGGCAAGAAGCTGCAGGCCAAGGAAGTGCAATTGCTGGTCGTGACCTTGCTGGTGATGCCAATCGGCACGCTGGTGCTGGGCGCCATCGCTGCCAGCCTGCCAGGTCCGGCGGGTGCCATCAGCAACCCCGGCCCGCACGGTTTCAGTCAGTTGCTGTATGCCTACACCTCGGCCAGTGCCAACAACGGTTCGGCGTTCGGCGGTTTCAGTGCCAACACCGCGTTCCACAACCTGATGTTGAGCCTGTCGATGTTGCTGGGGCGTTTCGGATACATCCTCCCGGTACTGGCCCTGGCCGGCAGCCTGGCGATGAAAAAGACCGCTCCGATTGGCCAGAACAGCTTCCCTACGCATGGCCCGCTGTTCGTGACCCTGTTGACCGTGACCATTTTGCTGGTGGGCGGCCTGACTTTCCTGCCGACACTGGCACTGGGCCCAATCGCTGAACATCTGAGCATGGGCTTCTGAGGGATATGAAAATGAATATGCCTGCAAAAAATGCGGCCCCGGTGCACACCCAGGAGCCCGCCAAAACCGCCATCTCTGCCTTGTGGCGCCCGGCGCTGGGCCAGGCGTTCGTCAAGCTGGACCCGCGCCAGCTGCAACGTTCGCCGGTGATGCTGGTGGTCGAACTGACCGCCATCCTCACCACCGTGTTGTGCTTCGTGCCCGACACCGCCGTGCCGACGTTTGTCGCCGTGCAGATCGCCGTGTGGTTGTGGTTCACCGTGCTGTTCGCCAACTTCGCCGAAGCCTTGGCCGAAGGTCGCGGCAAGGCTCGCGCCGACAGCCTCAAGGCTGGCAGTGAAGGCCTCAGCGCACGTCGCAAGGAGGCCGACGGCAGCTTCAAGGTCGTGCCGGCCACCAGCTTGCGCAAAGGCGACGTCGTACGCGTCGCCGCCGGAGAAATGATCCCCGGTGACGGTGAGGTCATCGAAGGCATTGCGGCGGTCAACGAGGCGGCGATCACCGGCGAGTCCGCGCCAGTGATCCGCGAGTCCGGCGGCGACCGTTCGGCTGTCACCGGCAACACGCGGCTGGTGTCGGACTGGTTGCTGATCCGCATCACCGTCAACCCGGGCGAGTCCACGCTGGACCGCATGATCGCCCTGGTGGAAGGCGCCAAACGCCAGAAAACCCCCAACGAAGTCGCGCTGGATATCCTGCTGATCGGCCTGACCCTGATCTTCCTGCTGGTGGTGGTCACCCTGCAGCCGTTCGCGCACTTCGCCAATGGCAGCTTGCCGCTGGTGTTCCTGGTCGCACTGTTGGTCACGCTGATTCCTACGACCATCGGCGGCCTGTTGTCGGCCATCGGTATCGCCGGCATGGACCGTCTGGTGCGCCTCAATGTGATCGCCAAATCCGGGCGCGCGGTGGAAGCGGCGGGTGACGTGCATGTGTTGCTGCTGGATAAAACCGGCACCATCACCTTTGGCAACCGTCGCTGCGCGGCAGTGATCGCCGCGCCTGGCGTCAGTGGTCGGGATTTGGCCGAGGGTGCGCTGCTGGCATCACTGGCGGACGACACCGCAGAGGGCAAATCCATCGTCGAATACCTGCGCGCCTTGCACCCGCAGGCTGAGCCGACCCTGGACCAACTGACCTCGGTGCCCTTCAGTGCTGAAACGCGTTTGTCCGGTGTCGATTACGAAGGCCGTGTGTTCCGCAAGGGCGCGGTGGATTCGCTGCTGGCGTTTATCGGCCAGCAACGTCGCGACCTGCAACCGGCACTCTCGCGGGAAATCGACAAGATCGCCCAAAGCGGCGGCACACCTTTGCTGGTGTGCGCCGACGGCAAATTGCTCGGTGCGATCCACCTCAAGGACGTGGTCAAGCCTGGCATCCGCGAACGGTTTGCCGAGCTGCGCAAACTGGGGATTCGCACCGTGATGGTGACGGGCGATAACCCGCTGACCGCTGCGGCGATTGCTGCCGAAGCCGGCGTGGACGATGTGCTGGCCGAAGCCACGCCAGAGAAAAAACTCGCGCGTATTCGCCACGAACAGAACGACGGTCGTCTGGTTGCCATGTGTGGTGACGGCGCCAACGACGCCCCGGCACTGGCCCAGGCCGACGTCGGCATGGCGATGAACGACGGTACCCAGGCGGCGCGCGAGGCGGCCAACATGGTCGACCTCGACAGCGACCCGACCAAGCTGCTGGACGTGGTGCAGATCGGCAAGGAACTGCTGGTGACACGCGGCGCGCTGACCACGTTTTCCATCGCCAACGACGTGGCCAAGTACTTTGCGATCCTGCCGGCACTGTTCGCCTCGATCTACCCGCAATTGGGCGTGCTCAACGTGATGCATTTGCAGAGCCCGCAGAGCGCGATTCTCTCGGCCATTGTGTTTAACGCGCTGATCATTGTGGTGCTGATCCCGCTGGCGCTGCGCGGTGTGCGCGTGCAGGCGGCGAGTGCGGCGGCGTTGCTGCGTCGCAACCTGCTGATCTATGGGCTGGGCGGGATTGTGGTGCCGTTCGTGGGCATCAAGGCAATCGACATGCTGCTGACCGCGCTGCACCTGGTTTGACCCGATTCCTGTGGGCGCCACGTCGGCGCCCCCAGGCTGCAATGACTCACGTGAGGAATCTGAAATGTCCACCATGATCCGCCCGGCCTTGAGCCTGCTGGTACTCATGACCCTGATCACCGGCGTCGCCTACCCATTGGTGGTGACCGGTGTCGCGCAAGTCGCTTTTCCTGACCAGGCCAACGGCAGCCTGGTGCGCGATGCCGACGGCAAAGTGCGCGGTTCCAGCCTGATCGCCCAGGATTTTACCGGTGATCAGTGGTTCCATCCGCGCCCGTCGGCCGGCGCATTTGCGACGGTTTCCAGCAGCGCGAGTAACCTGGGCCCAAGCAACCCGGCGTTGGCCACGCGGGTTTTCGATGATGCCAATAAACAACTAGTGCCAGGCCAGGGGCCGGTGCCGTTGGCATCGCTGACTACCTCTGGCAGCGGTCTTGATCCACACTTGCCTCCACCGGCGATTGCCTATCAACTGGCGCGGGTGGCAGCCGCACGAAATGTGCCGGTGGCAACCCTGCAGCGCTTGCTGGATGAGCACATCGAAAGCCCGTTGGTGGGGCCGCCGGTGGTGAATGTGTTGGCGCTGAACATGGCGCTGGAAAAGTTGTAAGTAGTGGTGCCGCCATCGCGGGCCAGTCCGGCTCCCACAGGGGAATACACTCCAACTGTGGCAGCGGGCTTGCCCGCGATGGCGGCCTGAAGGACTCCAGATAAACACCTGAAGGAACCGCAAAGCATGAGCGACTCCGGCCGCGCCGACGCCCTCTTAGCCGATCTGCCCCGGGACGGCCGTGGCCGGCTCAAAGTCTTTCTCGGCGCTGCGCCGGGCGTGGGCAAGACCTACGCCATGCTCCAGGCCGCCCACACCCAGCTGCGCCAGGGCGTGCGGCTGATCGCCGGGGTGGTCGAAACCCACGGCCGCGCCGAGACCGAGGCCTTGCTCAGCGGCTTGCCGCAGCAACCGTTGGTGCGGACCGAATACCGCGGCGTGATGCTCGAAGAAATGGACCTGGATGGCCTGCTCGCCGCCAAGCCCAAGCTGGTGCTGGTCGACGAACTGGCCCACAGCAACGCCCCCGGCAGCCGGCATGAAAAACGCTGGCAGGACATTCAGGAACTGCTCGCCGCCGGCATCAACGTGTTCACCACGGTCAACGTCCAGCACCTGGAAAGCCTCAACGACCAAGTGCGCGGGATCACCGGCGTGCAAGTGCGCGAAACCCTGCCGGACTGGGTGCTGCAAGAGGCAGACGAGTTGCTGCTGATCGACCTGCCATCGCGCGAGCTGCTGGAGCGTCTGCGCGACGGCAAGGTGTACGTGCCGGAGCAGGCCCGTGCGGCCATCGACGCGTTTTTTACCCAGACCAACCTGATGGCCCTGCGCGAGCTGGCGATGCAGACCGCCGCCGCCCACGTCGATGACGACTTGGCCCAAGGCTATCGGCAACTGGGCCAGGCTGCGCCGGCGGTGCGCGGCCGCTTGCTGGTGGGCGTGGATGGCGATGCGCAGGCCGAACGCCTGGTGCGTCACGCCAGCCGCGTCGCTCAACGCCGACATTTGCCCTGGAGCCTGGTGCATATCGACAACGGCCGCGCGCGCGATGAGCAAGCGCGCCTGCGCCTGCAAAACGCCCAGCAACTGGCCGAGCGCCTCGGCGGCGAAGTGGTGTTGTTGCGCGCGGGCGAGGTGGCGAAGACGCTGATCCAGCATGCCGCCGAACGCCGCGCGAGCCTGCTGCTGGTCGGGCAGTCGCGCATGCGTTGGCGGCGTCGGTTGTTCGGCGGTGGGTTGGCGGCGCGCTTGCTGCGTAATGCGCGCGGTCTGGAAATCAACGTGCTCGACAGCGACGACATGCCCGCACCGCCGCGACTGCCGGATGTGCGCGGGTTGGTATGGTTCGACTATGGCCTGGCAGTCGTTGCGACGATTGTGGCGGCGGCGTTGGCCTGGGCGGTGGCCAGCGTGTTGCCGCTGCCGAACATCTCGCTGGTGTTTCTCGCGGCGGTATTGCTGGTGGGCGTGCGCAGCAGCCTGGGGCCGTCGCTGGTGTGTGCGGCGCTGTCGTTTCTGACCTACGATTTTCTGTTTATTCCGCCGAATTTCTCCTTCGCCATCCAGCGCGAGGAGGACGTGTTGACCCTGCTGTTCTTTCTGCTGATGGCGGCGTTGACCGGCAACCTGGCCGCACGTCAGCGTCGGCAGTTGCAGGCCTTGCGCGATACTCAGGAAGAGACCAGCGAATTGCTCGACCTGTCACGCAAACTCACCGCCGCCACCGATCGCCAGGCGGTGATCAGTGCGGCGGCCCATCATCTGGAAGGCTGGAGCGATCTGGAGCTTTGCCTGGTCAACCGGGACGCGCATGGCGACTGGCAGGTCGAGACCGGTTCCGCGCTGAACCTCACCGAATCCGAACGCGCCGCCGCCGATTGGGCCTGGCAGCACGATCAACCGGCCGGCATGGGCACCGGCACGTTGCCGTTCGGGCGCTGGTGGTGGTGGCCGCTGTCGGGCGAGGAGGGGCCGCTGGGGTTGCTTGGCGTGAGCCCCAAACCGGGCCTGGAGCTGAGCGGGCAGCGTCGTCGCCTGCTCACCGCATTGAGCCAGCCGCTGGCCCAGGCGTTGGCGCGGGCGCAACTGGCGCAGGAGCTGGAATCGGCGCGTCTGCACGGCGAAACCGAACAACTGCGCAGCGCCTTGCTGGCCTCTGTATCCCACGACCTGCGTACGCCGTTGACGTCGATGCGCGGCAGCATCGACAGCCTGTTGGCGCTCGGCGAGGCGATTCCTCTGGAGGATCGCCGTGAATTGCTTGAGGGCACCCGCGATGAAGCCGAGCGCCTGGACCGCTATATCCAGAATTTGCTGGACATGACGCGCCTGGGCCACGGTGCGCTGAAACTGGCGCGTGATTGGGTTTCGCCCGGCGATATCGTCGGCAGCGCCCTTGGCCGTTTGCGCGCGGTGCTGGCGCCGCTGCAGGTCAAGACTGACGTGCCGGCCGAGCTGCCGTTGCTGTATGTGCACGCCGCCTTGATCGAACAGGCGCTGGTCAACGTGCTGGAAAACGCCGCACGTTTCTCACCCGCCCAAGGCCGTTTGGAGGTGAGCGCGGGCGTGGCGGATGACCAATTGTTTTTTGCGGTAGCCGATGAAGGGCCGGGGATTCCCGAAGACGAGCGCGCGAAGATTTTCGATATGTTCTACACCGCCGCCCGCGGTGATCGCGGCGGGCAGGGCACGGGCCTGGGCCTGGCGATTTGCCAGGGCATGGTCGGCGCACACGGTGGGCGTATCAGCGTCGCCGAGGGCATTGAAGGGCGGGGCACGTGCATCACCTTGTTCCTGCCGTTGCCGACTCAGCCTGGCCTGGAACGCGAGGCTTGAGCTACCCTCTTTTTTTCACGGATTTTGATTGGACACCATGAGCCAGACCGCGACGATTTTAGTCATTGATGACGAACCGCAGATTCGCAAATTCCTGCGCATCAGCCTGGCCTCCCAGGGCTACAAGGTGATCGAGGCCGGCACCGGTAACGAGGGCCTGGCCCAAGCGGCGTTGAGCAAACCGGATTTGCTGGTGCTCGACCTCGGCCTGCCTGACATGGACGGCCAACAAGTGCTGCGCGAGTTTCGCGAGTGGTCGACGGTGCCGGTGCTGGTGCTGTCGGTGCGCGCCAGTGAAGTGCAGAAGGTTGAAGCGCTGGATGGCGGCGCGAATGATTACGTGACCAAGCCTTTTGGTATCCAGGAGTTTCTCGCCCGCGTTCGCGCGCTGCTGCGCCAGGCACCGGCGGGGGAGGCTCAGGAAGCGGCCTTGAGTTTTGGCCCGCTGACGGTGGACCTGGCCTATCGCCGCGTGCTGCTGGACGGCGCCGAAGTGGCGCTGACCCGCAAGGAGTACGCGGTGCTGGCGCAACTGGCGCGGCATCCGGGGCGGGTAATCACCCAGCAACAATTGCTCAAGGATATCTGGGGGCCGACCCACACTGAAGACAGTCACTACCTGCGCATTGTGGTAGGGCATTTGCGCCAGAAGTTGGCGGATGACCCTACTCAGCCGAGGTTTATTGTGACTGAGGCGGGGGTTGGGTATCGGTTGTTGAATGCCTGAGTTTCGCGGCGTCCGCGCAGGCCTCATCGCAGGCAAGCCAGCTCCCACCATTGAATGTGTTCACAGATCACAATGTGGGAGCGGGCTTGCCCGCGATAGGGCCATCAGTCACAGCACACATTTCAACTCTGCTCACTCTCATATTTGTCCAGCGTATCCCTGGCAATCTCCCGCCCCAAAGCGATCAACTCCGGCGCCTTGTAGAACTCGAAAAACCGACACACACGCTTCGGCACGTTGATCAGCACGTCCGGCGGGTAACCGGCGATCTTGTACTGCGCCAGCGATGTCTGCATCACCTCGAAACTCTGGTTGATCAGGTCCAGCAGCGACGCCGGCCCGACGTTGTCGATGATGAACGAACCGGTTGCTGACTTTGGCGCCCCGGCCTTCTCCGGTGCAGCCGCAGGTTGCTGGGATTCGGGTTCGGCCGATTCCAGCCACGGGTTGATCTCCGCTGTCTGGGCGTGCAAAGCCTCCTGCTCAAGCTTCATCAACTGTTCGGCTTGTTTGCGGCGAAACGGCAGGTGTGAACCCAATGACTTGGCCAAGCTGTTGAAACGACTTTTGAACGCCGGCGGACGCTGGATCACGGGCAGTTGGTAATGTTTTTGATTGGTGGCGTTGAGGTTGACCGCGATGATCAAGTCGCAGTGGCTCGACACCACCGGCACGATCGGCAGCGGGTTGAGCAGACCGCCGTCCACCAGCATTCGGTTGCCCTGCATTACGGGCGTGAACAGGCTTGGAATCGCCGCGGAGGCGCGCATGGCCTGGTGCAGGCAACCTTCCTGAAACCAGATTTCCTGTTGGTTGGTCAGGTCGGTCGCTACGGCGGTGTAGGGAATGCGCAGTTCTTCGATATTGATCTCGCCGACAATCTTGCGGATCTGGCCGAAGACTTTTTCGCCACGAATCGCACCCAGGCGAAAGCTTACGTCGACCAGGCGCAGTACATCGAGGTAGTCGAGGCTTTCGATCCAGTTGCGGTACTCGTCAAGCTTGCCGGCCGCATAGATTCCACCCACCACGGCGCCCATGGAGCAGCCGGCGATACAGGCAATGTCGTAGCCGCGCCGTTCGATCTCCTCGATCACGCCGATATGGGCATAACCGCGGGCTCCACCGGAGCCCAGCACCAAGGCAACACGCTTCTTCATGGTCCATGTCCTTCCCAAGGCAGGTGCCCACAATGCACCCATTGAGGGGCAAGCTTCAATCTTCGCCGGGGGCTGTAATATTTTTCCAGGATAAGCGCAGTGCTCGGGTATGCTCTGACGATGGGCGCTCTGATTTCAGGCTGCGGACAAGGCACTTTTCCTTGTAGGCAACGTCTACACCCTACGACTGTTTTTCTTTATTTGAGGTGTCATCGATGAAAGCCTGGATGTGTGTGCCTGTGATTGTGTTGGCCCTTGCCGGCTGTGCCGGGAAAACCGCATACCGCGACAGCTGTGGCACGCAACTGGATGCCGCGTGGCATGAGCTGGACCTGGCCAAGGCTGAAGGTTTTGCCGGCACCGTGAGCTACTCCAAGGCATTGTCCTTGTTGACTGGCGCCAAGACCCAGCAGCAATTCGAAGCGTTTGAAGGCTGCTCCAACAAGGCCGAAAAGGCGCGGTTCTATATTCGTGAGTCGCGCGCCGGACGTTAAGTCCTAGCGGCAACCAGGATATTCATCGTCAAGGGAGGAAGGCATGTCAGCTTTGGTCGATCAGCTAGTCGCTCAGGTCATTGGCCTGGAAGTAGGGTTGCTGAGCTGCCAGGCTCGCCTCGCCGCCGTCACCGACGATGAAGCCCTGCATGACCTGCGCACCACTGTGCGGCGCCTGCGCAGTTTGTTGCGCCCGCTGCGCGGGTTGCCGGGAGTCGAACAACTCGAATTGGCCGCCAGCACAGTCGGCCAGATGACTACGCCGCTACGCGACCGCGAGGTCCTGGCGGCGTATCTGCATCAGCACGGCTATCACCAGGCCGCTGAACGGCGCCTGCGCCTGCAACCCGACGCCTATCGCCATGTGGCGCAGAGCCCGGAAGTGGCGCACTTGCTGCAGATTCTCGACGCGTTCCCACGCTTTATCCGGGCTTCGCAGCACCAGAAACTGCTCAAGGGCCTGCGCCCGCGCATCGAGAAGCGCTTGGGCAAGCAATGGCACAAACTCGGTGATGCCCTCAAAGACCCGACCCATGATCGCCACCGCCTGCGGTTGCTGATCAAGCGTGTGCGTTACGCCGCCGAGGCCTACCCCGAACTGGACAAACTGCCTGCCAAAGCCATGTCGCGCCTCAAACTAGCCCAAGGCGCTCTGGGCGATTGGCACGACTGCTGGCAGTGGCTGGCGCAGGCCGGGCACCAAGCGGATTTGCAACCCTGCGTGCCAATGTGGCATCGCACCATGAGCAAGGCAGAAGGCGAGGCGGATCGGGTGCTGGACAAACTCAGCGCGGATTGTTTCTAGGCCGGTCCGGTTTTTGGCCGGAATGAGCGCTGTACCTTGTCAGCCCGATGGTTAACATCGCCCCATCGGTTTTCTTGATGTGAGGTCGCCATGCGCTTTAGTGATTTGCTCGACGCAGCCCGTAACAACCCGTTGGACGTGACCATCCCCGCCGAATGGGCTCAGGGCCGCGCGACCTTTGGTGGCCTGGTGGCTGCTTTGCAATATGAAGCCTTGCGCGCCCAAGTCCCGGCAGACCGGCCCCTGCGCTCTTTGGCCATCACCTTTGTCGGCCCCGTTGCGCCGGATGTGCCGGCCAGTTATCAAGTCGAAGTGTTGCGTGAAGGCAAGGCGGTCAGCCAGTTGCTTGGCCGCGTGGTGCAGAACGGTGAAGTGGCGACGCTGGTGCAGGCCAGCTTTGGTGCGCCGCGTGAGTCAGTGATAGATGTCGCGAGCGAGGCGCCGCCTAGTTTCAAACACTGGGATGAATGCCAGGAGCTGCCCTATATCAAGGGCGTGACCCCTGAGTTCATGCGCCACTTGGCCATGCGCTGGAGCGTCGGTGGGTTGCCGTTCACCGGTAACAAATCGCGCGACATGGGCGGTTGGGTGCGCCTGCGCGGTGATGTAAAGGAAGAACCGCTGACCGAGTCGCACATCCTCGCCCTGGTCGACGCATGGCCCCCGGCCTTGCTTCCGCACCTGACCCAGCCGGCGCCAGGCAGCACGCTGACCTGGACCATTGAATTTATCCAGCCGCTGCAAGACCTGACCACCCTCGACTGGTGCCAGTACTACGTCAACATCGAAAATGCCCGCGACGGCTACGGGCATGCCGCAGCCGCACTCTGGAGCCCGACCGGCGAGTTGATCGCCATCAGCCGCCAGACCGTGGTGGTCTTCGCCTGAACCTCAGAACCGCTGGCTGCCTTGCGCTTCCAGTTTGCGACCGTGGCGCTGAAGCGCCACGCCTGCCAACACGCCGATCACGCCGACGGCAAAACTGGCCAGGCTCAGGCTGAACACGCCGGATGCCATCAACAGAAAACCGATGATCAGCAGGGGTACGGCAATTAATTGCAGCCCCAGGTTGGTCGGGTGCTGATGGGTTTCTGGGTGAATGCGCCATTGCCAGGCGGGGAAGTTAGGATGACGTTTGCCCATGATGGTG
Source organism: Pseudomonas sp. LBUM920 (assembly GCF_003852315.1). Classification (NCBI taxonomy): domain Bacteria; kingdom Pseudomonadati; phylum Pseudomonadota; class Gammaproteobacteria; order Pseudomonadales; family Pseudomonadaceae; genus Pseudomonas; species Pseudomonas edsoni (SeqCode). The sequence continues at coordinate 1,886,306 of NZ_CP027762.1, forward strand.
AATCCTCTGTCCGTTGAAGTAGCTTGGACAGAGTTTATGTAGGGGAGGGCGGGGTGGCGAATTGGGGCTGGCTATCGGCCTCATAGCTTTGATGTTGGTGTCACCCTTTAATAACAGGCGGAATCAGGGGCATTTATGTAGACGGAGGCCCCGCAGAGAGACGGATATCACGTCTTGAATTCAATCAACGACTCCTCAGACTCAACGTTCACGCGAAAAAAATCCTCATACTTTCATATTGTTATTTTCAACGTGTCGAATGTGGGGGATATTCTTTATGGTGATGTCACTAAGTCCCCCATAGCTAAGATCAATGCGACACGTGTTGAAACCTTCGAGGTTCCATTTTTCGGTTGGTCTGTCTGGATTTCAGCTATATCAATGCTAGAGTTATATGAGGTCTATCGTTATCTCTATCTATAGAGAATAAGACTATCTCTCCTGTTGCAATCGGTATGGGGAATACTTTGTTAAAAACACTTCTATCGAAATGATTCCAAACTTATTTTCCAATCTCAAAATTAGGGTGGTCATTCGCACCCGGTAGTTTTCCTGTGCGCGTCTTTCCAATGGTACTTAAATGGAGATGAGTGCCCTGGTTTCCCAGCCTGAAATGGGTAAAGATATAAGTTTTAGTTTTAGTTTTGGTTTCATGGTTTTTAGTTATTTAAAATAGTAATCATCTGGGCTGTTTATATATACATTAGGGTCGCTAAGTGAAATGAATCTGGCTTTGAATTCTATTGAGGCATTTTCGCTGGTTGCGTGAAACTCGAAGTGGTCATTGTGTTTTTTTATTTCCACCTTGAATACCTCGTGGGCGGGTATGTTTTGTACTTTTAATTCTTTAATGTTATGACAAATTAATCCTGTCCTGCATGTGTTATAGCCTTTGTTCTTCCACTTTTCCGGCAACTGGTCCGGAAATTCTGGTATGTCAAACCCTAGGCCGACACAGGGTTGGTCGTTATCAATCCTCATGGAGAAAAGAGCAATCCTGTCAATTGCTATCGGTTGGCTAAAAATCTTTCCGAAAAATATACTTCCGTCTAATTCATTCCAATATTTCATTTTTGCTTCCTAAATGGATAGTGTTCCTTTGCCCCGGGTATGCTGCCTTTTCGGGGTTTATCAATTGGTCGTAAGTTGAAGTGTGCGGAATGGTCTCCTATTCCATCTGCTCTGCCAAAATTATGCCCTGCTGAGTGGTCTTGTATAAGCACTTTTGAGCCGTCAGATTTTGTAAGTTGATAGACCCTTGTGTCAATCGGTAAGCCGTTGTTATTCAATATATTTTTATCGTTCAGGTCTGTCATTCTTTCTATCTTGTATTGTTTTTCTCTTCCTGTTTCTGGGTCTACGAAGACGTCAGGGCGCTGCACCATTGGTATATTTGCATCTCTTTTAGCTTGCCTGAATGCTCCTTTGCGAGAAACTTCGGGAGTGTCCGGTTCGTCCGGTGTTTTACAGCGTGGCTGCCTCGCTCCTTTGGGTGGGCAATTGGCAGTCAGCCCTAACGGATCTATCCACCCTGTAGGGTTGGGCACGTACTGGTACGCATTGATCCCACCCGCCAGCTTCACCGGGTCCGGCGTCAGGTAACGACCAATATCTGGATTGTAGTAGCGATGTCGGTTGTAGTGCAGGCCGCTTTCTTGGTCGAAGTATTGGCCTTGGAAGCGCGGCGGGTTGTCGATTTTGTTGATGTCTAGGCGGGTGATTTGGCCATAGGCACGGTGATGCGCAGACCAGACGATTTCGCCGTCGGGGGCGGTGAGCTCCTGCGGGGTGCCGAGGTGGTCGAGTTGGTAGTGGAAGGGCTGGGTGTCTTTCGGGCCGAAACCTTCCAGCAGTGCTAAGGGCCGAAAGCTGTCCGGTTCGTAGAGGTAACTGCGATGCCTGTCCGCGTGATGCTCCGCAACCAGCTTGTCGCCTTGCCAGAAAAACTCAGTGGTTATCCCATCAACGGTTTTGCTGATCCGCCGACCGAACGGGTCATAGCGATAGCTGGCCGTTTGCCCGTTCGGCTGGGTAATGCCGATAAGCCGATGCTGGCAGTCGTAGCGGTACTCGGTAACGAGTTGATGACCCTTACCGCGTCTTTGGCGGATCAGATTGCCGAACGCGTCATAGTCATAATGATGATCGCCTTGGATCACCAACCGATTCCCCGCCACGATGTCCGGACCGGGTCGGTCTTGCATCAGCAGGTTGCCGGCCGGGTCGTGGCCGAAACGCTCTTGCTGGTCTTGCGAATGATCCGCGCGGGTCAGGCGGGCGAGGGGGTCGTAGTGGTAGTGGTGTTCGCCTTTACGAGTGTCGAGCAGGCGGGTGAGGTTGCCGGATTTGTCGTAGTCGTAGTGGCGGCGGTAGAGCTTGTGTTCCTCTTGCGTCACCGCGTGGGCGTGGAGACGGTTTTGGTCGTCATAGTCGTAATGGCTGAGGATCTGGCCTTGTTGGCGTTGGCGTTCTTTTCCGGTTTTGAACAGGTGAGAGGTGAGGGTTTTGCCGTTCAGCTCGACGGTGGCGAGGTGGCCGCTTTTGTCGTGGTTGAAGGTGAGGCGGTTGTTATCCGGCAGGCGCAGGTTTTTCAGCTGGCCGCAGGCGTCGTAGCCGTAGCGCAGGGTGCCCCAGCCTTGGTGGTCGGCGGTGAGGCGGTTTTGGCTGTCGTATTCGTAGGCTAACGCCCAGTGGCCGTCGTCGACGCTGAGGAGGTTGCCCTGGCGGTCGTAGGCGTAATCGACCACTCCACCGTCTGGAAGAGTTTTTCGTACGAGGCGGCCGGAAAAGTCTCGCTCGTAGCGGGTGACTAGCTGACTGCCGTCATCGCCGTGTTCGGTTTTCTCCAGTAAGTTGCCGCTGAGGTCATACACGTAAGTCGTGCGCTGACCGTCAAAGCCGATTTCCTGCTGGATCAAACCGTTTGGGTGGTAATCAAGTCGGTAGGTCTCGCCGACTTCGTTTTCGATCTCGGTCAGCAGTAACCGCACGTTGTCGTAGCGGTAGTTGACCTGGGTGCCATCAGCATTTATGCGACGGCTGATCAGATGCAAACCGCCGGCATATTCGTAACGAGTGACGTGGCCCAGTTCATCACGTTCGGAGGTGATTTTTCCGTACGGGTTGTGGCTGAATTCCCGCGTGGCACCGCCTGGAAGTACGACACGAACCAACCGACCCACACCGTCCCATTGATACTGCGTCAGCGCGCCATGCTCATCCTCACGCGCAACTTGTCGTCCAACATCGTCATAGCGATAACGCTTAACCCCACCATTCGGCAGTTGTTCCTCAACGAGCTGTCCACGCTCATTCCAAACCAGCCGATGAGACCCGTTATCCGGGTACCAAACCCCAATCAGCTGCCCGTGTTTGTCGTAGGTGTAGTCTGTAATGTGGCCGTCAGGATCTGTCTGACGCGTAACGTCGCCTTGTTCGTTACGCTCATACTTCCAAACCGCTTCACCCCGCCGTACGACCCGTACGAACCCGTTGTCATGCTCGTAGGAAGTCGGCTCATCCTCCCCAGGAAACAACGCCATCAAACGTCCGGCGTCGTCATACTGATACGCCGTCACCGCCCCCAGCGGATCCTGCTCAACCGTCAGCCGGCCCTTGTCATCGTAGGATTTAAAATGCTCCGCACCGTCCGGATCAATCCGCTGCACCAGCCGCGCCCGCTGATCGTGGACATACACTTCCTGACTGCCATCAGCGTTGTGAACCGTGACTTTGCCGTTGTCATCCCAGACATAGCGCGTGTCCATCTGCGAAAAACTGGCCCAGTGCCGAACACATCGCGCGGCCTTGCCAGACCGTTCCCACGCCCAAAAGAAACTCGCCCCACCGGCCAGCTGCCGCTCAAGAATGACGTGCTGATCGTCGTACCGATAAACCTCGCTTTCACCTACGGCATTGGTCGCTGAAACCAGTCGCCCAGCGTCGTCATAGACGTAGGAAACGACGTTCTGCTCCGTCACCCAAACATACGGCTCACGGCCTTTGGCGCGATGAACTTGATAGTCCACCGCCACAATTCGGCCCAGTTCGTAACGCAAAAACAAACAACGGCCGACACCGTTATCCAGCCGCTCAATCCGCCCCAAACGATCACGAGAAATGCGCAGTCGGTTGTCATACGCATCACTGATCGCCGCCAGTACACCATCGCGAAAGTGGTAAAACCGTGATGCCTGGGCCAGCACCAACTCATCGGGCAGGGCACCCAAATAGATCGCCGCTTCAGCCAAGCTGTTGGTGATCGCCGGTCGAGCGGCGGTAGGCAAGGGCAGGGCAGTCGATCGATTTTCATGATCCGTCCAAACCACCGAATCACCCGTCACCACCAGCCGCTGCGCCAGCGAGTGACTCCAGCCAAACCCCAACCCACAATCCACTTCCACCGCACTGGTGCGATACAACCGCGTCCACTCAAACGGCAAAATTCCGTCCAGCGCACCATCGGTAAGCGTCAGCAATTCCTCCCCGGTGACCATCGACACCGGGCAGCCATTGGTGGCGGTTTTGTCGGCAGGTGCCGCGGCATCTCCCTGGGGATTTTTCGCAGCGACAGGCACATCATCGACGTGTTCCTGGCGCACCAACGCGGTCTGCTGTTTCTTGCTACGAACCGCCGGCACTGGGTTGGAAACCAACTGATCCCCAGCCTTCAACGGTGCAACCGGCACCATCTTGATTGGGATTGCGGCACTCCGTCCCAGCAACGGCTTAACCACTTTGGCATGCGGCTCCAACCGGGGCATCACCAGCTTATTAGCCAGCAACTCCAACAACTCCGGCGTCCGCTCAGACTTGATATGTCCCAGCACCTTCGTACCCAGGCGCAACGCCACACCCACGCCTGCTGTTGCCCAAATCAGCAGCAGGTTGATCAACACCTCGCCAGTGATTTCCCCCATCAATTCATGCATTTCTTTCGGCGGCAGCATGCGCATCCAGCTGACCATTGCCGACACGTAAATGAACAACAATGGCTCATCGCTGAGCACCAGCAGGCCGTCGGCGATCGCGTCGTTGCCGAGCTTCAGCAGCTCATCAAGTTCAGTTTGGGAGATGTAGTGCAGCAACTTCTCGCTGTTGGGCTTGATGTCCGCCAGTAAATCAACCAGTTGAGTTATGTTGTCCCACAGGTTGTAAAGCGCTTTGCCCATGCCACTTAGAAACGCCGTTTCCACCATCTTGCGCTGGTCTTGCGGGATAGCGTCCGTAAAGTCGTTCCAACGTGCCTCAAGCGTGCTGTTCCATTCGTCGCGCAGGCGCGCTTCCAGTTCCGCGATCACCGACTGATAAGACGCATACAGCGCCTTGACGTGATCCTTGGAAACGTTGGGATAAAAACTGATTCGGTACTGCTGGTTGCGATCACACTCGGTGATTTCAAGAATGCCGCTGGGGCCGATGGTCTTGTGGATCGGCTCACCCAGTGGGCCACCGTTGGGGTCGACGCGTTGCAGTATCACCGGCGTATCGCCGATGGGCACAAACTGCGTGCTTTGGAACATGTGCACCAGGGTCAACGTGCCGTTGGCCTGGCAGGTGGCGACGGTGCTGCTGGGAAAAATGGAGGGGGCTATGGGCGCGACCAGCGTCACTTCATCGCCAACCTTGAACACCTGCTCGACATCCAGCTTCGAAAAGCTCCAGAAGCTTAAAGCCCAGTCGTCAAAGGTGTTCAGGCAGCCCCGGAAATCACGTAAGACGCCTTCAACATCCGGCGCTTTGACGTCCATGGGCCTCAAGGCCAGCCGGCCAATAGCCGGGTTCAAAAGGCAGCCCTTTCAGCCCAGGTAGTCATTGAGAAATACATCGGCGGTCCCTCGCACTGAATAGTCAGGCGAGAGACTTTGAAGAGGTTCGTCAGGTAAATATGTCGGCGCTATTCGCCGGGGAGGCTAGGAGGTTTCGGCAAAATTTCGGGTAAACGCGAGGGCGATCGTAGGAGTCGGATTACAGGTTAAAAAGTCCTATAGCTTCAACTGCCCAATCGCTTTGCTCAACTCCCCGGCCAGCGTCGCCAGCTCATTGCTGGTGGTCGCTGAATCCACGGTCTGCTGCACCGTGTTTTCGGTCACATCGCGAATGCTCACCACGGCGCGGTTCATCTCTTCGGCGACATGGCTTTGCTGTTCGGCCGCCACGGCGATCTGGGTGTTGCTTTCGCGCATCTGCGCCACGGCGCCGGTGATTTCGGCGAGGGCCGCGCCGGCTTCCTGGGCTTGCTGTACGCAGTCGTCGGCCTTGAACGAGCTTTCCTGCATGAAGTCCACCGCATCGCGGGTGCCGGCCTGCAGCGCCGAGACCATGCGAGTGATTTCGTCGGTGGAGCTTTGCACCCGTTTGGCCAGGTTGCGCACTTCGTCGGCGACCACGGCGAAACCACGGCCCATTTCGCCGGCGCGGGCGGCTTCGATGGCGGCGTTGAGGGCGAGCAGGTTGGTCTGTTCGGCGATGCTGTGGATTACGCCGACCACGCCGTTGATTTTCTGGCTGTCCTCGGCAAGCTTCTGGATCATCTCGGCAGTCTGTTGCACGCCGGTGGAAAGCCCGGCAATCGAACGCTGTACCCGGCTGACCACTTCCTGGCCGCTGCCGGCGAGGGTGTCGGCGGTTTGGGACAGGTCGCGAGTGGCGCCGGCGTGCTGGGCGATGTGGTAGACGGTGGCGGTCATCTCATTGATCGCGGTGGCGGCCTGGTCGGTTTCGCTCTGCTGGCCGAGCATGCCGTGCTGCACCTCGTTCATGCTGCTAGCCAGGCGCGCGGCGCCATCATCCAATTGCTGCGCGGTGCGTGCCACGGTGCTGACCACCCGCTGGTAGCCGGCTTGCATGGCGTTGAAGGCGCTGGCCATCTGGCCGACTTCGTCCTTGCAGGCCAGGGGTACGCGGGCCGACAGGTCGCCGGTTTTCTCGACGTGCAGCATCACGTCCTTGAGGGTGTTGAGTTGGCTGAGCAGAAAGCGGATCAGCAGTTGCGAGGCGCCGAGCATCGCCAGCATCAGGATCAACACCGCCACCGCGTAGTTGGCGAAGCGTTCGCCGAACACTTGGCTCAGGCTGCGTCCGTAGGCCAGCACGGCGACCTGCTGGCCGTCGGCACGCGCGATCAACTCGGCGCCGATCAGCGGGTTTTCACCGAACAATGGCATGTGATTAAGCTCGACCCAACCGCTGGCATTGCCCAAGGCTGACAGATCCTGATTGGCCAGCTGTGGGACTTGTCCACGGGAAAACGTCAGCCAATGCTCGCCCTTGGGCAATGGCTTGTCGGCGGGCCAGGCACTCAACAACCGCGCCTGCGCCTGTGCCGCAGCCTGGGAGGCATCGCTGCGCGCCTGTTGCTCGAGTTGCACGGCGTAGAGCACGAGCAACAAGGTGGTGATGAAGGCGACCGCGTTGACGGCCCAGAACTTGTATTTCAGCGAGATATTGCTAAGCCAGGCACCCATGGAAGGTTTTCTCTGATAGCGGAAACAGCATTGGCAAGGTGCCATTATTGTGCCGCTACTCAGGAAGCCGGTTTTGACATGGGTCAATGCGCCGCATTAATCCACTTCAGGCAAACCAAAAAATGCGCGCGAACAGGCGGTGCTGTGTGCAGCCAAGTCTTCCAGGGTTTCGTTGCGGTGCAGGGCGACTTCGCGCAGCACTTCTGGCAGGTAGGCCGGTTCATTGCGGCCGTTTTTCGGCTTGGGTCGCAACGTGCGTGGCAGCAGGTAGGGCGCGTCGCTTTCCAGCATCAGGCGGCCACGTGGGATTTCCCTGACCAGCGGGTGCAGATGCGTCCCACGGCGCTCGTCGCAGATCCAGCCGGTGATGCCGATATGCAAGTCCAGGTCGAGGTAGCTGAACAGCGCCGATTGTTCGCCGGTGAAGCAATGCACCACGGCAGCGCTCAGGTGGTCGCGGTAATCCTTGAGGATCTCCAGCAAGCGCTGGTTGGCGTCGCGCTCGTGAAGAAACACTGGCAGTTTCAACTCGACGGCGAGTGCCAGGTGTTCTTCGAGGACTTTTTCCTGTTGTGGGCGCGGAGAAAAATCGCGGTTGAAATCCAACCCGCATTCGCCCACTGCACGCACGCGGCTTTCGCTGAGCAAACCCCGCAATTGCCGCGCGCTGTCGCCGTTCCAATCGCTGGCGCAGTGGGGATGAATGCCGGCGGTGCTGAACAGGCGCTGGCCGCTTTCATCGAGTTTTATGCAGAGTTCCAACGCCTGCTCGCTGCCCTCGATACTGGTGCCGGTGAGCACCAATTGCTGCACGCCGGCGGCATAGGCACGGTCGAGAACGGCCTGGTGCCTCTCGTCGAAACTGGGGTTGGTCAGGTTGACGCCGATATCAATGAGTTGCATGGTGCTATCTCCGCCTGCGGCCGGAAAGCATATCAGAGCTGTAGATTTATAAGAAAAACGAAGAACTACAACGAGTTATAGCTGTCTTTGAACGTCGCAAGTGACATTGTGGTCGGTCGTACGCCGTCCTCCATGCCACCGTTGCGCGCCTTGCCAGCGCATAAAGCGCTCTGTTTCTGACCTCCAGCCTTTCGCCTTTCGCGAGGGGGCTGGCCAGTATTCTTTCCGGAGAGCGGATGATCCGACCCTCGGCGTTGCTTATGTTGTGCCTGACGTTACTGCTGCCCATGGCGGCGGTCGCACGTCTGGATGGGCCGCTGGAAGTGACCAAGCCCGGCAAGGTACGCGACCTGGCGCAGATTCGCTCCAGTCGCACGCTGCGTGTGCTGGTCAATCAGAGCCGTAACAGTTCCGGTGAGGTCCAGGGCCAGGCCATCGGTGTTGAATACCATCGCCTGCGCGCCTTCGAGCAATACCTGAACGGCCACGCCCGTGACGGGGAAGAAATCACTCTCAAAATTATTCCAAAAGCCAAGGACCAACTGCTTGGCGCGTTGGCCCGGGGTGAAGGCGACCTGGTGGCTCCCGGTGAATTGCTTGATGTGAAGGCTGCGCACAAGATCAGCACCAGCGACCCCATTGCCAGTGATGTACCGTTGTGGCTGGTTGGCGTGAAGGGCGAGCGACGCTTTACCAAGCTGGAGCAGTTGTCCGGGCGCACGCTGGCCCTGACTACCGGCAGTGCAGCGGCGGATGCGATCAATCAGGTCAACCAGCAACTGGCCCTGCACAAGCGACCGCCGGTGAAGGTGGAATGGGTCGATCCGACCTTGGCGGTGGAAGATGTATTGGAGATGGTCCAGGCCGGGATCTTCCATCTCACCATCGTCGAGAAACCCATTGCCGAACGTTGGTCGAAAATCCTGCCCAAGTTGCGCTTTGATCGGCAAGTGGCTATCAGCGAGCCGGGCGATGAGTACTGGTTTGTGCGCCAGGATGCCTCAATGCTGCGGGCCAGTATTGACCGTTTCCTCAAGACCTACCGAACCCCTTCCGACCAGGACGTGGCGTTCCAGCGTATCTACCGACGCCTGTATCAGGTGCGCAATCCATTGGCTCGGGCCGACCGCCAGCGCTTGGAAAAACTGCGCCCGGTCCTGCAAAAGCATGCCCGCGAGCAGGGCATGGACTGGTTGAACCTGGCGGCGCTGGCGTTCAAGGAGTCGGCCCTGGACCCCGGCGCGCGCAACAGTGGCGGCCCGACCGGGCTGATGCAGATCACGCCTTCGGCGGCGCAGCGGGTGGGCGTCAACAATATCGAGAGTCTGGACAGTAATGTGCAAGCGGGCGCCCGGTATCTGGCGATGATCCGTCGCAAGTTCTTCGCCAGCCCCAAGCTTAACGAGCGCGAGCGTATGGCCTTCGTGCTGGCGGCTTACAACATGGGGCCGGAGCGGGTGCAGGGCATGCGGGCCGAGGCTCGGCGCCGCGGTCTGAACCCCAATCAATGGTTTTTCCAGGTCGAGCGTATTGCCATGGAGCAAGTGGGCATGGCTGGCGTCAGCTATGTTAATAGCGTGAACAAGTACTACCTGGCGTTTGATCGAGAGCGAGAGTCTCTGGAGCCGACAGCGCCAAAACTTGCTTCACGCAAATGATCGGATTTATAGATGATTATTAAGTGATTTTTGCGCTTTTATGATTGCCTTATCCGATTAATATAACGGCCAAGCACCCCCTACCTGGAAAAGGATTAGCACCATGAGCCGATTGATCAACCGTATCCTGTCTACCCGCGCTGGTTATGGCCTGACCATCCTGCGAATTTTTGTTGGCATCATCTTCGCTGCCCATGGTTCGCAAAAACTCTTTGGCTGGTTTGGTGGCTACGGCCTGGCGGGCACTGCGCAGTATATGGAAAGCCTTGGGCTGACTCCCGGCACCTTGATGGCGGTGCTGTCGGGCGGCACGGAATTCTTCGCCGGCCTGGCATTGATCATCGGTTTGCTGGCGCGCCCGGCGGCCTTGGGCCTGACCTTCCTGTCGCTGGTGGCCATCTTCTCGGTGCATATTCATAACGGTCTGTTCATGGCCAACAACGGTTATGAGTTTGCCCTTGCCTTGCTCGGCGGCGCTTTGGCGGTGCTGCTGGAAGGGGCGGGCAAACTGTCTGCCGACCGCGCCATCGCCCGCTGATACCCAGATAAAACCCGGAAAAAGCCCGCCCTGTGCGGGCTTTTTCGTTGCTCGGGATTCTTGACACTGCCCCACCGGCTTCTCTAGGATGCTGCTCATGCGCCGATTTAAACAGCTAATTGCGGGGCGCCACTGGGCTCGATACAGCCCGACAGAAGCATGCACTCATCGAGAGTCAGGCTTCGAAATACCGCTAAAGCGCTGGTTCGGTGTTGCCTCTCACCTGCCCGCAGACTTTTGAGGCAGAGACACGACACGATGAATGCACTTCGCCCCCTCATACGCCTGGCCCCGATCACCGCGGACCTGACTCAGCGCAATCCGAAAATCCTCCTGGGTGGCAAGCACCAGCCTACGCTGCTGCGTTACCTCGATGGCTGGCCGCGTCGCACCGGGCGGCCTTCGGCGTTCCTGATCCAGTTTGTGGAAGATGGCGACTCCCTGGCCCGATTTGCCACCAACAGTTTCGACCTTGCGGTAATTCAGGCGCCTAGCGCCGCTGATGCCGATGAAGTCATCCGTCAGCTGACGCGCATTGCCCGCCAAGGGCTGATCGCTCGTCGTTGAAGGCTTAGAGCTGGATGGCGGTCACGGCCGATCGACGTCGCCGGTTGTAAAGCGACACCATCCACGCGATAAGGCACAACAGCAGCGGTACGGCGCTGATCAGCAGCAGTTTCAGGGTTAGCTCCACTTTATGCACCGATGCGTAAGCCTCGACCTTGAGCGCCTGTAACTCCATGGGCAGTCGCAGGCGTTCCTTGTTCAGTGCCTGCAGCTGGGCATTGGTATTCACCGCTTGGGTGCCGAAGCCGGTGTCTGGCGGTTTCAGGCGTTGCCATTCGTGCTCGGTTCGCTCAAGCCGTCGTTCAAGTTCTCCCGCCTTTTGGGCGTAGGCCTGTGCAGCGGCTTCGCGCACGTCTGAAAGCGGGTTGGGCGATTGGCTGGCCGTTGCACGGGGTCGAATGCTCGCGAGAACGTCAGGAGCCGCCAGGTTATCCAAGGTATTCAAGATAAACGTAACGTTGCTGTTGGCGGCAGAGCTGATGACAGAGTCCATGAGTAAATCAGTGTCGGCGACCACCACCACCTGAATGTCTGCGGCCTTTTGCAAACCAGCAGACTGCCCGTCGACACCGTCTGGAAATGCGGAATAGGCGGGGCCGCCGAGGCGAGCCGCTATCACCTGGCGTTGGCCGACAGCAGACGGTTGTTCGATCAGTGAGTCGAGTGCGGTGGTTGATGCAAAGCGCGCAGCGTCCAATAGCGCAGACTGCGTGGAGCTTTGCAGCAGCGGGGTGAGCAGCGTGCGGCTTTTCCTGATGCGAGAAAGTGCGCCACTGCTCGAGACAATCACCGTATCCAGTTTCCACGCGCTGACGTCGTCCGCCGTCATCGCCTGGCGCGGCAGGCTCAACCTGGCCGGATGGAAGACGGTCGGCTTGCCAGCGCCGGGAGACGCCGACGAGGCGTAGAGATTATCCACCAGCAGCTTGTCCGCCGGCATCTGTACGCCCCATGCGGCAAGCAGGCCGTCCAGCATGGGATTTGCCGGCGCGGCGTCTGACGCGCTCTCGCTCAGTGGGTCGAGAAAGATCAGCAGTTTTCCGCCCCTGAGGACAAACTGTTCGATCGCGTACAGGGTTCGCTCTGGCAGTACGCGCGGGTGGACGACCATCAGCGTCCCGATCGATTCAGGCACTTGGGGAATGTTCGCTGCCAGGCTTTCGAGGGTGAAGTGCTGATGCATTTTCGCCAGTAACAACCCGCCGGACTCGTTCAACGCCAACCCTGTCAGCACGCCAATAACGGGTGGCGCTGGGTGCCCCAGTGTGTAGATCAAGTGGCTTATTTCATATTCGAGCATCGGTTCGTCATCCAGGCTGAATGCGTCGATACGTTGTGCAGCCTGGCCTGCACGCACACCTATCAGACCGAGAAACCCGCGTGTGTCGTCCAGCCCGAACAGGCCCGCTTTATAGGCCTCTTCTGAATAAGGCCCCGGATCAATAACGTGCAAGTTAATCCTGCCCCTGGCGGCTTTTTCGAACTCCTCAAGCAGATCTCCCACCCGTTCGCCATAGCGTTTCAACGCTTGGCTTTTTCGCGGATCATGGCGTGAGTTGAAGTAATACAAATCCAGTGGTTCCTCAAGTGAGGCGAGCAGTTGCCGGGCCTGCGGCGACAACGTATGGATTTTGTGTTGTGAAAAGTCCCAACGGATATCGGGAAGGTTGTTTACCCAGACCAGATTAAAGGCCAGAAAGAGTAATGATATGACCGTAAGTGTCATACCCGTGCGAATAGCGGATCGCATGCGGTGCTTTCCTTCTCAACGGGTTTTGTAATTGAGTGTGACTGCTGTTGCCGCAAGAAAGGCAAGGATCATGCTGACGAAGTACAGGCTGTCATGGAGTGTCAGTTTGCCGTTGTCGAGAGTGCCGAAGCGTAAGATCGGGTCAAGCGCGATCAGACTGTCTACCACCCAAATAGGCGCCTGGTGCTCAAGGGCATCCAGTGCTGAAGAAAGCATGCTGACTGTAAGCAGCAAACCGAGCGAAAGTAGGAAAATAACGATGCGCCGATGAGTCAGTGCGCAAATAAAGCATCCCACCGATAGATAACTTCCCGCGAGCAACCCGCTCGCCAGAAATTGTGAGGTGATAACGGCGTTGTCCGCAGCGCCCAGGTAGTTGGCGACAACCACCAAAGGGAAAGTCAGGGCCAAGGCAATGCCACACACGACCCATGCGGCCAGAAATTTCCCCAACACCCGTTCGACGGTCGTGATGGGCAGCGTTTTCATCATGTTGCGCATGCCAGGGTTATGTTCGTCCGACCACAGCTGCGTTGACAAGCTTGGAATCAGCAGCAGGTAGAGCCAAGGGTGTAACTGGAAAAACACCTGTAAATCAGCACCGCCTTCTTCGAGCCATGGGCTCGTATTCAGCCCCAGTGCCGCGCACAGCAGTACAAACGCAGCAACACTCAGGTACGTGCCTGGCGTACGGGCATAGCTGACGAGTTGACGCTTGAAAATCACCGGCAGCAGTTTCAAAGAGATACCTCATGACTCAAATGGCGAACGACTTCGTTCAGGCGCCCTGTTTCCAGTTTCAATGACGTGATGTTCCAGCCGCGATGGGCGATAAGTGCGTTGATATGGGGATAGATGCTGTGACCGGGCAGGGCCAGAACGGTCACGGTGCCGGGTGTATGCCGGTCTTCTTCTATGCCGGCGACGCCGGGTAAGACGGCCAATGCGAGTAAATCCAGCGGGGTTTCTGCGGCCAGGGTGACGGCCCGGTAGTGTCGGGATTTGCGCTGAAACTCGGGCAGCGGCGTGTCAGCCACCAACTGGCCGCGCGCGATAACCAGTGCCCGCGTGCACAGGCTGGCCAGCTCGTCGCAATGCCGGGAGGCGATAATCACCGCCATTTCTTCGGTCAGGGACTGGACCAGTGTTCTGAATTTGATCCGTTGATTCGGCGCCAGACCCTCGGTCGGTTCATCCAGCAGAAGCAGGCTGGGTGTATGCAGGATGGCTTGCGCGATGGCTACCTTGCGCTTCAAACCTACGCAAAGCGCACCGACAGGAACGTTGAGCACACGCGACAATTCCAGGCGCATGGCTGCTCGATCCACTCGGCTGCGTTTTTCAGCGCCGGTGAACCCTCGAACGTCGGCAATGAAGTTGAGAAAGCCTTTAACGGACATCGTCTGATGGCTGAGCCCGGCCTGGAGCTGATAGCCGAGGACTTTGCGTGCTTGAAGTGGATGGGTCTGGGTGTTGAACCCATGGACGGTGATGGACCCGGAGGAGGGATTGGCGATGCCGGCGATCAAGTTCAGCAAGGTTGTTTTGCCGGCGCCGTCTTCCCCAAACAGACCAATACATTCCTGGCGCTGAGCAAACAATGAGAAGTTGTTGATGACTTTACTTTTGCCCAAGTACTTAGTCAGGCTGCTTATCTCGAGCATTTTTTTACCGATTAAGTTTGGCTGAGCGTATGGGACGTGCGTGTCGTGGATAGTTGAGCGTTAAAAAGGTTACGTTTAATCAATACGCTTGGGAACGCGCGGGCGAGGTTATAAGAAAAGTCCTACGTCAAGCCGGATAACTTACTGAAACAATTGCGCTGTTTCGAGAATGGTTAACGGTCGGATTCTTTATCTGGCGTTTATGTAAGGTTTGCTCTTTTGTAACGAGACCTGATTATCATGATGCTTCTACGTACTCTTGTTCTAGAACGCAGTGGCCAGGACGCGCCGGTTAACGGTGCGCTGCTCTGCGGGTTTGCTGTTGCCCAGATCGACTGCAACTTTCTCGTCTATAGCCTTGATGAAGAGACTGAGCCGGGCAACTCCAGGGTTTACATCGCCGCGTTACGGAAAAAACTCGACCGGCATTTTCTGGGCAGTGTCGAGTCCAAGGAAGACCTGCAAGTGGCTATGCAAGTCTTCAAGCAGATCCTGATGGCCGCGGCAGCCTCCGGCACTAAAGCCAGCGCAGTGAACGACAGTTCGATCGCTTTCCATTTCATTGATTTGAAAGGCTGCAAATTACCGCCGGCCAGACCGGAGGATCATCATTCGATGATCATCAAGAAGGCATTGGTAATGAAGGTGATTACCTTGGGCATGTCTGCGCCTGTCTTGCCTGCGATCGAAAGTGCTTCCTTGATCGTGCCGTCCATTCGCTTCTCATCACAAATGATCCCGCCCGCCAGAACTTCAAGCCCACCCACGCCCGTCGAGCCGCCGGTGCTTGAGCCTGTGGTTGCTGAGGCGTTGGATATCCCCGTCGCAACTGCGCAGAAGGTAGCGCTGGCAGAGCCCTTTGCGCAGCCGGCTCAACTGGCACCGAGTGAACCCGCGCCAGTGCAGCGCCCCGTTGAAATGGAACATGCATTGATGCCTGAGCTGGACAGCACGTTGACCAATCTTGCCAAGGTCGCCCAGGACCTGACGCAACAAAAAAACGCGGTCATTGAGCGAGAAAAAGTGCTTGAGCAGTGGCAGGCCCGGCTGCAACAAAAGCAGGGCGAACTGGATGAAAAGGATCGTGAGCTGGAGCAGCACGCGACGCAATTGCAGGAGCAGCAAGCATACGTCAGCCAGAAAGCCCAGAAGCTGGCGCTGGCGATGTCGCAGGTGTCAGGTATGCGACAGCGGTTGCAGGGTGTGCTGCTTGAACTGGATCAAACCCTGGAAGGCTAGAGTTGAAGCAATGTGCTTGCTGATCTGGCTACTTTTCATAGTTCATTTATCATCCCCCCTGCCAGTCGACGCCAAGGCATGATGCTGTGGCGTTTCGGCACCATTGGACATTGTCTGGGGATGCAAGCGTTTGAGTACCAAGCTGATTACCAAAGAAGGTCATGAGGCGCTAAAAAAAGAGCTGGATTATCTGTGGCGTGAAAAACGTCCGGACACCACGCGTAAAGTGACCTGGGCGGCGTCTCTGGGGGATCGCAGCGAAAACGCGGACTACCAGTACAACAAGAAGCTGCTGCGCGAAATTGACCGGCGGGTGCGCTACTTGCGCAAGCGGCTGGAAGATATGCGCGTGGTGGAATACATGCCTGAGCAGGAAGGCAAGGTATTCTTCGGCGCCTGGGTTGATATCGAAAACGAGCAGGGCGAGACCAAGCGTTTTCGTATCGTTGGCTATGACGAGATTTATGAGCGCATGGACTACATCTCCATCGACTCACCGATGGCCCGGGCGTTGCTCCGTAAGGAAGTCGACGATGAGGCCATCGTGCAAACCCCGACCGGCGAGGTGTGCTGGTGGATTACCGGTATCGAGTATGTGAAATAAACGCTGCTGGCCCGTATTCCGAATAGCGTACGGGCCATCAATGTTTCAACCTTCGCGCAATACCGTCAGTGGGCTGGCATTCAACGCACGACGCGTGCCGAATACGCCGGCACCGCCGATCAGTACGGCACCGATCACCGGCAGCAGTAACAGCCACGGATGAGGGTGCCAGGCCAGGTCGAACGCGTAGCGGTACAACACCCCTGTCACCAACTCCGTACCCAGCGCTGCCAGCAGGCCGCTGACTGCGCCGAGCAAGCCGAACTCGATGCGGCGTGCCTTGACCAGCAACTTGCGCTCTGCGCCCAGTGCGCGCAGCAATGCCCCCTGGCGAATGCGCTCATCCAGGGTGGCCTGCAAACCGGAAAACAGCACCGCCATGCCGGCCGCCAGTACAAACAACAATACGTATTCCACCGCCAGGGTCACTTGGGCGAGGATGCTGCGCAACTGCTCCAGCAAAGCCTCGACCTGCAGAATGGTGACGGCTGGGAACGCCCGTGACAGGTCAACGATCTGCTGATCATGGCCTGGCGCCAGGTAGAAGCTGGTCAAGTAAGTTGCGGGAAGGTCCTTCAAGGTGCCCGGTTGGAAGATCATGAAAAAATTGGGCTGGAAGTTATCCCAGTTGATGGTCCGCAGGCTGGTGACCCGCGCTTCACGATTTTCTCCGCCGACGGTAAAGATCAGATGATCGTTGAGTTTGAGCTTCAGGCTTTCAGCCACCTTGGCTTCCACCGAAACCCCGGGGACCTCATCGCCCGGTTGCTGTGACCACCAGGAGCCGGCTGTCAGCACATTGCCCGGTGGCAAGTCGGCCGCCCAGGTCAGGCTCAAGTCACGCTGCACCGCTCGGTCGCCGCTCGAGTCTTTGCTGACAATTTCCTGCACCGGTTCGCCATTGATGCTGATCAGCCGACCCGGCACCACGGGGTACAACGGCGCCGATTGCGCTTGCACATCCAGGAGTCGGGCGCTGAAGGCGTCTTTGTCGGCCGGCAGGATGTTCAGGGCGAAATAGTTGGGCGCATCCTTGGGCAACTGGTTTTGCCAGGTGTCCAGCAACTCGCCACGCAGCAGGGCGATCAAGCCCATGGACAGCAGGATCAGACCAAACGCCAGCGACTGCCCGGCCGCCGCCAACGGATGACGCAGCAACTGCCCCAGGCCCAGACGCCAGGGCAGCGTGGCGCGGGCCAACAAGCGCCGCAGGCTTTGCAGCAATAACAGCAACAGGCCGCCGAGGATCAGCGCAGCCACCACGCCGCCGCCCAGCAAGGCGAAGGTCAGCACCAGGTCGAGGCTGAGGCGCCACATAATCAGGCCGAGCGCAAACAGCGCCGCACCATACACCATCCAGGTACTGGACGGGATCGGCAGCAGGTCACGGCGCAAAACCCGCAGCGGTGGCACACGCCCCAGCGCCGCCAGGGGCGGCAAGGCGAAGCCGGCGAGGGCGACCAGCCCGGTGCCGATGCCCGCGACCGCCGGCAGCAGCCCGCCGGGCGGCACGTCCGCCGGCAGCAAGTCGTGCAGGAAATAGAACAGACCAAACTGCGCCAGCCAGCCCAGCAGGGCGCCGGCTAGGCTTGCCGCCACGCCCAGCACGCTCAGTTGCAGGGTGAACAGCAACATCGCCTCGCGGCGCGACAGCCCAAGGCAGCGCAACAATGCACTGGCATCGAAGCGTCGGCTGGCGAAGCGATTGGCCGACAACGCCACCGCCACGCCAGCCAGCAAGACCGCGACCAGGCTGGCCATGTTCAGGTAGCGCTCGGCCTTGCCCAGCGCGCCGCCGATTTGCTGGTTGCCGTCTCGCGAATCCTGCAGGCGCTGGTTGGCGGCGAGGCCTGGCTTGACCAGGTCGCGATAGGTTTGCAGCGCCGTGCTGCCTTGAGGCGCGCGCCACAGTTCACGGTAACTCACGCGGCTGCCGGGCTGCACCACGCCGGTGGCATCGAGGTCGGCAAGGTTGATCATGACGCGGGGTGTAAGGCTGTAGAAGTTACCAGCGCGGTCTGGCTCGTAAGTCAGTATGCGCGTCAGCCGCAGGGTCTTCATGCCGACATCGATGCTGTCGCCGACTTTCAGGTCCAGCGCCGTCAGCAGCCTTGCTTCCACCCAGGCTTCACCGGGCTTGGGCCCGCCGCCTGGGGTTTCAGTGCCGAACGGTTCTGCCGCACTTTTGAGCTCGCCACGCAGCGGGTACTGCTCGTTGACCGCCTTGATGCTGGAAAGCTGAATGCCATTATCCGTGGCGATGACGCTGGAGAACTCAACGATGCGAGCATGATCCAGGCCCAGTTCGGTCCCGGATTTGATTTGCTCGGGACGGGCTGGCGAGCTGCCTTCGAGTACCAGGTCGGCGCCGAGGAACTCGGTGGCACGCAACAGCATGGCGCCATTGAGGCGTGCACCGAAGTAGCCGATGGCGGTGCTGGCCGCCACGGCCACCACCAGCGCAAAGAACAATACGCGCAACTCGCCGGCGCGGGCATCGCGCAGCAATTGACGCATGGCAAGGCTGAACAGGCGCAACAGCGGCAAACGTGCCATCAAGGCTCCAGGGGCGCGACCATCAGGCCGGCTTCAAGGCGGATCAGGCGTCGGCAACGGTGGGCCAGGCGCTCGTCGTGGGTGACGAGTACCAGGGTCGTGCCGCTTTCTTTATTAAGCTCGAACAGCAGGTCGCTGATACGTTCGCCGGTGTGGCTGTCGAGGTTGCCGGTGGGTTCGTCGGCAAACAGCACATCCGGTTCGGCGGCGAAGGCTCGGGCGATGGCAACCCGTTGTTGCTCGCCACCGGAAAGCTGGCGCGGCGAGTGGGTCAGCCGTTGGCCCAATCCGACGCGCTCGAGCAGGTGTCTGGCGCGCTCGCGGGCGTCCTTGCGGCCGTCGAGTTCCAGCGGCAGCATGACGTTTTCCAGGGCATTGAGACTGTCGAGCAGCTGGAATGACTGGAACACGAAGCCGACGTGCTCGGCGCGGATGCGCGCGCGCTGGTCTTCATCCAGGGTGCTCAAGGCTTGGCCTGCCAGTGTGACTTCGCCACTGCTGGGCAGGTCGAGGCCGGCCAACAGGCCCAGGAGGGTGGATTTGCCGGAGCCGGAGCTGCCGACGATAGCCAGGCTATCGCCCTTGTTCAGTTCCAGGCTAAGTTCGTGCAGGATAGTCAGTTCACCTTCCGCGCTGGGAACCACTTTGCTAAGGTTCCGCGCGGTGAGAATGCTTGCGCCCATGGAGAATCCGATGCGAATGTGGTTTTTGAGTGCTGGCCTGGCCTTGATGTGCATGGCCCAGAACGCAGCGGCGGGTACAGTCCTGATCGTTGGCGATAGTATCAGTGCCGGTTTCGGCCTGGATACCAGCAAAGGGTGGGTGGCCTTGCTGGAGCAGCGGCTCAAGCAGGAAGGTTTTGACGACAAAGTGGTCAATGCGTCCATCAGCGGCGACACCAGCGCAGGTGGTCTCGCGCGGCTGCCGGCGGCGCTTGCAGAGCATAAGCCGGACCTGGTGATCCTCGAGCTGGGCGGTAACGATGGCCTGCGCGGCCAGCCGCCAGCGCAATTGAAACAAAATCTTGCGTCGATGATTGACCAGTCCAAGGCCGGCGGCGCCAAGGTGCTGCTGCTGGGCATGCAGCTGCCGCCCAACTACGGTCCCAAATACACCACGGCGTTTGCCGAAGTGTATGGCGCCTTGGCCAAGGAAAAAAGTATCCCGCTGGTGCCGTTTTTCCTTGAAGGTGTGGGTGGTCATCCAGAGTTGATGCAGGCCGATCAGCTGCACCCGGCGGTCGGTGCCCAGGGCAAGTTGCTGGAAAATGTCTGGCCAACGCTAAAACCGCTGCTATGACGCTTTTATACCGGCAGGCTTTCGGCTAAGGTGGCGCCCCCCCGATCTGGAGCCCCCGATGTCGCGCCCTGCCTGGTCCCTGTTCAATTACCAACTGATCGAGCCTGACGAGCAGCTGGACCTGTTCGCCTGCCAGGAAGTTCGGGTGCATCTGGTCGCACGTCAATTGGAGTTGGGCGGCTCGATCGATCGCACGCTTTGCGGGACTTTATTGCCCGCACAACCGCGTTGGTCCTCGGTCGACCGCTCGATCTTTCAAGACCAGCGACTGTGCCCCCTGTGCCGAGCCATCCTCGAATCGCAGAAGCGTGGCACACCGCCGATCTGGCCGGAGCTGCGTTTCGAGCTGTAAAGGCTTGCGCACGGTCGCAGGCCCTCTGCCTTACCCTCTGACACCCGTGTACAATCAGTTTTTTCCTACCCGTCGTTCTGCGAAGGATTTTCCGGATGTTGTCGCGCCTTTCCGTCGTTTCCTGCTGCCTGTCCCTCGCTGCGCTCTGTGCAGTCGGCTCGGCATCAGCGCTGCAGTTGCCCTTGCCGCCGCCAGGTGAAGACATTGTCGGTCAGGTTCAGGTGATCAAGGCCAAGTACGAAGACACCTTTGCCGACCTGGGCACCACCTACGACCTGGGTTATTCGGAAATGGTCGCGGCCAACCCAGGCGTCGACGCCTGGTTGCCGGGGGCGGGCACGGAGATCGTGCTGCCGACGCGTTTCATCCTGCCGCCGGGTCCTCGTGAAGGCATTGTGATCAACCTGGCGGAATACCGGCTTTACTATTACCCCAAGGGCCAGAATGTGGTTTACACGTTCCCCTTGGGCATCGGCCGTGAAGGCTGGGGGTCGCCGGTCGCGCACACCACCATCACCGGTAAGATCCCCAACCCGACCTGGACGCCGCCCGCGTCGATCAAGGCCGAGCACGCTGCCAATGGTGACCCGCTGCCTAACGTGGTGCCTGCCGGTCCGGACAACCCACTGGGCCCGTTCAAGTTCACCTTGGGCACGCCGGGTTACTTGATTCACGGTTCCAACATGAAATTTGGTATCGGCACGCGTACAAGCCACGGCTGCTTCCGCATGTTCAACAACAATGTGCTGGAAATGGCCGACATGGTGCCGGTCGGCACATCGGTGCGCATCATCAATGATGCCTACAAGTTCGGCAGCAGCGGCGGCAAGGTCTACCTTGAGGCGCATACACCGCTGAACGATGACGGCACGCCGTCCGTGGTCGACAAGCACACGGCGGTCATCAATGCCCTGCTTAAGCGCGAAGACCTGGCCAATAACCTGCGGGTGAACTGGGATCAGGTGCGCGATGTAGTGGCGGCCGAAGACGGTCTGCCAACGGAGATTGGTGTACCGGGCGCCAATGCGCCAGTGGCGTCCAGTACGCCGGTCGATCTGCAGCAGTAAGCCTGCTCGACCCCAGGCCCGCCTCAGCCTTGCGCTGCGGCGGGCTTTTTATTGCGCGGGCTTCAGGGCCGAATCCCAGGCAATAAAAAGCCGACCCAAGAATGGATCGGCTTGATAACAACCCCGAAGGATTATTACTTGCGGCTTGCTTTTTCAAGCATGCGCAGAGCGCGCTCGTTAGCTTCGTCAGCAGTCTGTTGTGCTTTTTGAGCAGCAGCCAGAGCTTCATCAGCTTTACGGTAGGCTTCGTCTGCACGAGCCTGGGAGCGAGCTGCTGCGTCTTCAGTTGCAGTCAGACGAGCTTCGGTTTCTTTGGAGACGCTGCTGCAACCGGTAGCCAGAACTGCGGCCAGAGCCAGAGCAGAGAATTTCAGAACGTTGTTCATCGTGTTCCCCTTCAAGGACTTTCTATTAAATGGCTACTTTCTCAGAGTGAGCGGATAGCCGGCGTACATACTACTCATTACTTGTAGTAAGTAAACTGACGTAGCGCAAGAAGCAAAAAAAATTCTTGCGCCGAATCTGTTTTGGCTAATCTTTGGGAGGATTGTATAAAAAGCCTCCAGATTTTTTCATTTCCCTGGGAACTCGATCCAGGCTGAGAGGTCCGGCCCGCATGTGCCGGGTCCGGTAAACAGGCAAAGATTTATATATCGACGTTGACACTTTTTTTCAGTTGGCCGTTACCGACTCGTGCATCTTTTGCGTATGTAGAGGTGACTTTAAGAGCGGCAGTTCGTCTCAAGATTCAACTGCCGGCAATGTTCAGGCTATCGATCACTCATTGATCGAGGCCCTTTCTGTAACCGCCAGCGGCAAGGGATGACGAGTGCGCCTTGAGCTATTGCAGCATTGGTGACTACTATTCCCTACGTGCTGGTTGTGAGCGCTATAGGTTTTCTCGTTGTCGAAACCGGCACGGGGTGGCGTAGATGTTCCTTCGCCGGAAAAACATCGGTAAGGTAGGGGTCAAAATCCAAGACCCGCGAGGAGTAGTGATGAGCGAGGCGTTGTCCATCCACCATGACCAGGCAGGTCATCAGTTCGAGACCAATGTGGACGGTCATCGTGCCTATCTGACCTATATGGACCTCGGTAAACAGACCTTGGATATCTATCGCACCTTCGTGCCCAACGCGTTGCGGGGCCGTGGCATTGCTGCGGCGTTGACCGAAGAAGCGTTGAAGTTCGCCGAAGAGGCCGGCTACACGGTGATCCCCTCGTGCTCTTATGTAGAGCGCTACATGGAGCGCCACCAGCGCCATGCCGCGAAGCTGTAACTGAGCGACCGCACCACGAAAAACGCCGGGCTAAGCCCGGCGTTTTTGTGTGCGCAATTCAGCGTTTCAAGTGCGTTTGCGTTTCGGCAATACGTCCTTGAGCTTGGCGTGCATGCTGCGCAGGGTGGTTTCGGTGGCGGACCAGTCGATGCAGGCATCGGTGATCGACACGCCGTACTGCAAGTCGGCCAGGTCTTTTGGAATGGCCTGGCAACCCCAGTTCAGATGGCTCTCGACCATCAGGCCGATAATCGACTGGTTGCCTTCGAGGATCTGGTTGGCGACGTTTTCCATTACCAGCGGCTGCAGGGCCGGGTCCTTGTTGGAGTTGGCGTGGCTGCAGTCGACCATGATGTTCGGCTTGATCTTGGCCTTGTTCAGCGCCTGCTCGCACAGCGCAACGCTGACCGAATCATAGTTGGGCTTGCCGTTGCCGCCGCGCAGGACCACGTGCCCGTAGGCATTGCCCTTGGTGGTGACGATGGACACGCCACCTTCCTGGTTGATCCCCAGGAAGCGGTGCGGGCTGGACACCGATTGCAGCGCATTGATCGCGACGGTCAGGCCGCCATCGGTGCCGTTTTTGAAACCGACGGCCGAAGACAGCCCGGACGCCATTTCGCGGTGAGTCTGGGATTCGGTGGTGCGCGCGCCGATGGCCGACCAGCTGATCAGGTCCTGCAGGTACTGCGGGGAGATCGGGTCGAGGGCTTCGGTGGCGGTGGGCAGGCCCATTTCAGCCAGGTCCAGCAGCAATTGACGACCAATGTGCAAGCCGTCCTGAATCTTGAACGAGTCATCCAGGTACGGGTCGTTGATCAAACCTTTCCAGCCGACGGTAGTGCGCGGTTTTTCGAAGTAGACGCGCATCACCAGGTACAAGGTGTCGGACACTTCAGCCGCCAGCACTTTGAGGCGCTCGGCGTATTCGTGGGCAGCCTTGAGGTCGTGGATCGAGCAAGGGCCGATCACCACAAAGAGGCGGTGGTCGGTGCCGTCGAGAATGTCACGGATGACTTCGCGGCCCTTGGTGACGGTCTGCAGGGCAGCGTCGCTCAGAGGGATTTCGCGCTTGAGCTGATCGGGCGTGATCAGGGTCTCGTTGGATTCGACGTTAAGGTCGTTGATCGGTAAATCAGCCATCGTGTTACTCGTCAGGGTCACGGGTGCCGGCCGCCAGCCATCCCCGTGCGGCGGAGCACAGCATGATTTGAATGCAGGGGGGAGGAACCTTAGCGCGTAACACGGGCCCGCGACAATGGGCAAAACCGGCTTTAATCCAGCGCCAGCGCCACAAAAGTCTCGCGGGAGAACTCACCGGCATGACGCGAGACCCACTCGCGAGCCATGGCTTCGAGTTGCGCAGGTGTCGGCTCGGCGTCTTCATGCAAGCGGCAGTAGCGTTCGATCTGGCACACTTGCTCGCCCATTCGCGCACCGAACAATGCGTGCTCATCGGTAAAAGAGATGCCGATGCGATAGCCTTTTTCGAGCTTGCGGCACCAGGCTACATAGCCCGGATAACGGGCGCTGGCGCCCAGGGAAGGGATGCGCAGATCAACCGCCGTGCCCTGGCGCCAGGCACGCGGGCAATTGCAGGCGACGCCGCCCAGGCCGATAGTGTGCAGGCGTTGGCGGGGAATGGCGGGAGCGGGGCGTTGGATTAACTCGACGGCGACATCATCAGGGTGAGGTAAAAAACGACCCATGTACACGGACTCCGAGCACCGTCCAGTTGACGGCGGTGGCAGCAGTATAGTGAAGGAACTGGAATTGACCGACCTGGATATTGACCAGCAACTGCTGGTATTGCCAGGTATTTCGCTGGTGGTATTTACCAGTGTCGGTTGTTCCAGTTGCCGCTGGGCACGTCAGCAGCTGCCGGGCTGGCGTTTGCCGGTCGACCGCGTGTGCTGGGTGGATGCCGGGCACAACGGCGGTGCGGTCGAGCGCTATCAGATCTTTCATTTACCCGCCTTGTTCCTCGTGTGCGAGGGTCAATTCCTTGGGCAGTTACACACCCGTCTTGCACTTGCCGACCTTACCGAGGCAGTGAATCAAGCACTCACCCGCACACCAGAGGATTTGCCATGACCGCAGTTGCATCCCCGTCACCACGCATTGGCATTATCGGCACCGGTGCTATCGGTGGGTTCTACGGCGTGATGCTGGCGCGTGCCGGGTTCGACGTGCACTTCCTGTTGCGCAGCGAATACGCGGCGGTCAGCGAGCACGGCCTGCACCTCAACAGTACGCTGCATGGCAAGTTGCACCTGCACCCGGTGCAGGCCTACGCCCGCGCTGCGGATATGCCGGCGTGCGACTGGCTGCTGGTGGGCACCAAATCCACCGGCAATGTGGACCTCGCGCCGACCATCGCCCAGGTCGCTGCCCCGGACGCCAGGGTGGTGCTGTTGCAAAATGGCCTCGACGTCGAGGACAGCCTGCGCGAACACCTGCCGCCGTCGCTGCACTTGCTGGGTGGCCTGTGCTACATCGGCGTGCACCGCTCTGCGCCGGGCGTCGTCGAGCATCAGGCCTTGGGCCGGGTCAATCTTGGTTACCACAGCGGCACCGCGGCCAACGATGAATCGCGCCAGCGAGCGATTGTCGAAGAGGGCGCCGCGCTGTTTCACCAGGCCGGTATCGAATCCCAGGCCATGGCCAATGTGCACCAGGCCCGCTGGCACAAGCTGGTGTGGAATGTGCCGTATAACGGCCTCTCCGTGTTGCTGGGCACTGGCACCACCGCGCTGATGGCCGATGAATCGAGCCGCGAGTTGATCCAGGCATTGATGGCTGAAGTGGTCAAAGGCGCGCACGCCTGCGGCCATGAAATCCCTGCCAGTTACGCCGAGCAGATGTTCGCCATGACCGAAACCATGGACGACTACCTGCCCAGCATGTATCACGACCATGTGCACAAACGTCCGCTGGAATTGGCGGCGATCTACGCCCGGCCATTGGCCGCGGCAAAAGCGGCAGGCTGCGAATTGCCACGCATGCAGGCGCTTTACCAGGCCTTGAGTTTTATTGATCGGCACAACCGCTGATTCGGGGGAAACACCATGGCGAAGGGATTGGGCGACAAACTGGTGCTGGCGATTTCGTCGCGCGCACTGTTCGACCTGAGTGACAGTCACAAGGTCTACCTGGCCGAAGGGGTAGAGGCTTATCGCAAGTACCAGATCGAGCACGAGGAAGAAACCCTCGAGCCCGGCGACGCCTTCCCTTTGGTCAAGAAGCTCTTGAGCCTCAACGCCAGCCTGGGCCGTGCCCGCGTCGAAGTGGTGCTGGTGTCGCGCAACAGTGCCGACACCGGCTTGCGCGTGTTCAATTCGATCCAGCATTACGGCCTGGATATTTCCCGCGCCGCGTTCGTCGGCGGGCGCAGTCCCTATCCTTACCTGGCCGCATTTGGTTGCCACCTGTTTCTGTCGACCCATCCCGACGATGTGCGCAGTGCACTGGATGCCGGCTTTGCCGCGGCGACAATTCTGTCGGGCGGCCCGCATCGGGCCTCAAGTGAAGAATTGCGGATTGCGTTCGACGGTGATGCGGTGCTGTTTTCCGATGAGTCCGAGCGTGTCTATCAGTCAGGCGGGCTGGAGGCATTTCTGGCCAGCGAGCGCGAGTCGGCGCGCCAGCCGTTGCACGGTGGTCCGTTCAAGGGGTTCCTGGCGGCGCTTAACGTGTTGCAGAGCGAGTTCGCAGACGAGGCGTGCCCGATTCGCACAGCGTTGGTCACCGCGCGTTCGGCGCCGTCCCACGAGCGGGTAATTCGCACCCTGCGCGAATGGGATATCCGTCTGGACGAGTCGTTGTTCCTCGGTGGCCTGGAGAAGTCCGCGTTTCTGGAGGCGTTCGCCGCCGATGTGTTTTTCGATGACCAGGCCGGTCATTGCGAGAAGGCCAGGGAAGTGGTGGCCACCGGGCATGTGCCCCATGGCATCAGCAATGAGTTGAAAATCCACACCGAGAGCTGAGCCCCAGTCCCGCAGGCGCTGCTAAGCTCATTCAATCCCCGCCATCCTGGCCGTCCAGGAGGTTCTATGATTCGTTCGATGCTGTACGCCACGGACCTCGGTCTGTATGCGCCCTATGTCATGCAGCATGCGCTGGCACTGGCCCGAACGTTCAAGGCGGATTTGTATGTGATTCATGTGGTCGAGCCGATCGGGCTGTTCGCCGAATCGGTGTTGCAAAGCTACCTGGATGAGAAAGCCCTGAGCGAATGGCAGAGCCAGGGGCTGACCACGGTGATGGCAACCATCGAGCAGCGGGTGCTGGACAGTTTTCGCGAGGAGCTCGGGGAAGGGGAGCAGGACCTGAAATTGATTCGCTCGGTGCGCGTGATCCAGGGGGACCCGTGCGAGGTCATTCTCGACCAGCTGCAAAAACTTTCCGTCGACTTGTTGATCGTAGGAAGTCACAGCCACGCAACGGCCGCTGCCACGCCGCTTGGGCGCACGGCCGCCAGGGTGCTGCAGTTGGCGACAGTGCCGGTTTATATGGTGCCGTCGCTGCAGCGCCGACGCAGTGACGATGCCTGATCGGTAAAAACGATAAAAAGTTCTAGATTTATGCATCTAACCTTTAATATAGTTATATACCGTCGCTGATACCCGTGGCGTCTATCTGCTTTGAGGGACACATATGAAGCTTCAACAACTGCGCTACATCTGGGAAGTGGCGCACCACGACCTCAACGTTTCCGCTACCGCTCAAAGCCTTTACACCTCGCAACCCGGTATCAGCAAGCAGATCCGCCTGCTCGAAGACGAGCTGGGCGTCGAAGTGTTCGCGCGCAGCGGCAAGCACTTGACCCGCGTCACCCCGGCCGGCGAGCGCATCATCACCACCGCCGGCGAGATCCTGCGTAAAGTCGAAAGCATCAAGCAGATCGCCCAGGAATTCTCCAACGAGAAAAAAGGCACCCTGTCGATCGCCACCACGCACACCCAGGCGCGTTATGCCTTGCCGCCGGTGATCCGCGATTTCATCAAGCAATACCCGGACGTCGCCCTGCACATGCACCAGGGTTCGCCGATGCAGATCGCCGAGATGGCCGCTGACGGCACCGTCGATTTCGCCATCGCCACCGAAGCCCTCGAGCTGTTCGGCGACCTGGTGATGATGCCGTGCTACCGCTGGAACCGTTGCGTGGTCGTGCCCCAGGGCCACCCATTGGCCAAGCTGCCGAAGTTGACCCTCGAAGCCCTGGCCGAATACCCGATCGTGACGTACGTGTTCGGTTTCACCGGCCGCTCCAAGCTCGACGAAGCCTTCAGCCATCGCGGCCTTACGCCGAAAGTAGTGTTTACCGCAGCCGACGCCGACGTGATCAAGACTTACGTCCGACTAGGCCTGGGCGTGGGTATCGTGGCCAAGATGGCGGTCGATACCAACCTCGACAAAGACCTGGTGGTGCTCGACGCCAGTGAGCTGTTCGAGTCCAGCGTGACCAAGATCGGTTTCCGTCGTGGCACGTTCCTGCGTGGCTTCATGTGCGATTTCATCGAGAAATTCGCGCCGCACCTGACCCGCGAAGTCATGGCCAAGGCGATCCAGTGCCACAACAAGCAAGAACTGGAAGAGCTGTTTGACGGCGTAGAACTGCCCGTCCACTGAGTGGCTTATCGGGCCTCGGTAACCGTGAAGTGTTGCCGGGCGCCCGCCACCAGAATCTCCACCTCATCCCCTTCGAACTTGCCCAGCAGGCTGTTGCCCAGCGGCGAGCGTGGGGTGATGACGGTCACCGGTTGCCCCACCACGTCGACCTTCAAGCCCGCCGCATCCGGCGCCAGGAACAGCCACTGCTGGCGACCGTTCTCGTCTTCCAAACCCAGCAGCGCACCGACTTCTATGCCGCGTTGATCATCGTAAGCACGCAACTGCAGGTTCTGGCACAGCGCGAGCGATTGCTTGATTTCTTCGACGCGCTTGGCTTGCCCGGCCGCGAGGTAAGACGCTTCCAGCCCCAGCGTGTCGTACTTGTTCTCGGCGATGTTCTCTTCGTGGGTCGCGGTCTCGTAGGCGGTCTGCGCGGCGCGCTGGGCAATGTCGAGGTCGACGGTGAGTTTTTCCAGGATCAACTGGAGGACGGCGTGCTTATTCATGGGCATCAATCGCAGAATTGCAGGACATTCGCCTTGCTCTTTTCATTGGGCGCGTTCTGGTCCTGTTGCAGCCAGAACTGGCATTTGGGGTTGGACAGGTTGCGCGCGTTGTTGCGCGCCTGGTCCAGGGTTTGCTGTTGTTCCTGCTTGCGAAGGTTTTCCTGGTACTGCTCGAACATACGGTTCGGCGGTTCTGGCGCCACAACGGTGGCGGGCTTGCCCAGTTGCTGAACGGCCTGAGCCACCGGCGCCAGGCTTTGCGGGAACACGTAGCGCGACGCCAGCCAGGTGGTCAGCACAATGGCAATAAAGCCCAGCCACAGGCCGAACGCCACGGCGATACTGAGCTTGAACAGCGACAACGAACGATCAGACATAGTGGCCTCCTGGCGGGCATTTGCGGCGTGGCGGCGATTGTCGCACAGCCACTGTGCAGAATAATCGCGATCAAGCCTTCTGCATCGACGCATTTATGCGGACAATCGAGCCTTTGAGTGTTGGAGCCCGGAATGAAAGCCCGCTGGGATATTTTTTGCAGCGTCGTCGACAACTACGGCGACATTGGCGTGACCTGGCGCCTGGCCCGGCAACTGGTGGTGGAGCACGCCTGCGACGTGCGCTTGTGGGTCGATGACTTGCGTGCTTTTGAACGCATGTGCCCAGAGATTGATGTGCAACTGAACCCGCAATGGCAGGAAGGCGTAGAGGTGTGCCATTGGCCGGCACAATGGCGCGACACGCCTTGCGCCGATGTAGTGATCGCAGCCTTTGCCTGCCAGTTGCCCCCTGAGTACATGGAAGCAATGGCCGCGCGCGACCGCACGCCGTTGTGGATGAACCTGGACTACCTCAGCGCTGAAGACTGGGTGGTGGGTTGCCATCGTCTGCCGTCGGTGAAGTTCAAGGGCGTGCAGAAGTATTTCTTCTTTCCTGGCTTTCGGCCGGGCACTGGCGGGCTTTTACGCGAAGGCGGCTTGCTGGAGCAGCGTCAGGCCTTTCAGGAGGATCGCGCCGCACAGCGGCAATTCCTGCAAGCGCTGGGCGTATTTCCGGCAGATGGCGCGCGTTTGATGTCGCTGTTCGCCTACGAAAACGCCGGGCTCGCCCGTTGGCTGGACGTGCTGGCGACGGACGGGCGTGCCACTCATCTGTTGGTACCCGAAGGGCGCATCCTTGGCGATGTGCAGCGCTGGCTCGGCGTGGAAGGCCTTGCGGTGGGGGCGGTGCATCAGCGCTATGCCCTGACGGTGCAAGTGTTGCCGTTCGTACGCCAGGAGCAATATGACCGCCTGCTGTGGTGCTGCGACTTCAACGCCGTGCGCGGCGAAGACTCGTTCGTACGCGCCCAATGGGCCGGGCGGCCGATGCTGTGGCACATCTATCGCCAGGACGAAGACATCCATCTGGACAAGCTTGATGCCTTCCTGCAGTTGTACACCGGGGCCTTGTCGCCCGCCGCCAAGGCAGCGGTGGTTGCCCTTTGGCAAGCCTGGAACGCTGATGGCGATATGGCACAACCGTGGAAAATGCTGCTGGAGCACTGGCCAGAGGTGAGTCAGAACGCCCAGGCGTGGTGTCTGGAACAAGGCTTGCAGGCTGATCTTGCGACGGCGCTGGTACAGTTTTATGAAAGTTGGATATGATACGCGACCTTGATTTTTGTAAATCCCATCCAAATTTCGGATATACGCAATGAAAACTGGTAAAGAACTGAAACCCGGTACAGTGATCCGTCTCGAAAACGACCCTTGGCTGGTTCAGAAAGCTGAGTTCACCAAGTCTGGTCGTAACAGCGCAATCATGAAGACCAAGCTGAAGAACCTGCTGACCGGTTACAAGACCGAGATCGTTTACAGCGCCGACGACAAACTGGACGACGTGATCCTCGACCGCAAAGAAGCGACCCTGTCCTTCATCAGCGGCGACACCTACACGTTCATGGACACCACCGACTACACCATGTACGAGCTGAACGCTGAAGATATCGAAGCTGTTCTGCCGTTCGTGGAAGAAGGCATGGAAGACGTTTGCGAAGCGATCTTCTTCGAAGACCGCCTGGTTTCCGTAGAGCTGCCGACCACTATCGTGCGTAAAGTTGCCTACACCGAAGGTTCCGCTCGCGGCGACACGTCGGGCAAGGTCATGAAGCCTGCCAAACTGGCTAACGGTACCGAGCTGCAAGTGGCTGATTTCATCGAAATCGACGACCTGATCGAGATCGACACCCGTGAAGGTGGTTCGTACAAAGGTCGCGCCAAGAAGTAATTCTGGCCCCACCGATACGAAAAAAAGCCCGACCTAGAGTCGGGCTTTTTCATGGGCGCCTGTTTACTTCAGGTGTTGCTTTAGCTCTTGCGAGGCCTGCAGCAAGGCTGAACGGACTTCCGGCACCTGGCTGACCACGTTGAGTAAACCGTAGTCGTGTATCATGCCGTTGTAGCGCACGGCGGTCACCGGTACACCGGCCTGGTCCAGCTTGCGTGCGTAGGCTTCACCTTCGTCACGCAGCACATCGGCGCCAGCGGTCTGGATCAGCGCAGGCGGCAAGCCCTTGAGTTGATCCGTGGTGGCCCGCAGCGGCGACGCGTAGATCTCCGTGCGCTGATTGGCGTCGGTGGTGTAGTTGTCCCAGAACCACTTCATCATGTTTCGGGTGAGGAAGTGCCCCTCGGCAAATTGGTTGTAGGAACCGGTGTCGAAGTTGGCGTCGGTCACCGGCCACAGCAACAGTTGGAACTTGATTGCCGGCGTGCCTTTGTCCTTGGCCATCAGGCTGACGACTGCCGCCATATTGCCGCCGACGCTGTTGCCTGCGACCGCCAGGCGCTTGCCGTCGACATTGATCTCCTTGCCGTGCTCGGCCACCCATTGGGTCGCGCCGTAGGCCTGGTTGATCGCCACCGGGTAATGCGCTTCCGGCGAAGGCGTGTAGTTGACGAACACCGCCACTGCGCCGGAACCCACCACCAGATCGCGCACCAGTCGCTCGTGGGTTGGGTAATCGCCCAGCACCCAGCCGCCACCGTGGAAGAACATAAACACTGGCAATGCGCCTTTGACCCCGGCTGGCCGCACGATGGTCAGGTCCAGCGGCTTGCCATCAACCTGAATGGTTTTTTGACTCACATCGGCGTTGGGCAGCGTCAACTTCACACCCGCCTGGGCGCCGGTCAGCACGGCCCGCGCGTCTTTGGGCGTCAACTGTTCCATTGGCTGACCGGTGCCTGCGTTGAGCACATCCAGGAAGGCCTGGGTGGTGTGCTCAACGTCGCCGGGGGCGGCGAACGCGGTGTTGATCGACAGCGCGAGCAGGGTACCGGTGAGGGCTTTACCCATTGTGTTCATGTGCTTCTCCAGTGGCGGCAAAGGGCGTCAGACAGTCACGTGCAGGCGCACATCGACGTTGCCACGGGTGGCGTTGGAATACGGGCAGACTTGGTGAGCCGCGTCGACCAGGCTTTGCGCGTCATCCTGCGCCAGGCCCGGCAGGCTCACGTGCAGGTCGATGTCCAGGCCGAAACCGCCGGGGATTTGACCGATGCCGACGTGGGCCGTAATCGAAGCGTCATCCGGAATTTTGCGTTTGGTCTGACTGGCGACGAACTTCAGTGCGCCGATGAAGCAGGCCGAGTAGCCGGCCGCGAACAGCTGTTCAGGGTTGGTGGCTTGGCCGCCAGCGCCGCCCAGCTCTTTGGGCGTGGAGAGTTTGACGTCGAGGATGTTGTCGCTGGAAACAGCACGACCATCACGGCCGCCGGTGGCGGTGGCTACTGCGGTATAGAGAGTTTGCATGGTGTCGTCCTCTTGAGTTTTTAGCGCTAAATGTTTGTGCGCTAAGTAGTTGGTGAGGCGAATGTATAGCGCTAATGTTTAGCGCGCAAGATAAATTTACAAAAATATTTCCCGGACATTATTTTCTGGGGCAACCCCAAACAAATGTGGGAGCTGGCTTGCCTGCGATTGCGCAGTGTCAGCCACTGTATTCATGACTGATGTACCGCGATCGCAGGCAAGCCAGCTCCCACCTTTTTACTGCGTGAATGCCTTTAAATTGCGTCTTGCAGATTGCCCCGCAAGGCAATCAAGTCACTTTGCAACTTGCGCAACTGCTCCAGCTGTAACCCGCTGGCGCCGAGGATGCACTGCGGGATGCCCATGGCTTTTTCCTGCAACGCGCGGCCTGCCGGGGTCAATTCCACTACCACCACACGTTCATCTTCGCGGCTGCGGGTCCGGCTGAGCAGGCCTTCGGCTTCCAGCCGCTTGAGCAGCGGCGTCAGCGAACCCGGATCGGTCAGCAGGCGAGTGCTGATTTCGCCGACCGTCAAACCATCTTCTTCCCACAGCACCATCATCGCCAGGTACTGCGGATAGGTCAGGCCGAGGGCTTGCAGCAGCGGCTTGTAGACCTTGGTCATCAGCAATGAAGTGGAGTGCAGGGCGAAACACAGCTGGTTATCCAGCATGAGGGATTCGCAAGGGGCGGGATTTTTGCGCATGACAGTGCCTCGAAAAAGCGTATATGGGCTGGAATCTAGCGATCAAACCTTTAATGCGCCAGATAATTCTGCCTGTGGGGTCAGACCAGGCCGCTTTGTAATGCCAGATCCCAGGGCGGTACTGGGCTGAAGCGGGACTTGAGGTATTCCAGCAGCAGGCGGCTGCGTGCATTGGCCTGCTGTTCCAGACGCAGCGCGTAAATGCCGGTGGTTTCCGGGCTGGGCAGCCCGTTTTCGCAAAACAGCGGTAATAACTCACCACGCACCAGGTATTCACTGGCCAGCCACGTCGGCAAGTGCGCGATGCCCAGCCCGGCGAGCGCGCCGCACAGCAGGGCTTCGGCATTATTGGCACTCAGGCGGATGCGGTGCGGGCGATAGGTGGCGCGGCGCCCGTCCAGCTCGAAGCGCCAGGCGAACATCGGCGCCAGGCCGTCCCAGTCGAGGCCATCATGCTCGCTCAGCTCCCGAGGATGAGTCGGCGTGCCACGGCTTTTGAGGTAAGCCGGGCTGGCGCAGGCGATCCGCACGATGCTGGCCAATGGCGTGGCGATCAAGCGGGTGTCGACGATGTGCCCGGCGCGCAGCACCAGGTCGACCTTGCCCAAGTGCGCGCCCTGCATGTCGACAAAGCTGTCGATCAAATGCAGGTGCACATCCAGCCCCGGATACACGTTCAGAAAGTCGGCAATTACCGGCGCCAAGTGCCGTCGACCGAAGGCTGCCGGCGCGTCCACGCGGATCAGGCCCTCCGGCGCATGGCTCAACGACACCGCCTCGGCCCGGGCCAGCTGCAACTCGCTGACAATCCGTCGCGCTCGTTCGGCAAACGCCAGGCCTGCCGGGGTTGGCACCACGGCATGGGTGCTGCGCTGAAACAAGCGGCTGCCGACCGAGCTTTCCAGGCTGTCAATGCGCCGAGCCACTGCTGAAGGGGTCAGCGGATGGCGGCGAGCGGCGGCGGAAAAACTGCCGGTTTCCAGTACATCAAGAAACAGGCTCAGTTGATCGGTCAAGGTATTGGGGTTCATGAATAGGCGCTTATGCGAGTTCGGCACAGCCATTGTGCGTTGCTGTGCGTTTCCACGCCACAGGCGACTGCGTAGCATGCGTCGCCTGGGGCTTTTGGAGTGATGCGCGGTGTTGGATTTAGCGATGTACCTGGTATTGGGCGCAGCCCTGGGCACGGTCGGCGGGCTGTTCGGCATTGGTGGCGGGCTGATTGCCATCCCGGTGTTGGGCGTGTTGTTTGGGCTGGATCAACAGCTCGCCCAAGGCACTGCGCTGGTGATGGTGGTGCCGAACGTGATGCTGGCGCTTTGGCGTTATCACCAGCGTAACCGTATCGAATTGCGCCACGCGTTGCCGTTGGGCGTCATGGGTTTCTGCTTTGCCTGGCTGGGTTCGATCTGGGCGGTGGGTTTGGACGCCGGCGCGATGCGCATCGGTTTTATTGCATTCCTGCTGACGCTCTCCGCTTACAACCTGCTGCGCATGTTCACTCGCAATGCGCCGCCGACTGCGCAGATGCGTTATTCCTGGCCTTGGCTCGGCGTGCTCGGCGCCGCCTCGGGTTCCATGGGCGGTTTGTTTGGCGTGGGTGGCGCGGTGGTGGCGACGCCGGTGCTGACCAGCCTTTTTGGCACCACCCAAGTGGTCGCTCAAGGCCTGTCGCTGGCGTTGGCGCTGCCCAGCACCAGCGTGACCCTGGTCACCTACGCCTGGCATCAGGAGGTGGATTGGATGATCGGCGTGCCGTTGGCGGTCGGTGGCCTGCTCAGTATCAGTTGGGGGGTAAAAGTCGCCCACGCGCTGCCCGAACGGGTATTGCGCGGCCTGTTCTGCGGCTTTCTGGCGGTGTGCGCGGTGATGCTGACGTTTAAAGTCTGAAGCCTTCGAGGATGTACTCGGCCAGGCATTCGGTGATGGGCGAGGCCATCGCCGGGTTGCGCAGCAGGCGCAGGCTCATCGACGGCAGAGGCGGAAAGCCTTCATCGCTGCCCAGTATCCGTAAGTCGTCGGTCACCAGGCCTTCCATGCTGACCATCACCGCCAGCCCCGAGCCGACCACGGCTTGAATCGCCGCGACGTTGGAGCTGTGGTACGCCAGGCGATAGTCGATGCCGGCAGCATCCAGCGCGGCGCGGGTCCATTGGGTGCAAAAGCTGTCGACGCCGGAAATAGCCAGGGGCAGGGTCTCGTGCTCATCCACACAGAAGCACGGCGCCGCCACCCAGACCATGCGCTCACTGCGCAGCAATTCGCCGATTTCATTGCCGGGCTCGCGGCTGATCACGGTCAGCGCCAGGTCGCGCCGCTGCATGAACACCGCTGACGACTCGCAGTGCATTTCGATCTGGATCAGCGGGTAGGCCTTGGAAAACCGTTTGAGAATCCCCGGCAGGAAACGCATCACGTAATCGTCCGGTGTGCCGATGCGCACCAGCCCGACCATGTGAGGTTCACGCAGGGTGTTGAACACCTCACTGTGCAGCTTCAGGATGCGCCGTGCGTAACCCAGCAACACCTGGCCTTCCGCCGTCAGCCGTACCTGACGACCGTCACGCTCGAACAGCTTGCGCTGCAGCACGTCTTCTTCGAGGCGCTTCATTTGCATGCTCACCGCCGACTGTGTGCGGTTGACCAGTTCACCGGCGCGGGTAAAGCCGCCCTGATCGGCGATGGCGACGAAGGTGCGCAGCACTTCGGTATCGATGCTTGGGTAGCCGGACAATTGATCAATCTCCGAGATGTATTACATAAGAAACATTCGTTGGATTGATCATAGTGCCAGGCACACACTCTCGTCATCCCCATTGGAGGGCGAGAAGATGAAAGGTCAGAAAGGTTTTGTGTTGATGACGAAACGTCCGTTTTCCGGATTTTTTCAGCGGGTTGCCCGTTGGCAGGCCCTGCACCATGAGCGTCAGGCGCTGGCGAGTTTGAGCGACGATGCGCTCAAGGACATCGGGCTTAATCGGGGCGATGTGGAGCAGGACAGTCACCTGCATTTCTGGCAAGACCCGCTGCGAAAGTAATCTGCAATGCAGTAGGGTAGTCGGCGAGCCCACACGGAGAGACTCATGCCCGCCGACCTGTCTTTTTCACTCAAGCACGCTCGACGCATGGCGCTGGCGGCCCAGGGTTTTTCCGGGCGCCAGGCGCCGGCACTGATCAAGGCCTCGCACCTCAATCGTTTGATCGAGCGCTTGGGTGTGCTGCAGATCGATTCGGTCAATGCCGTGGTGCGCTCGCATTACCTGCCGCTGTTTTCCCGCCTTGGCCAGTACTCCCCGCTGATCCTCGAACAAGCTGCCTGGAGCCAGGGGCGGCGGCGCTCGCTCTTCGAGTATTGGGGCCATGAGGCCTCGTTGCTGCCCATGGCGCTGTACCCGTTGATGCGCTGGCGCATGGAGCGGGCCAGGCAGGGCCAGGGGATTTATGCGCAAATGGCGCGGTTCGGGCGCGAGCAGCAGGCCACTGTCCAGCGCGTGCTGCAGACCGTCGAGCAACAGGGCGCGGTGGGTGCTGGCAGCTTGTCCACCCGTGAGGAGCGCGCCGGCCCGTGGTGGGATTGGAGTGATGAAAAGCACGCACTGGAATGGTTGTTTGCCGCGGGGTTGGTCACGGTGGCGGGGCGGCGTGGGTTTGAGCGGCTCTATGACTTGCCCGAGCGCGTCATCCCTGCCGACATCCTTCTGGCCACGGTGAGCGAGGCCGAGGCCCAGCGCGGTTTGCTGTTGCACAGCGCGACTGCCTTGGGCGTCGGTACCGAAAAAGATCTGCGCGATTATTTCCGCCTGGACCCTGCCGACAGCCGTGGCCGGTTGGCCGAGCTGGTCGAGGATGGGCTATTGCGGATGTGTGAGGTGCAGGGCTGGAAGCAACCGGCGTACTGCCTGCCGGAACCGAAGGTGCCGCGCAAGGTACCGGCCAGCGCCTTGTTGTCGCCGTTCGACTCGCTGATATGGGAACGCAGCCGCACCGAGCGATTGTTTGATTTTCGCTACCGCCTGGAGATCTACACCCCGCAAGACAAGCGGGTGTACGGCTATTACGTGCTGCCGTTTTTGCACAATGAGCGGATCGCCGCGCGTGTCGACCTGCGGGCCGAACGCGCCCATAGGCGGCTCGCCGTGCATGCAGTGCACGAAGAAGAGCCGGGGCTGGACGAGGAGGGGATGCAGGCGTTGGCCTTGAACCTGCGGCAGATGGCTGATTGGCTGGGGCTGGAACAGGTCCAGCTCAACTGCCAGCGGCCAAGTGCCGCCCGCTTAAGAGTGGCAATGCTGCAAACCTGAGGGGTGGAAGGCTTTTGAGCTGAATCGGGTTCCTGTGTCGAGCGGGCTTGCCCCGCGTTGAGTGGCGAAGCCGCCCCAGTACGGCCGCTGCGGTATGCCTGGGCGGGTGGGGTGGGTGGTTTTGGGGCTGCTTCGCAGCCCAACGCGGGGCAAGCCCGCTCGCCACAACAGGCCCGTCTCAGCGTTTGACCTGTTTCAAAGTCTCGGCAATCAAAAACGCCAATTCCAGCGATTGATCGGCATTCATCCGTGGGTCGCAGTGGGTGTGATAGCGGTCCGACAAGCCATCTTCGGTGATCGGCCGCGCGCCGCCGATGCATTCGGTGACGTTCTGCCCGGTCATTTCGATGTGAATCCCGCCGGCATACGAGCCTTCGGCTTGATGCACCTGGAAGAACTCTTTCACCTCGCCCAGAATCTGCGCAAAGTCGCGGGTCTTGTAGCCGCTGCTGGCCTTGATGGTGTTGCCATGCATCGGGTCCGAGCTCCACAGCACCTGCTTGCCCTCGCGCTGCACGGCGCGGATCAGGTTGGGCAGGTGGTCGCCCACCTTGCCGGCACCCATGCGCGCGATCAGGTTGAGGCGGCCGGGGTCGTTGTCCGGGTTAAGAATGTCGATCAGGCGGATCAAGTCGTCGGGGTTCATGCTCGGGCCGACCTTCACGCCAATCGGGTTGTTCACCCCGCGCAGGAATTCGACGTGGGCGCCGTCCAGCTGACGGGTGCGGTCGCCGATCCAGAGCATGTGCGCCGAGCAGTCGTAGTAGTCGTTGGTCAGGCTGTCGCGGCGCACGAAGGCTTGCTCGTAGTTGAGCAGCAGCGCTTCGTGGGCGGTGAAGAAGCTGGTTTCGCGCAGTTGCGGCGAGCTGTCCATGCCGCAGGCGCGCATGAAGGCCAGGGTTTCGTCGATACGGTCGGCCAGCTGGCTGTATTTTTCGGCCAGTGCGGAGTTGGCAATGAAGTCCAGGTTCCACTTGTGCACTTGATGCAGGTCGGCAAATCCGCCCTGGGCAAACGCGCGCAGCAAATTCAGCGTGGCGGTGGACTGGTGGTAAGACTGCAGCAGACGGTCCGGGTCCGGCACGCGGCTTTTTTCGTCAAAGCCGATGCCATTGACGATGTCGCCACGGTAGGCGGGCAGGGTGACGCCGTCGATGGTTTCATCGTTGGCCGAGCGCGGCTTGGCGAACTGACCGGCCATGCGCCCGACTTTCACCACCGGGCAGCCGGCGGCGAAGGTCATCACGATTGCCATCTGCAGCAGCACCTTGAAGGTGTCGCGGATCTTTGCCGCAGAGAACTCGGCAAAGCTTTCGGCGCAGTCACCGCCCTGCAGCAGGAACGCGCGGCCCTGGGTCACTTCGGCAAACTGACGGCGCAACTCGCGGGCTTCCCCGGCAAACACCAGCGGCGGGTAGCTGGCCAGGTTCTGCTCCACTTGCAGCAAGTGCGCAGCGTCCGGGTACTGGGGTTGTTGCTGGATCGGCAGGGCGCGCCAGCTGTCGGGGCTCCAGGGTTGGCTCATCGTGAACTCGATTGGTTGATTGACGGTGGGGCGCCAATGTTATCAGCAATTAGTGCGTGACCTGTTGCCGCCGGTTGGCCGACAATCGCGCCTTTGCCGTGCGGTAAACCCTTTAGGAGTAGTGATGACCGAGGAGCGTGTCGAGCGCCTGCTGGCCGAAGTCCATGATGACTTCGGCATGATCCGCGTGCTTGAAGTGGCCGATTACCGCTTTCTCGAGTTTGGCGACGCCATCGAGCAAAGCTGCGTATTCACCGCCGACCCGAGTTGGCTGGAGTACGACTACACCCGCGCGATGCTGATTGGCGCGTTGTGTCACGAGCAACCGGAGAGTGCGCTGTTCCTCGGGCTGGGCGCCGGCACGCTGACCCAGGCGTGCCTCAAGTTCCTGCCGCTGGAAGACGTCGAGGCCATTGAGCTGCGCCCGGACGTGCCGCGCCTGGCCATTGAGTTCCTGGGGCTGGATGACGATCCGCGGCTGTACATCCGCATTGGCGACGCGTTGCAGTTGCTCGATAGCGCCGAATCGGCCGACCTGATTTTCGTCGACCTCTACACCGATGTCGGCCCGGGCGTGGGGCACCTGGCATGGACCTTCCTGGAAAACTGCCAGAAGAAACTCAACCCCGGCGGCTGGCTGGTCATCAACCAGTGGGCAACCGATGATGGCAAGCCACTGGGTGCGGCGTTGTTGCGCGGGTTGTATCACCGGCATTACTGGGAGCTGCCGGTGAAGGAGGGCAATGTGATTCTGCTGGTGCCTTCGGAGCTGGATCAGGCACTGGACCTGGGTGCGCTGACGGCGCGTGCCGACGCTTTGGCGCCGCGGTTGGGGTACTCGTTGCAGGCGTTGATCAAGGCTATTCGGCCGGCAACGTAGTTAACTGTTCTGGCCTCTTCGCGAGCAAGCCCGCTCCCACATTCGACCGCATTCCAAAGGATGTACGCGTACAAATGTGGGAGCGGGCTTGCCCGCGATGAGGCCGACACTGTCCACTCAAATCCCCTTGAACACCCCCGGGCGCTTCTCAACCATCGCCCGCACGCCCTCTTTGGCATCTTCACTGTTGAGCAGCTTTTCCACCAACGGCTGCAACCCTGCCGCCGCGACCGCTTCACCTTGCATGCGCGCCTGGCGGGCCGACGTCAGCGTCGCCTGCACGCCCAGTGGCGCCTGGCGCGCGATGCGGTTGGCAAGTTCGATGGCGCGGGGCAGCAAGTCTTCGCTGGCCATCACTTCCTGCACCAAGCCCAGCCTGAGCGCCTCGTGTGCATCAAATTCATCGCCGGTGAGCAACCAGCGCATGGCGTTGCCCCAGCCGGCCACCTGATGAAAACGTAGGGTCGCGCCGCCAAACGGAAAGATTCCACGCTGGACTTCCATTTGCGCAAAGCGCGTGTTGCTCGCGCAAATATTGATATCGGCTGCCAGCATCAACTCGATGCCGATGGTCAGGCAATAGCCCTGAGCCGCGACGATCACCGGTTTGCTGACCCGCGGCCCGGCGAACACACCCCATGGATCGCAGCCACCCAGTGGCGGTTGCCAGCCTCCGGACATCACGCCGCTGACATTGGCCAGGTCCAGCCCGGCGGTGAAGTGGTCGCCGTGGGCAAACACCACGGCCACTCGCGCCTCGTCGTTTCGATCAAATTCACCATAAGCCAGGCTCAGCTCATTGAGCAGATCCAGATCAAAGGCATTGCGCTTGGCCACTCGGTCCAGACCCAACAGCAGGACATGGCCCTGTAACTCACGGCTGACGCGACTGATGCTGGCTTGATTCATCGGGTGTGCCCTCAGGGCTTGGGTGGGTTTCAGACCAAAGGTCTTGATGGGCAGGTGAACCGTTTAAGCGTTATGACCAACAGGGCCGGGCCTTTGAAAAATAGACCCTGGCGCGGCGATCCGCAAAGGCTTTGATGCAGCGCGGTTTATCGGCGCTTTGCGATAAAAAAAGCTCCCTTTTTCAGCTATTTCCGGTATAGTGCGCGCCGGCCTTTAACCGGGCCGCGTTTAGGTAGCGCAATTCCCCGAAGTCAGCTTCGGCTGCACGTCCGCACAGCGGACTCTTCCTTGACGAATCTTTTTCATTCATTCGTTTTCGCAAATCCCCGCCGACAAAGCAGCCAGGGCGACTCTTGAGTCTCAACACGGCATGCGCAGCTTTGGAGCATGGGTCTTTGCGGATGCACTTAGAGGCAGACCCATGACCCAGGAAACCGGCGGCTTCGCCGCTTTTAATCTTAACCCGAACATTCTTGCTGCCGTCATCGCGACTGGCTACGAAGAACCTTCGGCTATTCAGCAGCAATCGATCCCGATCATCATGGCCGGCCAAGACATGATTGGCCAAGCGCAAACCGGTACCGGTAAAACCGCCGCGTTCGCCCTGCCAATCCTGCACTGCATCGATCCTGCCAAGCGCGAGCCGCAAGCCCTGATCCTGGCGCCAACCCGTGAGTTGGCGCTGCAAGTAGCAACCGCTTTTGAAACCTACGCCAAGCAAATGCCAGGCGTAACCGTTGTGGCCGTTTACGGCGGCGCGCCTATGGGCCCACAACTTAAAGCAATCCGTAACGGCGCACAGATCGTTGTCGCCACTCCGGGCCGTCTGTGCGACCACCTGCGTCGTGACGAAAAAGTGCTGTCGACCGTGAACCACCTGGTTCTGGACGAAGCTGACGAAATGTTGAAGCTGGGCTTCATGGATGACCTGGAAGTCATCTTCAAGGCGCTGCCACCCACCCGTCAGACCGTATTGTTCTCGGCCACCCTGCCACAGTCGATCCGTGCCATTGCCGAACGCCACTTGCGCGATCCGCAACACGTGAAGATCCAGACCAAGACTCAGACCGTTACCGCGATCGAACAGGCTCACCTGTTGGTTCACGCCGACCAGAAGACCTCGGCTGTATTGAGCCTGCTGGAAGTCGAAGACTTCGACGCCCTGATCATGTTCGTGCGCACCAAGCAAGCGACCCTGGACCTGGCCAGTGCCCTGGAAGCCAAAGGCTACAAAGCCGCTGCGCTGAACGGTGACATCGCCCAGAACCAACGTGAGCGCGTGATCGA
Source organism: Pseudomonas sp. LBUM920 (assembly GCF_003852315.1). Lineage (NCBI taxonomy): Bacteria > Pseudomonadati > Pseudomonadota > Gammaproteobacteria > Pseudomonadales > Pseudomonadaceae > Pseudomonas > Pseudomonas edsoni (SeqCode). The sequence continues at coordinate 1,928,769 of NZ_CP027762.1, forward strand.
CTCCCTCAAGGATGGCCGTCTGGACATCGTTGTGGCGACCGACGTTGCTGCCCGTGGCCTCGACGTTCCACGTATCACCCACGTGTTCAACGTTGACATGCCGTACGACCCAGAGTCCTACGTTCACCGTATCGGCCGTACCGGCCGTGCCGGTCGCGAAGGTCGTGCACTGCTGCTGGTGACTCCGCGTGAGCGCCGCATGCTGCAAGTGATCGAGCGTGTAACCGGTCAGAAAGTTGCCGAAGTCCGCCTGCCGGATGCCCAGGCCGTTCTCGATGCTCGCATCAAGAAACTGACCAACAGCCTGTCGCCGCTGGTGGCTGACGCTGAATCGACCCACGGCGATCTGCTGGACCGCCTGACTGCCGATATCGGTTGCACCCCGCGTGCCCTGGCTGCAGCCCTGCTGCGCAAGGCTACCAACGGTCAGGCCCTGACCCTGGCTGCGATCGAGAAAGAACGTCCACTGGTGCCGAACAACGCTCCGCGCGGTGATCGTCCAGAGCGTACCGGCGACCGTCCAGACCGTGGTGATCGTGAGCGTCGTGCTCCGGTTCCATTGGCTGAAGGCCGTGCTCGCTGCCGTACCGCGCTGGGCGCGCGTGATGGCATCGCGGCCAAGAACCTGCTGGGCGCTATCCTCAACGAGGGTGGCCTGGCACGTGAAGCGATCGGTCGTATCCAGGTGCGTGACAGCTTCTCCCTGGTGGAGCTGCCGGAAGACGGTCTGGAAAAACTGCTGGCCAAGCTCAAAGACACACGCGTTGCCGGTAAGCAGCTGAAGCTGCGTCGCTACCGCGAAGATTGATCCGCCTTTGGGCTGATTGATCGCACAAAAAAAATCCCCGACTGGTTCGGGGATTTTTTTTGCCTGGATTTGAGGTTTGGACCAGTACTCGATCAAGTCACAAGCGGGCTTGCTCGCGAATGCGGTGGATCAGTCAATATTCCCGGTGACTGACACCCTGCATTCGCGAGCAAGCCCGCTCCCACCTTTAGATCTGTGTTAGCCGAAGCGGTAGATGTCCATCCCGAGCGCACCCATGGTGAACCCCTGGTGCGCCACGCTGAATGCGCCACCCGCGCCCCGCGCAAAATACAGCGGCAACAGGTGCTCTTCACTCGGATGGCTGCGCACGGCATGCGGCGCCTGGCGGCGATAGTCGTGCAAGGCCGCCTCGTCGTTGGCGGCGAGTTTGTCCACTACCCAGTCGCGGAAATCGCGCGCCCAAGGCTCAATGCTCTCAGGTCCGGCCTGCCAGTTCAGCTCGCCCAGGTTATGGGTGATGCTGCCAGAGCCGATCAATAGCACACCTTGTTCGCGCAGGCTGGCCAGCGCATGCCCGACTCGGGTCTGCAGGGCAGGGCCCATGCGGCTGGGCAGCGACACCTGCACCACCGGGATATCGGCTGCCGGGTACATCAGTGACAGGGGCACCCAGGTGCCATGGTCGAACGGGCGCTGATCATCGATGCGCGCCTCCAGGCTATCAGCCTTGAGCAGTTCGATTATCTGGGCTGCCAATTGCGGGTCACCGGGTGCGGGGTACTGCACGGCGAACAATTCCCGTGGGAAGCCGCCGAAATCGTGCCAAGTCTCGGGCGCGGCGCTGCCAGTAACGAGCAGGCCCTGGCTTTCCCAGTGCGCCGAGACCACCACAATGGCTGTTGGCCGTGGCAGTTCGGCCGCCAGGCGCTTGAGTGCCGGGCCGCTGGCACCGGGTTGCAGGGCGAGCATGGGCGAACCGTGGGAGACAAACAGGCTGGGGAACATAAAAGGGGTCCTGAGCGTTAATATGGGACCATCTTCAATCAGATCATTGATCTAAATCTAATATAAGTTTTAGCGCCTTTTGATCGAATTTTCAGGGTGATTCCATGGAGCCTAAGTTTTGGCAAGAGCGTTGGGCACGCAACCAGATTGGTTTTCATCTGCCCGAGGTCAACCCCTACCTGCAACGCCACTGGCCAAAACTGGCCTTGGCTGAAGGGGCAAAGGTGTTGGTGCCGCTGTGCGGCAAAAGCCTGGATCTGATGTGGCTGGCAAGCTTGGGGTATCGCGTGTTGGGTGTGGAGCTGTCCGAGCAGGCGGTGGAGGCGTTTTTCAGTGAGCAAGGGCTGGTGCCTAGGATCAGCCAGCGTGGCGTGTTCAAGGTGTACCGGGCAGACTTGATCGAGGTGTGGTGCGGCGATTTCTTTGCCTTGGACGCCGAAGCGCTGGCCGATTGCTCCGCGCTTTACGATCGCGCGGCACTGATCGCGTTGCCGCCGTTGATGCGGGCGCAGTACGCGGAGCATCTGAATGCCTTGTTGCGTCCGGGCTGTCAGGGTTTGCTGATCACCCTCGACTACGATCAGACACAAAAGGCCGGGCCGCCGTTTGCCGTCGCTGATGAAGAGGTGAAGCTGTTGCTGGGGGGGCATTGGTCTGTGCAGGTGCTGGAAGAGCAGGACATCCTGGGCGAGAGTTGGAAGTTTGTGCAGGACGGGGTCACGCGACTGGAAGAGCGGGTTTATCGGGTTACAAAGGGTTGATTGTTGCGCTGGCTGGTTTCTTTCGGGTGATTGAGTGCATATCCGTTGCTGCGGTCACGGCGGCTGGCGGTTGCGCTCTTACAGCGGGTCACTTTTGGCAAACGCCCGGAATGCCGGCCCAGCCAAAAGTAACTAAAAGGTCTTCGCCCCACCACTTGGTGTCTCGCTCCGTTTGAATCCGTGGGCCGCCGTGATGGGCCATCCCTTGCCCAACACGGCTAACCCGGCGTCCTGGCGGGTTAGCCACGGTTTCAAGCCTGCGTTCGGCCAGGGTGGTTGACGGGGCCTGTCAGCTCAAAGTCAAAAGCAGAGCACGGCGGTGTGGTAGCCGACCTGAGTGGTAGAAGCAAAAGCAGATCAACAGCACAGCAACGCACTTCTACCTGATGCACTGAGAACCCAATGTGGGAGCGGGCTTGCTCGCGAAGGCGGTGTGCCAGTGACACATGAGCTGACTGACCCACCGCCTTCGCGAGCAAGCCCGCTCCCACACGTTGACCGAGTACAGCTCCCAGCACCGCACGGCTTGGCTTTTCTGTGGGAGCTGGCTTGCCTGCGATGCAGGCAACTCGGTGTGTCAGGCATAACCCGTCGATGCCATCGCAGGCAAGCCAGCTCCCACATTGGGTTGAGTTGAGCTTCTTTGGTGCTTTTGCGAAGTGACCCGCTGTAAGAGCGGCGCCCATCTCCTCTGTACCCAGCACGCACCCACAAAAAAAGGGGCGATCAGATCGCCCCTCTTTTTGCGTTACTGCTTAGCTATCAGCCCCGGCGACGCAGTGCGTCGATCCGCTCTTCCAGCGGCGGGTGGCTCATGAACATGCGAGCAAAACCTTGCTTGATGCCACCGTTGATACCAAACGCCGTCAGGCTGTCCGGCATGTGCACTGGCAGGCCTTGTTCGGAGCGCAAGTGTTGCAGTGCTGCAATCATCGCGCCGGTACCGGCCAGGCGGGCACCGGCTTCGTCCGCGCGGAACTCGCGTTTGCGCGAGAACCACATGGTGATCGCGCTGGCCAGGAAGCCCAGCACCACCTCGGCAAAGATGGTCGCCACGAAGTAGGCAATGCCGCGGCCTTCTTCGTTCTTGAAGATCACCTTGTCGACGAAGTTGCCGATGATTCGCGCAAAGAACATCACGAAGGTGTTCACCACGCCTTGTACCAGCGCCAGGGTAACCATGTCGCCGTTGGCCACGTGGCCGATCTCGTGAGCCAGTACCGCCTTCACTTCGTCGTAGGAGAAGCGTTCGAGCATGCCCTGGCTCACCGCAACAAGGGCGTCGTTCTTGTTCCAGCCGGTGGCAAAGGCGTTGGCCTCATACGCCGGGAAGATCCCGACTTCAGGCATCTTGATGCCAGCCTCGCGGGACAACTGCTCAACGGTCTGCAGCAACCATTGCTCATGGCGGGTGCGTGGCTGGGTGATGACCTGGGTGCTGGTGCTCATCTTCGCCATCCATTTGGAGATGAACAGCGAGAAGATCGAGCCGGCAAAACCAAAGACTGCACAGAAGACCAGCAGCTGATTGAGGTTCAGATCAACCCCGTTGGCCGCCATGAACCCGTTGAAGCCGAATAGGCTCAGGGTGATGCTGGCAATCAGCACGACCGCCAGGTTAGTGGCCAAGAACAGCAGGATGCGCATCATGGTTGTAGAATTCTCCTCATGCTTAATATGTCGCGTACTGCGGGGTATATAAGGTGCGGCCTGGGGCGATTCAACCGAGCGACTATTTCAAACTGTGTCCTACAGCCTGAATGTAGAGCCTTGAAAGGATTTTCCGAGCCGAAAAGCCCACCGCGATCACCCCATTCAAGCCTTCGCACCCCGTAATTATAGGAGGCTGACCGGTCCGTGGCGTGCAGCGGCTGGGAGGAGGGCGCGCAGCGTAGAGAAGTGTTGCCAGATACTCACCGTACGACCGAATGTCGGTCGTACGGCGGCATGCGCGCTATTGGCGATAAGACTTGAGGAAGTTGCCGATGCGACCAATGGCCATGTCCAGGTCATCCACTCGCGGCAATGTCACCACGCGGAAGTGATCCGGCCACGGCCAGTTGAACGCCGTTCCCTGGACCACCAGCAGCTTTTCCGACAGCAGCAGGTCGAGCACGAATTTCTCGTCGTTGAGGATCGGGCAGACTTTCGGGTCGATCCGCGGGAACGCATACAGCGCGCCCATGGGTTTCACGCAGCTGACGCCGGGGATCGCGTTGAGCAGCTCCCAGGTGCGGTTGCGCTGCTCCAGCAGGCGGCCCTGGGGCAGCACCAGGTCGTTGATGCTCTGGTAGCCGCCGAGGGCGGTCTGGATCGCATGCTGGCTCGGCACGTTGGCACACAGGCGCATATTGGCCAGCATGTCGATGCCTTCGATGTAGCTCTGGGCGTTGTGCTTGGGCCCGGAGATGGCGATCCAGCCGGAGCGGAAACCCGCCACGCGGTAGGATTTGGACAGGCCATTGAAGGTCAGGCACAGCAGGTCCGGCGCCAGGGAGCCGGTGCAGATGTGCACGGCGTCGTCGTAGAGGATCTTGTCGTAGATCTCGTCGGAGAACACCACCAGGTTGTGCTGGCGTGCCAGCTCGAGCATGCCCAGCAACACTTCCTTGGAGTACACGGCGCCGGTCGGATTGTTCGGGTTGATGATCACCAGGGCCTTGGTGTTCGGCGTGATCTTGGCCTTGATGTCGGCCAGGTCCGGGAACCAGTCGGCGCCTTCATCGCACAGGTAGTGCACCGGGTGGCCGCCAGCCAGGGTCACGGCAGCGGTCCACAGCGGGTAGTCGGGCGCCGGCACCAGCACTTCGTCGCCGTTGTTGAGCAAGGCCTGCATGGACATCACGATCAGCTCGGACACGCCGTTGCCCAGGTAGATGTCTTCGATGCCGACACCTTCCACCTGTTTCTGTTGGTAGTACTGCATCACGGCTTTACGCGCGCTGAACAAGCCTTTCGAATCGCTGTAGCCCTGGGCGGTCGGCAGGTTGCGGATCACGTCCTGGAGGATTTCGTCCGGCGCTTCGAAACCAAACGGCGCCGGGTTGCCAATGTTCAGCTTGAGGATGCGATGGCCTTCCTCTTCCAGGCGTTTGGCGTGCTTGAGCACTGGGCCGCGAATGTCGTAGCAGACGTTGGCGAGCTTGTTCGATTTGCTGACCTGCATGGCGATGTGATCCTGAAAATGAACGATCCAGACGGCGTGGACACTACCGTACTGCGAATCCTGCGAGGCCTGCACCCATAAATACGTTTGAATGCCGGTAGCGCGGGTGCCAGACTGGCGTTTTGAAGAGGCGCAATCATACGTGCCGCCTGTTCCGTGGAAAAGATACAGATCAGGCTTTTTCAGTTGCCGAGGTGGATTGATGGATAAGTTGCAGAAAACCCTGGATGAGTGGCGGGACATGCTCGACCCCGCGCAGTATCAGGTGTGTCGTCTCAAGGGCACCGAGCGCCCTTTCAGCGGCAAATACAACGAAACCAAGACCGACGGTGTGTATCACTGCATCTGTTGCAATGAGCCGCTGTTCGATTCCAGCACCAAGTTTGATTCCGGTTGCGGCTGGCCGAGCTTCTACGCGCCGATTGCCGACAGCGCGATGATCGAGATCCGCGACGTCAGCCACGGCATGGTCCGCACCGAAGTCACCTGCGCCAAGTGCGATGCGCACCTGGGGCATGTGTTCCCGGATGGTCCGCCGCCGACGGGTTTGCGGTACTGCATCAACTCGGTGTGCCTGGACCTCGTCCCGCGCTAGGGCAGGCAGCACCCTTCCATGTGGGAGCGGGCTTGCTCGCGAATGCAGTGTGTCAGTGACCAATGAGCTGGCTGACACACCGCATTCGCGAGCAAGCCCGCTCCCACTGTTGTATTGAGCATGAATGAAGGGATTGATGTGAGCAAATAGGGCCTCATCAATGCGGTCAATTAAATTGCACACAATTAAATTGCCTACTATCTTTCCAGGTCTTCCCCCTGTTTGAGGCACTGCCATGAGCACCAACCTGCTGAGCATCCCGTGCACCACCATCAAAGGTGAGCAAAAGACCTTGGCCGACTTCGCCGGCAAGGCCATTTTGGTGGTCAACACCGCCAGCAAATGTGGTTTCACTCCGCAGTACAAAGGCCTCGAGCAACTCTGGCAGCAGTACAAGGACCAGGGCCTGGTGGTGCTGGGGTTCCCCTGCAACCAATTCGGCAAGCAGGAGCCCGGCAACGAAGGCGCGATTTCCGAGTTCTGCGAATTGAATTTCGGTGTCAGTTTCCCGCTGTTCAAGAAGATCGACGTCAACGGCAGCGAGGCCCACCCGCTGTTCGTGCAGCTTAAAAAACAAGCGCCGGGCTTGCTGGGGTCCAAGGGCATCAAGTGGAATTTCACCAAATTCCTGATCGGTCGTGACGGTCAGGTGGTCAAGCGTTTTGCCCCGACCACCAAGCCCCAGGACCTGACCCAAGAGATTGAAGCCCTGCTCAAATGATCGATGTATCCGCCGTGTCCCTGGCACTGGACGACCAACTGTGTTTCAAGCTCTACGCTGCCTCACGGGCGGTGACGCGTGCCTATAAACCGATGCTTGACCAGTTGGGCCTGACCTATCCGCAGTACGTGGTCATGCTGGTGCTGTGGGAATGGCACGAGGCAACTGCGCCGCAGCCGACCGTCAAGGCGTTGGGCGAGCGGCTGATGCTCCATTCGGGCACATTGACGCCGCTGCTCAAGCGTCTTGAGCAGCTCGATCTGGTGAGCCGCCAACGCAGCGCACGGGATGAGCGGGAAGTGCACCTGGGTCTGACTCAGGCCGGTGTGCAGTTACGCGACCAGACTCACCGCCTGAAAACCCGCTTGCTGTGTGACAGCGGCATTGACTTGAACCAGGCCGACGCTTTGCGCGCAGGCCTGGACCAGTTACTGGCGCAGATCAAAGGCTTGTCGTCTGCGGCACCCACAGGTCCAGCAGAGCCTTGAGTTCTTCGCGGCGGAACGGTTTGGCCAGATAGTCATCCATGCCCGCGGCCCGGCAACGCTCGCGCTCTTCCGAGAGGGCGTTGGCCGTCAAGGCGACAATGGGCAAATCGGGCCAGCGCCCGCTGCGGCGAATCTGCCGGCTGGCCTCGTAGCCATTCATTACCGGCATGTTGCAGTCCATCAGCACCATGTCAAAGCGCTGCTCTTCAAGGAACTTGAGCGCTTCGCCACCGTGCGCGGCCACCACCACTTCGCAGCCGAGCTTGCTGAGCATGCCTTTGGCCACCAGTTGATTGACCGGGTTGTCCTCCACCAGCAGGATGCGCGCCCGGTGCGTAAACGGCGCGGCTTCCATCTGGATCGGGTCGAGGATCAGTGGCGCGTCGCTGCGCAAATTGCGTTGCAGGATCTGATACAGCGCGTTGCGGCTCAAAGGGCGCGCCTGTTGCTGCAGCGGCGCCAGGGCTGCCACTTCCTCACTGGGCATAAAGTTGCCGTAGGCGGTGACCAGCAGAATGGGTGCCTTGATGGCTGGGCGCAGGCGGAACAGGCACTCCGGGCAATCGGTGATCAACAGGTCAGGGTGTTGCCCGCTCAGGTCGTCGTCTTGAGAGTAAACGCGCGGCGCCAGCCCCCAGTGAGGCAACAGGGTGCTGAGCAATTCTGTCAGGCCGCTACCCGCGCTGGTGATGGCGATGACTTCGCCTGCCAGCGGCGCGTAACGAGTGGCGGGCAAATGCGTGGGCAGTGGCAGGTCGGCGCAGAACTGGCTGCCAAACCCGACTTCCGAGCTGATGCTCAGCCGGCCCTTCATCGCTTCACACAGATTATGCGTCAACGCCAGCCCCAGCCCCGTGCCACCAAACTGGCGGGTGATGCCTGCGCCGGCCTGGGTAAACGGCTGGAATATCTTCACCTGCGCATCCTGAGCGATGCCGATACCGGTATCGCACACTTCAATCTTCACCCGGCCCTCACTGGCGCTCAGGCGCACGTCGACGCGGCCAAAGCGCGTGAACTTCAAGGCGTTGGAGAGCAAGTTGCTGACGATTTGCCGCACACGTGTCGGGTCGCCAATCACTTGGGCGGGAAACAGCGGGTCGATCAAGCACGTCAGTTCAACGCTCGGTGCTGCGTTCTGCGACAGCAGGTTGGCGGTGTCTTCCACCAGCGAGCTGAGATCGAACGGGATACGCTCCAGCTCCAGCTGGCCGGCATCAAACTTGGACAGGTCGAGGATATCGTTGAGCAACTCCACCAGCACTTTGCCGGAGTCATGGGCAATCGACAGTTGCTGACGCTGCTCGGCATTCAACGGGCTGTCCAGCGAGAGGGCGATCATGCCCAGCAGGCCGTTGAGCGGCGTGCGAATCTCGTGGCTCATGTTGGCCAGGAACGCCGCCCGTGCCTGGGCCATGCCCAGCGCCGTCATCTTCGCAGCCTCCAACTCATCATTGGACTGGCTCAGGCGTTGGTTGCTGGCCTTGAGCTCCAGTGTGCGTGCGGAGACGATATCTTCCAGCTGGCCCAGGTACTCGGTGAGTCGATCCTCGGCGTGGCGGCGCTGCTGGATTTCGGTCTCCATGTTTTCGAATTGCTGGTTGGCGACACTGACCAGCACACCGATTTCGTCGTTTTCGTGCCCTGGCGGGCAATCCAGGTGTGCCTGTTTGCTGGTGCTCAGCGCGCGAATAATGCGCACCAGCGGTTGGGTCAGCATCACGTAAAACAGGCCCAACAGGATGCCGGTCAGCAGCAGGCTGCGGGCAAAACCGTTAAGCAGTGTGATCTCGGCGCGGTGCAGGAAGCGGCTGCCGAAGGCGTAAGTGTCGACGTCCAGGCGCAACACGCCCAAGGAATCATTAGGCATGTGGCTCAGGAACAACCGGTCCTCAAACTGGCGGTTGGCGCCAAACAGAAAATCGCTGATGGGGCGGTAGGTGCTTTCCTTGCGCGGGCGATCGACGTCGGCCAGTACCACGCCATTGTTGTCGACCAATTGCGCACGGGTGATCGCCGGGGAGTGCAGCAGGCCCAGCGTCAGTTCCTGGGCGAGTTCGGCGTCGATGTTGTAGGCGATACGGGAGGCGGGGTTATGGCTGATTTCGATCAGCGAGCGTATTTCACGGTTGATGGATGCGTCTTCGCTGGCATAATCAATGCCGATTTGGATCAGACTGAGCAAGGTTCCCAAGACGAAACCGACCAGCACAGTCAATCGAGCTTGTTTATAAGACAAGCGGTGGGCGAACTTGATATCCATCGGGTGTTGAACCACTTCACGTTTCCCTTCGCCCGGCAAGCATAGCTGAACATCCACCGGCTTTGGCTTGCTCGGCATAATCGTTGATTTTTTTACAGGTGCAGCCCTGTCGCGGTGTGCCGCAGGGTTGCCAATACGCCATCTTTTGCAAGAACTTGCCAGAGGAATAGTCGTGGATAATCGATTGAATGCCTTTCTTGAGCGTGCCGATGCGGTACTTGCACGCCTGGAACCGTTGTTGCCGGCGCCCCGTCAAGCCATCGACTGGGACCAGTGCCTCGCCGCCCGTTGGCAGCGCGAAGGCCGCAGCGGCTTTTTGCTGCCCCTGGAAGTCAGCCTGGACATGCGCCTTAGCGACCTGATCGGTGTGGACAAGCAACGCGAACAACTGGCTCGCAACACCCAGCAGTTTCTCGAAGGCCTGCCCGCCAACCACGCGCTGCTGTGGGGTTCGCGCGGCACGGGTAAATCGTCAATGGTGCGCGCCTTGCTCGCCCAGCACGCCAAGGCCGGCTTGCGCCTGATTGAAATCGAGCGCGATCACCTGGCCGACTTGCCGCGCGTGGTCGAGCAACTGCTCAAGCTGCCGCAGCGGTTCATCCTGTTCTGCGACGACTTGTCGTTCGAGGCCGGCGAGGGCGACTACCGCGTGCTCAAGAGTGTGCTGGACGGCTCGCTGGAGCAGGCGCCGGAAAACGTGCTGTTGTATGCCACGTCCAACCGTCGTCACCTGGTGCCGGAAAACCAGAGCGACAATGACAACTGGAAACGCGTGGACGGCGAGCTGCACCCCAGCGAGGCCGTTGAAGATAAAATCGCCCTGTCCGACCGGTTCGGCCTGTGGTTGTCTTTCTACCCGTTCTCTCAGGAACATTTCCTGAACGTGGTCGAGCACTGGATTGGCGAACTGGCCAGCAAGGCCGGTTTGCAATGGCAGCGCGATGAAGCGCTGGATATTTTGGCCGTACGTTGGGCCACCGGGCGCGGCAACCGCAATGGCCGGTGCGCGTATCAATTCGCCCGTTACTGGGTGGGTCTCAAGTTGTTGGAGCGTCAACCATGATCGATTTGCAACAGGCCGGCACGGGCCTGGATGGCTATGCAATGCTGTGTGCGCAACTGGAGTCGCTGTTGGCCGATGAACGCGACTTCATCGCCAACAGCGCGCAGTTCTCTGCGTTTCTGTTCAACCAGCTGGATGACCTGAACTGGGCCGGCTTCTACCTCAACCGCAACGAAGAGCTGGTGCTTGGCCCGTTCCAGGGCCAGATTGCCTGCGTGCGCATTCCGTTCGGTCGTGGGGTGTGCGGCGCGGCGGCGGCATCGCGGCAAACCCAGCGGGTGGAGGACGTTCACGCGTTCCCTGGGCATATCGCCTGTGACAGCGCTTCCAACAGCGAACTGGTGGTGCCCCTGGTCAAGGACGGCCAACTGATTGGCGTCCTTGATCTGGACAGCCCGTCGCTGTCGCGCTTTACCGCGCAGGACCAGGCGGGCATCGAACAGCTGGCAGCGATCTTCCTGCGTCTGACCGACTGCTGACCGATGGCGGCAGGGAGAGTGCAAACACTCGCCCTGCCTATCGCAAGGCGTCCAGTTCATTAAGGCGCACCTGCAGCATCCTCTCCAATTCAAGCATGCATTTTTCCAGGGTCTTGATGCCGGTTTCGATCCTCGGCCGATCTTCACCTTGCGCGCAGGCGTGCTCCAGCGCTTCACATTCGCCGGCCAGCGCAGCGGCCTGCACGATGCGCGCAGCTCCCTTGATCTTGTGGGCCTGGTCAATGATGGCCTGGGGCGATGCCTGTTGCGCCAACATGGCGGTCAGTTCCTGACGGTCATTACGGCTGCTGTTAAGCAATTCCTCGAGCAGGCGGCGACTCAGCTGTGGGTCGCCGCCCGTAAGCGCCTCCAGGCTGCTGAGGTCGAGCCTCACACCGCCGGGTTGCTGGCCGATCTGCGCCAGTTGCCGCTCCAGCACCGTCAGGCTGATTGGCTTGAACAGGCAGTCGTTCATGCCCGCTTGCGCGCAGCGCAGTTTCTCTTCCGGCTGAGCATTGGCGGTGAAGCCCAGCACGACGCAGGCCGGCAGCTGTTCGCGCTGTTCATACTCACGGATCGAGCGGGTCAATTCGTAGCCGTTCATGATCGGCATGTTGCAGTCGGCGATGACCAGGTCGAAGCGTTCCTGACGCCATGCCTTGAAGCCGGCGGCACCGTGCTGGGCTGCGGTGAACTGATGCCCCAGGTAACCCAGTTGCTGACACATCAGCAGGCGGTTCGCGGGATGGTCATCCACCACCAATACGTTGAGCACCGGCGCAAACGCCGGGGGCGCGGGTTTGAGTTCTCCCACGGGCTGGACCGGCTGCAGGCGGGGCATTGTCAAGTTGACATGCACTTGGGTGCCCACCATCGGCACACTGCTCAGGCTCAGTTGCCCGCCCATCATCGCGCACAGGCTTCGGCAGATCACCAGCCCCAGGCCGGCGCCGCTTCTGGCCAGGTGCCCGGAGTTGTCGGCCTGGGCAAACGGCTCGAACAGGCGCAGTTGGTCGTCGCGACTGATACCGATGCCGGTGTCCTCGACCACCAGTTTCATTTCGACCTGCTGCGGTTGATCGGTGGGTTGCACGTCCACCTTGATGTGCACCCGCCCGCGCTCGGTGAACTTGATCGCATTGCTCACCAGGTTGGACAGCACCTGTTTGAAGCGTAACGGGTCGATCAGCACCTCGGTGTCATCCTGCTCGGGCTTGAACTCCAGCAGCAGGCTGAGGGTTTTCTGCCGTGCCAGGCCGTCGAACACGCGCACCACCGATTCGATGACTTCCCGCAGGTTCACGCGTTCCGGCGCCAGGCTCAAACGGCCGGACTCGATGCGCGCGATGTCCAGAATATCGCCGATCAATTCCAGCAGGTCTTTGGCCGAGTTGTAGGCCACTTCGATCGCGGGGCGGTCGAGATGACCCTGGTCAGCCCGCTTGAGGGTCAACTCCAGCATGCCGATCACGGCATTCATCGGCGTGCGGATTTCATGGCTCATGGTGGCAAGGAAGGTGCTTTTGGCCCGGTTCGCTTCATCGGCGCGTTCCTTGGCGGCGCGCAACTCGTCGAACAGCTGGCGCCGCTCACTGATGTCGATCCAGCCCCCGATGATGCCCTGGACTTCACCGACGGAGTCACGGTAAGGAAGAATCCAGTGATAGATCGTCAGTTTTTTTCCGTGCAGGTGCAGGGTGCGGTCGAGAATCAGTGGGTTGCCTTGCGCCACGACTTGCTGGTAGTCCGCGTGGTATTGCGCGGCTTCCGATTCCCGGGCCATGTCCATCTGGATCACGCTCTTGCCGATCACGTCTTCACGCTTGACGTCGAAGACCTGCAAGTAACTGTCATTACAGGTTTGCAACAGGCCGTTTCGATCACGCACATAGATCGGGTGCGGGGTTTCGTTGACCAATGCGCGCATGAACTCAAACTGATCGTTAAGGGCGCGCTCGGCCATTTTTCGATGTTTGATCTGGCGGCGCATGTGGGCGTTCCAGGTCAGTGAAATCAGCAGCAACAGCCCGGTGCCGACGATGATTTGCGCGATCAACTGGTGGTAATTGCGCCAGTAACTGTCGGGGGCGGCGGTGTAGCCTCGCCAGCGACTGTTGATCACGCCCATTTCGTCTGGAGCAATGCTCAGCAGGGCCTTGTCCAGGATTGAACTCAATTCGACGGCGCGGCGAGGTGTTGCCAGGGCGAACGTGGCGGGGAGGGTGCCAATACTGGTGCTGATCTGCAGTTTGTCCTGGAAAACCTGGGAGGACAGGAAGTAGTTGGCGATCACCAGCGAGTTGACGGCACCTTCCACATTGCCTTGGGCCAGCATTTCGGATGCCTTGAAGGTGTCGCTGACCTCCACCAGGCGAATCTGCGGGAAGTCCTGCGTGAGGATTTTTTCCAAGGGGTTGCCCACGGTGATCGCCAGGCGCTTGCCTGCCATCTGCTCCAGGTTCGAGGGCGCGCCGGGCTCTTTGCGGGTCAGCAGGACGTAGGAGTTTTCCAGGTAAGGGCGACTGAAGCTCAGCGAAGCCTCCCTTTCAACGCTGGGGACAATGGCCCCGATGATATCGGCTTTACCGGTGGTGACCTGCTCGATCATCGCGTTGACTTCGCGACTGCGCAGGATCTTGAAACGTAACCCGGTGCGCAGGCGTATCAGTTCCAGCAAGTCTGCGGTGATGCCGCGAAAATTGCCTTCGGCGTCGAAAAACGTCAGCGGTGCGAAGGTCTCATTGACGACGACTGTCACCACCGGATGGTCTTTGAGCCAACGCTCTTCGCGCTGGGTCAGCTGCAGTTTCTTGTCGGTCAGCAAGATATCGCTGCCGGCGCTCCAGCGCTTGGCGATACTGTCGCGTTCATTGATGGGGATGGCGGCCAGCACCGAATCGACGATGCTCAGCAAAGTGCGCTGTTCCTGGCGCAGCGCAAAGCTGAAGCCGTAGGCTTCATGCTTGCCGAAGTTGGCCATGCGGATGTTTTTCAGGTAGCCCTTGTTGATCATGTAATGGGTGGAAATGGTGTCGCCCAAAAACACGTCGGCCTGGTCGAACGCCACCGCATTCAACGCGTTTTGGTACGAGGGGTAGGCGCGGATGTTGGCCTTTGGATACAGCTTCTGCACTTCGCTCAACGGCAGGTAGTGGTAGACCAGGCTCAAGCGCAGTCCGGCCAGCCCATTGCCCAGGTTGTAGGTTTCACCCTCACGGGTCACCAGCACGGGTTGGTCCACCGCGTATGGCTGCGACAGGATGAGATTCGGGTTGGCGGCTTCAAAGCCGTTGGAGGAGCCCAACAAGTCAATTTCGCCCGTTTCAAGCGCGTGGATCGAGGCTTCTCGGGTGGGGTAGCGCACCACCTTCACGGGCAATGCCAGGGCTTGGGCCAACAGCCCTGCGTAGTCGGCGGTCAGGCCCTCGTAGTCGCGGCCGCTGGAGGTCAGGTCGAAGGGCGGGTAGTCCGGAGCCGAAGTGCCGAGCACCAACTCGCGTTTGTTCTGTAACCACTGGCGCTGGGCCTTGTCCAGTTGAACATCCAGTTGTACCGCACTTGCACGGCTCAACAGCGTGAAGTGTTCCGGGCCGGGAGCGGGGTCCGCAGGCACCGTCGTGCTGAAACACACACCGGCGATTAATATAATCAAATAGTCCTTTATACGGCTGGGCATCCGCTTTCTCACACTAGCGCGTTTCGTTTTGCCATCTCGATAAGTTCTACCAAGGACTTGGCTTTAAGTTTTTGCATCAGCCTTTTTTTGTAAGTGCTTACTGTTTTGTTACTTAAAAACATGCCTTTGGCGATTTCCTTATTGGTACGGCCTTGTGCGAAAAGTTGTAAGACCATCAGTTCCCGATCGTTCACTGTTTTAAACAGTTCAAGTTCCAGCGTGTCTGTGCCGTCTGCATTACCATTGAGCGCCTGGCTGGGAAAATAGTTGTAGCCCGACAATACGGCGCGGATCGCACTCAGCAGTTCGCTCAGGTCGCCTTCCTTGCACACATAGCCATCCGCGCCCGAGCGCATGCAGCGCGTGGCAAACAGCGTCGGGCTCTGGGCGGTCAGAATCAGGGTTTTCATCGATGTGTTCATGGCGTTGAATCGGCACAGCACTTCGAGGCCGTCAAGTTTGGGAATGCTGATATCCAGAATGATCAAGTCCGGCAGGCATTCGCGAACCATTTGTATCGCATCACAACCGTTGTCCGTTTCACCGACGACTTTATAACCCTCATGTTCCAGCAACATGCGGATCGCCAGCCTGATAACGGGGTGGTCATCAATGATAAAAACCGTGTTCATAATCACATTCCATGCAAGTGCAAATAAAGCGGGCACATTAGCTCAGAAGAAGAGGGAGGAGCATGAACCATGGTGGGAACAGGTATAAAACAGGAGAATTCCTACATGAAAAAAGGTAGTTGCCTACCAGTTGTTAAGGCTTTGTGACGCTGGATGTAAGCAAGTTTTAAATCAGTGCGGTCATTGGCAGTGCCAGCGATTCAGCGCTTGGTTCAGGTATGTTTTCGTAGGGGGGCAGAGTTTAAAGTCCTACATTTATAATCGGACCAGAGGGGCAATCAATTTTTCGAGTTCGTCTTTATTCAGCGGTTTGGATAAATAACCAAGCAGCGGCAAACCACGCTGCAGGGCTTGGGTGGTCAGGTTGAACAGTTCCGAGGAAGGCAGCCCGCTCAGCAGAATGGCGCCGGTTATAAAGTGTTGGCGACTGGCGATTTCCACCAGCTCCAGGCCGAGTAAATCAGGCAGGCATTGGTCGCACAGCATCAGGTCAAATGGCCTTTTGGACTCAGACATCGCGCGGATCGCCTGTTCGGCATTTTCTGCCAGAGTCAGGTGGTCGAAGCCGAAGGTGTTAAGCAGGCACTGGGTGGCCAGAAGCTGAAAGGGGTGATCCTCCACCAATAGGATTCGAAGAGGGTGTCTGGGCATAGGGGCACACGGGTCAGTCAAGCGTCGATGGGGTGGCGCGTAGGAATTGCTCGCCAGGTCCGCCAGAAGCGGGCGTGATTATTCCTTGAATGAGTGTACGAATTCGATCAGGCAGCTCTGTTCCCTTCGTAGGCAGATTCTGTTCGGGGAACAGGCGGCGTGATCGAAAGCGTCATTGTGGGCTCGAACGCCCGGTCATCTCCCGTGCCATCTCGGTGGCGTAGCTGTCGGTCATGCCGGCAATAAAGTCGATCATGCGCATGAACGAGGCGTGCAACGGCCACGCCGGGTCCGGTGCGCTGTTGCCGAGCAGGTCGAGGATGCGCCGGTTCTTGAACGACGGCGTGCGCCCGCCATGTTGCTCCAGCGCGGCACCGCAAAACGCATTCAAGAGGATTTCGAGGGTGGTGTAGGCACCGATTTCATGCAGGGTCTTGCGCTTGTCCTGGAAGATTTTCTTGCGGGCCATGTCCTTGGCATCCAGCACGCAACGCTTGGCGGGGCCATGCATGTGCTCCACCAGATCGCCCGGCAGTGTGCCGGCCAGCAACGCATCCTGCTGTTCCACGAAAGCCCGGGCAGCGGCATTGGTCAGGTGCTCGATGGCCTTGCCGCGCAAAATCGCCAGCTTGCGCCGGCGCGAGTCTTGCGCGCCCAGTTGTCGATAAGTCTGGGGCAGGTCGTCACCGACCAGGTCGAGCAACAACGACTCG
The DNA here is from genome assembly GCF_003852315.1 of Pseudomonas sp. LBUM920. Lineage (NCBI taxonomy): Bacteria > Pseudomonadati > Pseudomonadota > Gammaproteobacteria > Pseudomonadales > Pseudomonadaceae > Pseudomonas > Pseudomonas edsoni (SeqCode). The sequence continues at coordinate 1,945,751 of NZ_CP027762.1, forward strand.
ACCTCGGCGTATTCGAGCAACTCCATTTCCAGGCCGTCTTCGAGATCGATCAGGGCGTAGCAGATATCGTCTGCCGCCTCCATCAGGTACACCAGTGGATGACGGGCCCAGCGTTGTTCTTCCAGTTGCGGCAGGCCGAGCCTGTGAGCGATCTGCTCAAGAATCGGCAGCTCGCTCTGGTAACAGCCGAACTTATGCTTCTTGTAGCCCAGCGAGTCGGCGTGGCGGGCGGTCCACGGGTATTTCAGGTAGGTGCCCAGGGTGGCATAGGTCAGGCGAGTGCCGCCGTCGAACTGGTGGTACTCAAGCTGGGTCAGCACCCGAAAACCCTGGGCGTTGCCTTCGAAATTGAGGAAGTCATTGCGCTCGGCGCTGCTCATGTCGTCCAGCCAGCCGCGTCCGGCCGCCTGTTGGAACCAGTGGCGGATGGCATCTTCGCCGGAATGCCCGAATGGCGGGTTGCCGATGTCATGGGCCAGGCAAGCCGATTGCACGACCATGCCCAGATCGCTGGGGTCGCACCAGTCGGGCAGGGCGCTGCGCAGGGTTTCGCCCACGCGCATGCCGAGGGATCGGCCGACGCAGCTGACTTCCAGGGAGTGGGTCAGGCGCGTATGAATATGATCGTTGCTGGACACCGGGTGCACTTGGGTCTTGCGGCCCAGGCGGCGGAAGGCGCCGGAGAAAATAATACGGTCATGGTCTTTGTGAAACGGGCTGCGGCCGAGTTCTTCCGGGCTGTGCAGAGGCTTTCCAAGACGTTCGCGGGTAAGCAGGGTGGGCCAATCCAAGGCGGGTACTCTCCGTGCGGTGAATGACCCTCCCAGCTTCCCGGTTCAGCTGCACCGGGGCAAGCGAAAATCTACAAGCCGGCCGCGTCTATATCGATTAACAGCAAACGCTGACCGTTATCGAAGAATTGTCCGGCGGTCAGGCAATACTGATTGGTGGTGGCGTCGCGGTAAGTCTGGGAGAGGGTCAGGCGTCGCTCCTCCCAGCCTTCGGCCAGCAGGTGATAGAAGTAGGGGCGCCACGACCAGTTATGCCCCAGGTAGCGGCTGTCGGCCTGCCAGGCGTCCTGGCGCCATTCGAAGTTGGGCGTCAGCTGGGTGCCATGCCGGTCGCACTGATAAAAGCGCAGCAGCCAGGGGAAATCCGGCAATTGAGGTAACTGTTCCAGCGGTGCCTGGCCCTGTGCCCAGTTCTGCAGGATCAGCATCAGCTGGGCCAGTTGCAGGCGCAACTGCATGATGCGGCCGCGTTCAGCCAGTTTTTGCTGCACGTAAACCGTGCGCAGCCGGGCAAACTGCGGCACGAAGGCATCGGTGGCAAACCAGTCGAGTTGCGCTTGGGCAAACAGGTAACCCTGTACGTACCGCGCGCCGCATTCCAGGGCGAAGCTCAGCTGCGCCTCGGTTTCCACGCCTTCGGCGATGATCCAGCAGCCCGTCTTTTCGGCCATTTGCGCCAGCGCACGCACGACCTCACTGCTTGGTCCGCCCTTGGCGGCTTCCTGGAACAGGCGCATGTCCAGCTTGAGGATATCCGGCTGCAGCGCGAGCACGCGGTCAAGCTGGGAGTAGCCGGCACCGAAGTCATCGATGGCAATGCGTGCACCGGCCTCACGATAGCGCGCCACCACCTCGGCCAGACGCTGGATGTCACCGCCCAGTTCGGTGATCTCGAACACAATGCGCTGCGGATCGACGCCATGCGCATGCACCTGCTTCAGGCTGGGCAAGGCTTGGCCGGGGCGCAGACGGTTGATCCAGCGGGGCGAGATGTTCAGGCTCAGAAACCAGTCTGCAGGCGCTTCATGCAGGCGGCTCAAGGCATTGTCGCGGATCTGCCGGTCGAGGCGGCGCAAGGCCACGCCTGGCGTGCGCGGGTCGGCAAACAGCGGGCCGACTGACAGCAAGCGGCCATCAGCCTGGCGCAGACGGCCGAGTGCCTCGACGCCGGCGATGCGCCCGGTGGCAGTGTCGATGAATGGCTGGAAACAGGCGAGCGGTTGCCCGTCGATCACGGGGCCTCCTTAAGAGAGCTGGCGAAAAAAGGCCCGGCCCTCAGTAGCGAGGGCCGGGCCGATTCTGTTTGCAAGAATGCAGCCAGTCGCGATTAACCCTTGCGCCCTGCCATGGCCAATTTGATCAACGGGATCAAACCGGCGCCCAGCCGCACCAGGCGCGTCACGCTGCTGATACTGCCGGCCTTGGCGCCCTTGCCGGTAAAAAAGCCCATCAGCGTCACTGCAGCCACGCCCCACAGCGGCGCATGCTTGATGCCCAGGCTGTCCTGCCAGTTATGGCGCAGGTCACGCACTTTGTTCAGCGGGACCATCAGTTGCTGAGACTCATGGCGGATTTCCTGACGGTGCATTTCCATGCGCAGGCGGATCAACGCCTTGCGCATTTCCCGGCGGGAGGTGTTTTGCGGGATTTCAGTCATGCTCATGGCAGCAGGCGCTCCCGATCATTGGCCAGCTCTTCGAGGGTGGCGTGGAAGGGCGTGGATTCATCGAATATTGCCGCTTTCAAGCGCACTCCGCAAAATGCTGCGGCCAGGCTGTAGAACACGCAGAGGCTGATAATCCCGGTGAGACGGTAAGTGTCCCAGACCAGAATCATCACCAGCGCCGATAACCCCACCAGCAGCAGCAGGGCAAATACCAGCGCCAGGCCTGCAAACAGCAGCAAGCTGACCGTGCGGGATTTCTGCTCCTGCAACTCGATGCCAAACAATTCGACGTGGCTGTGCAGCAAGCCCAGAACGGCCGCGCCCAGGCGTCGGGAAGTGGAGCTTGAGCTCGTGGACGAGCCGGATTCGCCGATAGACATGGTATTAGCGCCTTGTAGCCAGCAGACCGATCAGAAAGCCAACGCCGGCGGCAATGCCGACTGACTGCCAAGGGTTGGCTTGCACGTAATCTTCGGTGGCGGTGACAGCCGCCTGGCCGCGTTCACGCAGGGAATCTTCGGTCAGTTGCAGGGTTTCGCGGGCCTTGAGCAGGCTGTCGTGGATCTTCGTGCGCAGCTCGTCGGCCTGGTCGCCGGCCAATACTGCGGTGTCGTCCAGCAACCTTTCAGTGTCACTGACCAAGGTTTGAAAATCCGCCATCAGTATTTCTTGAGCAGTCTTTGCAGTTCTTCGGGCCATGGTTATCTCCGTGATTGGCTGATCTGTGCGTCTGGTGCGTTACGTTTGTTTTCGAGTCACCGGTAACGGTGAAGGTTCACTGCAATTGTCTGGTACAGCTTTTGCTTTGCCTTGGTGCGCCTGCTCCAGGGTATGCGCTGAATCCGGGCGACCCGAGGCTAATGCCTTGAAAAACCTTACCCTAAATCAACAAAACCCGCGGAAAAACCCTGTCGGCAACGGCCTGTTGTGTTGATCGCTGCGCTAAAGCGGTTCACACCTTCTGCACAGAGGTGGGACCGTTGGTGCCAATTTAGTGCGCGACACCCTGGCTTGAACCGCTTTGGTGCTTTTTGCCTTTAATACAGGCCTGCCAACCTCCATGGAAAATATGCAAAGTGCGGTGGACACGCTTGTTCACAGCTCCAACACCCTGTTCATCCTGATCGGTGCGGTCATGGTTTTGGCCATGCATGCCGGCTTCGCGTTCCTGGAAGTCGGTACCGTGCGCCAGAAAAACCAGGTGAATGCCCTGTCGAAGATCCTCAGCGATTTCGCTATCTCTACCCTGGCCTATTTCTTTATAGGCTATTGGATCTCCTACGGCGTGACCTTCATGCAACCGGCGGCGGTGATCAGCGCCGATCATGGCTACGGCCTGGTGAAGTTTTTCTTCCTGCTGACGTTTGCAGCGGCGATTCCGGCGATTATTTCCGGGGGTATTGCCGAGCGCGCCAGGTTCGCTCCGCAGCTGTGTGCCACCGCGCTGATCGTGGCGTTTATCTACCCGTTTTTCGAAGGCATGGTGTGGAACGGCAACTTCGGCCTGCAAGCCTGGCTGCTGGCAACCTTTGGTGCCAGCTTTCACGATTTTGCCGGTTCCGTGGTGGTGCATGCCATGGGCGGCTGGCTGGCGCTGGCGGCGGTGCTGCTGCTGGGACCGCGCAATGGTCGATACCGGGAAGGGCGCTTGGTGGCCTTTGCGCCGTCGAGCATTCCGTTCCTGGCGCTGGGCTCGTGGATCCTGATTGTCGGCTGGTTCGGCTTTAACGTGATGAGCGCGCAGACTCTCAATGGCGTCAGCGGTTTGGTCGCCGTGAACTCGTTGATGGCCATGGTCGGCGGCACCGTTGCCGCGTTGGTGATTGGCCGCAATGACCCAGGTTTCCTGCATAACGGCCCGTTGGCCGGGCTGGTGGCGATCTGCGCCGGTTCCGACCTGATGCACCCGGTGGGCGCGCTGGTCACCGGTGCGGTGGCCGGTGGATTGTTTGTGTGGTTCTTCATCGCGGCCCAGGATCGCTGGAAGATCGACGATGTGCTGGGTGTATGGCCGCTGCATGGATTGTGCGGCGTGTGGGGCGGCATAGCGTGCGGCATCTTTGGCCAGACGGCCCTTGGCGGCCTGGGCGGCGTGAGCCTGATCAGCCAGTTGATCGGCACGGCACTGGGCGTGGCGGTGGCGCTGATCGGCGGGCTGTTGGTGTACGGCGTGATCAAGCGCGTGCACGGGCTGCGCCTGAGCCAGGAGCAGGAGTACTACGGCGCGGACCTGTCGATCCACAAGATTGGGGCGGTCAGTCAGGATTGAGCGGTTTTTCGGTCTGCGCATCAAAGCCGTGCAATAGGCGATAACGGTCATGGCGCACCTCATCCACCCGCGCCTGCACCTGGTGGTCCGGCAGGCCCAGCAGGATCAAGGCGTGGGAGGCGAGCATCAGGCTCGATTCCAGTAGCTCGGGCACCACTTCGCTGGCGCCCGCAGCTTTCAACTCGGCCAGTTGGCTGTCATCGCGCGTGCGCACCAGCACGGGGACGTGCGGGTTGATCCTCCTGGCTTCTTTCAGGACGGTCAGGGCCACATCGCTGTTATCCACGGCAATCACCACCAGCCGCGCGCGCTCCAGGCCGACCGCACTGAGCAGCGCCCCACGGCGGCAGTCGCCGTAATGCACGCTGCTGTCTTCGGTGGCGGCCTCTTTCACGCGCTCGGGGTCGTCATCCAGGGCGATGAACGCCTGATGTTCCCGGCGCAAAAAGCGCCCGATGGATTGCCCGACGCGGCCATACCCGCAAATCACCGCGTGGCCATGTAAGTCGGCATTGAGCGCGGTGATTTCCTCCAGTTGCACCTGCTGGTTGGGCTTGCGGTGCAGGCGCAGGGCGACGCCCGGTGCGGCGCGCAGCAACAGCGGGGTCAGCAGCATCGAGCAAAAGGTGGCGGCCAGCAGCAAACCGTTGAATTCGTCCGGAATCAGCCGACTCTGCTGCATCTGCGCCATCAACGCGAAGCAGAATTCGCCGCCTTGCGCCAGGGCAAGGCCGCTGCGCCATGCGGTTTCACCGTCGCTGCCGCGCAGCTTGACCAGGGCTGCCACCACACAGCCCTTGATCAGCATCAGCGCGAGGGTCAGGCCGAGGATCAGCAGGCTGTGGCTGACGAACAGCTGCAGGTCGATAAGCATGCCGATGCTGACGAAAAACAGCCCAAGCAGAATGTCGCGAAATGGCCGTATGTCCGCTTCAATCTGATGCCGGTAATGGCTTTCCCCCAACAGCATGCCCGCCAGAAAAGCCCCGAGGGCAGGGGAGAGGCCGAGCAAATGCGTGAGCCAGGCGGTGAGCAAGACGATCACCAGCGCCAACAGCACAAACAATTCAGCCGAATGGGACGCGGCAACTTCGTGGAACAGGCGGGGCAGCAACCAACGACTGGCGAACAGCAAGCCGACGAACAACAGCACGGTTTTGCTCAGCGTCAGCGGCAGCGCCCAATACCAGGCGTGTTCGCTGCTGCCGGCAAACACCGGCACCAACGTGAGCAGCAACACCGCCACCACATCCTGGAACAGCAATACGCCAATCGCGTTCTGGCCGTGGCTGCTGAAGATTTCCCCCAGGCTGCTCAGCTCCTTGCTGACAATCGCGGTGGAGGACAATGCCAGCCCCGCGCCGAGCATCAGCGCGACGCTTGGCGGCAGACCGAAGCCCATCAACAGCCCTCCCAGCAAGGCTGCACACCCCAGCACCTGCAAACTGCCCAAGCCAAACACCACGCTGCGCAGGGCAAGCATCTTGGTCAGGGAAAACTCCAACCCCAAAGAAAACAGCAGGAACACCACCCCCAGTTCGGCAAGGTCGGGCAGCTCTTCGCTGTCATTCACCCAGTCCAGAGCGGTGGGCCCCAACGCCAGGCCCACGCACAGGTAACCCAGCACGGGCGGCAATTGCAGGCGGCGAAACAGCGCTATCACCACCAGGGATGAGGCCAGAATGATCAGCAGATTGGCAAACACAGGCGGCTTCCTTGCAGGTTGAGCGGACAAAAAGGCGCGAGAATCGCTGAATCAGTTATAGGCCATGGTGATCTGGGTCAGGCTTTCTATGCCAAGCGGGCGAGTTGTGGCCAGCGGGCCTGTCGTGGTGAGCGGGCTTGCTGTGGCGAGCGGGCTTGCCCCGCGTTGGGGCGCGAAGCGCCCCTGAAGCCTGCCTACGAGTCCATCCAGAACAAACAAACCAGCCGCCTGAGCCGTTTCGCCAATCAACGCAGATCAAGCCCGCTCGCCACCGGTATTTGGCAGGCTTAGAATGGTTGCCTGTTTCCTGATCAGGCCTATTCGCCATGCTTCCTGAATGCCAGTTGTTCGGCACCCTGGGTTGCCATCTTTGTGAGATTGCCGAAGTCGAAATCATGCCGCTCGTCGAACACGGGTTGCTGGTGGAACTGGTGGATATCACCGACCCCGATGACCTTACAGACGCCTACAGCCTGCGGATTCCGGTGCTTCGCCGGGTGGATACCGGGGCCGAGCTGGACTGGCCATTCGACACAGCACAGGTGGTTGCCTTCCTGTCCTAGGCGTTCTCCGATGGCGAGTTTTCAAATATTACGTTACTGTATGTTTGTACAGCGATTGAATAGAGGGAACGCCCGTGGTGAATGTTGAACAATTGAAAAGCAGCGTCAATCGCATGTCCGCCGACGTCGTGCGCGACGCGGTGAACGAGCTGCGCCTCGACGGCCTGGTCACGGAAGGCAAGACGCCGTTTAACAAAGTGCATTTCAATACCTGCTTTGCCGAAATCGAAGCGTTGTTCCAGCGCGCCGGTTATCACAAACAGTTGGATGTAGTGGGTTACCAAGGGTTGTTGTACGCGCTTTACGATCCCGGTCGCTGGGAAGCGGTGGACGTGCTGCGTTGGCTCAAGGAGTTCACCGAAGCGGCCAGCGCTTCGCCGATCCTGCGCGCGCAATTGGCCAAGGCCTGAGATCCGCCCTAGGCTCCATCGCGCTCCATGCGGGATAATGCCCGCCTGATTTTCCAGGCTTCGAGCATTGTCATGTCATCTTCCGGTTTTTCCGCGTCGCAACACCAAGCCAGCACGTTGTATTTGCCACCTGGCCCGTGGGCGACGGTGCTGGAGTGTCTGTGTGAGCATTTCCCTGCGATTGGCCGTGAACGCTGGCTGGACCGCATCGCCCGTGGTCGTGTACTCGACATCAACGGCACGCCGATCCAAATGGATTTGGCCTACAAGGAAGGCCTGTGCATTTACTACTTCCGTGAAGTGCCGAATGAGAAAGTCATTCCGGTTGAGGAAACCATCCTGTATGCCGACGAGCACCTGGTGGTCGCCGACAAACCGCATTTTCTCCCGGTGACCCCGGCGGGCGAGTACGTTGAACAGACCCTGTTGCGCCGCCTGATCCGGCGCCTGGATAACCCTGCTCTGGTGCCCTTGCACCGCATCGACCGGCACACCGCAGGGCTGGTGCTGTTTTCGGCCAACCCGCACAGCCGTTCAGCCTATCAACAGCTGTTTCCAACACGGCGCATCGACAAATTCTACGAAGCCATCGCTCCCGCGTTGCCTGATTTGACCTTCCCCATGGTTCACAAAAGCCGTCTGGTGGAGGGTGAACCGTTCTTTCGCATGCAGGAAGGCCCCGGCGTCAGCAACACCGAGACGGCGGTAGAAGTCCGTGAGAAAAACGCCGACCTGTGGCGTTACGGCCTGTTCCCCGTGACCGGCAAGAAGCACCAGTTGCGCGTACACATGACCGCGCTGGGGGCGAGTATCTGCAATGACCCGTTCTACCCCGACGTTATCAAGGACGCCGAGGACGACTACGCCAACCCGCTCAAACTGCTGGCCCAGGGCGTGCGGTTTATCGACCCGGTCACCGGTGAGCAACGCGATTTCCGCAGCCTGATCACCCTCGACTGGTAACTGCGGAAACGACAAGGCCCGCGCGAGGCGGGCCTTGTGGGTCCAGCGTTAAGACTTACAGGTCTTTAACGGTGCGAACCTGATCCTTGTTGATGCGAGTCTGCTTGCCGTCAAGTTGTTCGAACTCGTAGAAGCCCGAGGCCTTATCGAATTTAGGGGTGTCGACGGCCTGGATTTCGCGACCGTCATTCAGGGTGATCACTGTAGGCGAGGCGCAACCGGCGAGAGTAGCGAGGCCCAGTGCAAGCATGAGAGCGGCGATGGTCCGTTGAGTCATGAGTGTGTCTCCGAGAGAATGCTTTTAAATTGCTGACTTTGTGACGCGCGGCGCGTCGACAAAGTTCCTTGTGCGAGGTTCATTCTGACACGCCGCAGGCTGCGTGCAACAGTTCAGGTGTATTCAGGTTGGCCAGGCGCGGGTCATTGGCCGGGCACTCCAGGCCCACGCCGCCCAGTTGCAGCAGAATCTTGCGCGGGCTGCGTTCACCGGCGTCCCAGGCCCGTTCGACCTCAGTTTTAAGGTGGGTTGGGATAATGCAAATCAAGGGTTCCCAGAATTCGCCCTGGCGCACCATCACCGGCACCTGCGGCGTGCGGCGTGCAGTTTCACGCAGATCGGCAAGCAGCGCCGCGTCGATGTTTGGCACATCGCAGGGCAGTATCAGCAGTTGCGCATGGCGCGCGGCGGCGAGCCCGGCGCGGATGCCTGCCAGCGGGCCGGGAAAGTCCGGGCTGTCGTCGCTCACCAACTGGTCGGCGTAGGGCGCATACAGGTCGTGGTTGCGATTGCACGAGATGATCAGGTCATCCGTCAGCGCCCGGGTCAGGCGTTGCAGGTGGGCAATCAACGGCTGGCCGTGCCACGCCAGCAGGCCCTTGTCCTGACCACCCATGCGTTGGCCACGGCCACCGGCCAATAGCAGAATCGAACAGGGCAGGGGCGAAGAATCGAGAGACATGGCGGTTCCGCAGCGGCAGGTAAATAGGGCCCTGTGATATAACATCGGGCTGTTCCTTCGACAACCGGACCGAGCCATGAACGCCAAGGCTGATGCGCCCTTCGTACCCCTGAATATTGCTGTACTGACTGTCAGCGACACCCGCACCCTGGACACCGACACCTCGGGCCAGGTCTTCGTCGACCGGCTGACCGCCGCCGGCCACACCCTGGCCGAGCGCGTGCTGCTCAAGGACGACCTCTACAAAATCCGCGCGAAAGTCGCCCACTGGATCGCCGAAGACGTGGTGCAAGTGGTGCTGATCACCGGCGGCACCGGCTTCACCGGCCGCGACAGCACGCCCGAAGCGGTGAGCTGCCTGCTCGACAAACACGTCGACGGCTTTGGCGAACTGTTCCGCCAGATCTCCGTGGCCGATATCGGCACCTCTACCGTGCAATCGCGCGCCCTGGCCGGCCTGGCCAATGGCACGCTGGTGTGCTGCCTGCCGGGTTCGACCAACGCGGTGCGTACCGGCTGGGACGGCATCCTCGCCGAGCAACTGGACAACCGTCATCGTCCGTGCAACTTCGTTCCTCACTTGAAGCAGGCCCAACCCTGCGAATCCCGTGGATAAGCCCGGCAAAACCGGCGCCCTGATGCCAGTGGAAGACGCGCTGCGCCAACTGCTGGACATGGCCGAAGCCGCGCCGATTCGTGATCCGCACGTGGTGCCGCTGGCCGACTGCGACGGCCGCGTGCTCGCGCAAGACCTGATCTCTACGCTCGACTTGCCGCCCTGGCCGAACAGCGCCATGGACGGTTACGCCCTGCGCCTGGTGGACTGGAACGGCGAGCCGTTGCCCGTCAGCCAGCGCATCTTCGCCGGCCAGGCGCCGCAGCCGTTGGCCGCCGGCACCTGCGCGCGCATCTTCACCGGTGCGCCGGTGCCCGAAGGCGCCGATTGTGTAGAAATGCAGGAAAATGCCGTGGTCCACGCCGATGAGCGTGTGAGTTTCACCGAACCTTTGCAGGTGGGTCAGAACATCCGCCCGCAAGGCCAGGAAACCACCGTCGGCGAGTTGGTGTTGAGCGCCGGCACTCGCCTGGGCCCGATCGAGCTGGGCCTGGCCGCCTCACTGGGGCACGACCGCTTGAACGTGGTGCGCCGCGTGCGCGTGGCCGTGTTGTCCACCGGCGACGAGTTGATCGAGCCCGGTTTGCCGCTCGGCCCGGGGCAGATCTACAACAGCAACCGACGCGTGCTGTGCAGCTGGCTGGCGCGCATGGGCTGCGAGGTGATCGATGCCGGGATTCTGCCGGATGACCTGGAGAAAACCCGCAAACGCCTGTCGGACCTGGGCACTGTCGACCTGATTCTGTCGACCGGTGGTGTGTCGGTGGGCGAGGCTGACTTTCTCGGTATCGTCCTGCGTGAGGAGGGCGAGTTGGCCCTGTGGAAGCTGGCGATCAAACCAGGCAAACCGCTGACATTCGGGCATTTTCGCGGTGTGCCGGTGATCGGCCTGCCCGGCAACCCGGCCTCGACCCTGGTGACCTTTGCGCTGCTGGCGCGGCCTTATCTGCTGCGCCGCCAAGGCGTGCAAGATGTCGAGCCATTGCGTTTCGAAGTGCCGGTGGGTTTCATCTGGCCCAAGCCGGGCAACCGCCGCGAGTACCTGCGCGGGCGTATCGAGCAAGGCAAGGCGATCATCTACCGCAACCAGAGCTCCGGCGTGCTGCGCAGCGCGGCGTGGGCGGAAGGGTTTGTGGAGGTGCTGGAAGGGACGACGCTGGCTATTGGGGATCGGGTCAATTTCATTCCCCTGAGTGAAGTCCTGAACTGACAATAGAGAATTACTGTGGGAGCTGGCTTGCCTGCGATAGCGGTCTGCCTGTTCCAGATAAGCAAGCTGACACATCGCTATCGCCGGCAAGCCAGCTCCCACATGTGTATGCGTGAATGTCTGAGATGCTCAGTAATCATCCCCACTCTCAGTCACATCCCGCTCCACCGGCTCGGCGTTCGGGTCGTAGCCTACCGGGAACTTGCCCTTCAGCGTCCACGCAAACGCGATAATTTCTGCCACCGTGCGGTACAACTCCTCCGGAATGCTGTCGCCCAGCTCCATGCGCGCCAGCAGCTTGACCAGCTCGGCGTTCTCATAGATCGGCACTTCATTTTCCCGCGCCAGCTTCAAAATGGCTTCGGCCAATGCATCGTCGCCCTTGGCCGTCAAGGTCGGCGCTTGCTGGCCGTCATACTTGAGGGCAATCGCCTGGCGTGGTGGGGTTGGATTTTTCATGCGGTTTCATCCACCCAGCGTTGTTCCAGGCCGGTTCTTGGTCCGCGCGGTGGGGTGCCGAGGTGGCAATCCAGGTCGCCGACGTTGAGGCCCGAGGTCACCAGACGCTCGCGCAAATGGCCCAAATGGCTTTCGATCAAACTGGCGGTAAAGGGCCGGGTTGCCCACAGCTGGCTGGACAGTTTGCCCTGGGTCAGTTGCGCCTGAACCTGCAATGGCCCCAGCGGCTCCATGTCGAACGCCAACTCGACGCGCCAGAGCATCTGCTTGGGGTCTTTCTTGTCTTTGCGTTCGGGCTGGTCCTTGTCCGGCGTCGGTTCCTCGCGCTGGAACTTGACCTGCAACGGCACGATGTCCTGCAACGTGCGCATGGGGATTTCCAGTTGCCAGGTGGTTTGCAAGCGACCATCGGCGGTGGTGCCGGTTTGTTCAAGACTCGACAGCTGATGGCTCTGCAGGCGCGAAATCGCACCGGCGGCCAGGCGCAGCAGGTTTTCCAGGTCGCTTTCGCCTTCCAGGCGCTGCATCAACCGATCCGGCAGCGGAAAGCCGGCGGGTGCCTGGCGCGCGCCGATCTGGCCGAGCGTATTCAGCGGGTTACGCACAAAATTGGGCAGTACCTGAGCCAGGGTATTGGCGGCGAGGATGGCATTGAGGTTGGTGGCATTGGGCAGGGCCGGCAGCAAGTCGGCGACCAGGCGCAGCAATGCGCCTTTCATGTCCAGCGGCGGGATTTGCGGGTTTTGCCCGGCGAGTAACTTGGCCTCCAGAAACGCGCCGCTGTTCTGTACCAGCTGCGCCAACACCTTGGGATTGCTCACTTGTGCCAGGTCGGGCAACGCCGCCAGCAACCGCGCCGCCGCGGCGCGCAGGTCGGTGGACGTGCTGTCGTCGGTGGGCAGGTTTTGCAGGGCGGTGAAGACCACGTCCAGCGAGCCTTGGCGACTTTGCTGGGTGGAAAGCTGTTGAGCCACCGCCAATTGATCCTTGAGCCCGCTCAAGGGCACGAAGTTCAAGGTCTGCGCATTTTGCACCACGGCGCTGAGCAAGCTGCCCACCCGCAGTGGCTGCGGGCTTTCCAACGTCAGCGTGGTGCCGGCGAGGGCGTTGTTGAGCACCGTCACCAGCGAGCGGTAGATCGCCGGTTGCGTGGTGCCTTGCGGCAACATCTGGGTGGTCAGCACCTTGGCTTGCAACAGCGTGCCCACCGGCATTTGCGTGGTGTCGATACGGGTGAGGGCGGCCACGTTGGCGCTCAAGGCCTGCTGCAATGAGAGCGTCAGGTTGCCGGCTGGCGTCTGGCTCACCGCTACATTGCTGCCCAACGGCAGAGGCTGGGCGCTGCTGGCTTGCACCAGGGTCTGGCGGCCGCCTTCAAGGGTCAATTTGAGCAACAGCTGAAACGCATCGCCGCCTTGTTTAAGCGCGATCACCTCGGCGTTGGCGGTTTTCCCAGAGTCGATCAGTCCGGCCTGCGGCTCCAGCAGTTTGAGCAACTCGCCGGTCGGCGGCAGCGGGGCAGGTCCGGGCGCCGGGGCAGGAGGCAGCGTAGGAAGGTTGATCTCACCGGTCATCGTGCGCATCGTCTCTGGGGAAATTGCCCTCTTTAGAGTAGGGCATCACATGTATAATGCCGCCCGTCTGCAAAGAGAGCGGTAAAAACCTCACAACTATTTGATCCAGCTCTCTAAAATCGGTCGCCAAAGCCGTTATTGTGCATCTCTCTATAACGGCCGCTGCACCGCCGACTTGAACCGTAAAGGCCCGCGATCTCTTGACCAGCCCTCTTCTTGAAGCCGTAGCGCTCGCCTGTGAACGCGACCTGCGGATGCTGTTCGAACACCTCGAACTGCGTCTGACGGGCGGCGACATGGTGCAAATCAGCGGCCCCAACGGCAGCGGCAAGACCAGTTTGCTGCGCCTGCTGGCCGGTTTGATGCAGCCGACGGCAGGGGGCGTGCGTCTCAACGGCAAGCCGCTCAACGAACAACGCTCTGAGTTGGCCCGCAACCTTGTCTGGATCGGCCACGCCGCCGGCATCAAGGACGTGCTCACTCCGGAAGAGAACCTCAGCTGGCTCAGCGCCCTGCATCACCCGGCCTCCCGTGATGCCATTTGGCAAGCCCTGGCGGCCGTCGGCCTCAAAGGCTTTGAAGATGTTCCCTGCCATACCCTGTCCGCCGGCCAGCAGCGCCGCGTAGCGCTGGCGCGTTTGTACCTGCCGGGCCCGCCGCTGTGGATTCTCGACGAACCGTTCACCGCCCTCGACAAACAAGGCGTCGCCCAGCTCGAAGAACACCTGGCCCGGCACTGCGAGCAGGGCGGTTCAGTGGTGCTCACCACGCACCACACGCTGACGCGCATGCCCGCCGGTTACCGTGATCTGGATTTGGGCCGGTGGTCGGTATGAGTGTGTTCGCGCTGCTGGTCGCCCGTGAAGCACGGCTGTTGTGCCGTCGCCCGGCTGAATTGGCCAATCCGCTGGTGTTCTTTGCCATCGTCATCGCCTTATTCCCGTTGGCGGTCGGTCCCGAGACTAAACTGTTGCAAACCTTGTCCCCAGGATTGGTGTGGGTCGCTGCGCTTTTATCGGTGCTGCTCTCGCTGGACGGGCTGTTTCGCAGCGATTTCGAAGACGGTTCCCTCGAACAGTGGGTCCTTTCGTCGCACCCGCTGCCACTTCTGGTTCTGGCCAAGGTACTGGCACACTGGGCTTTTTCCGGCTTGGCGCTAGTCTTGCTCTCACCGTTGCTGGCGATGATGCTGGGCTTGCCCGTCGAATGCCTGCCGGTATTGTTGCTGTCCTTGTTGCTCGGTACGCCGGTGCTCAGCCTGTTGGGGGCGGTGGGCGCAGCGTTGACCGTCGGTTTGAAGCGGGGTGGCCTGTTGCTGGCCCTGCTGATTCTGCCTTTGTATATCCCGGTGTTGATCCTGGGCAGCGGCGCCTTGCAGGCCGCGCTCATGGGCATGCCGGCGACCGGTTACCTCCTGTGGCTTGGCAGCCTGACCGCCCTGGCGGTAACCCTGACACCCTTTGCTATAGCGGCTGGCCTGAAGATCAGCGTCGGCGAATAATGAGGTCTGGTTAAGCGTTATTAACCAGTAAAGACCCTGAGTTTCTCGCCAAGACGAGAAACCACCGTGATGGAAACAGCAATGAACTGGACCTGGTTTCACAAGCTCGGCTCGCCCAAAGGGTTTTACGGCATCAGCGCCAAGCTGCTGCCGTGGTTGAGCGTCGCCGCCGTGTTGCTGATCGGCATAGGCCTGGTCTGGGGCCTGGCCTTCGCACCGCCGGACTACCAGCAAGGCAACAGCTTTCGCATCATCTATATCCACGTGCCTGCCGCGATGCTGGCGCAGTCCTGCTACGTGATGCTGGCCGTGTGCGGCGTGGTCGGGCTGGTGTGGAAGATGAAGCTGGCCGACGTCGCCCTGCAATGCGCGGCGCCCATCGGCGCGTGGATGACCGCCGTGGCGCTGGTCACTGGCGCCATCTGGGGCAAGCCGACCTGGGGTTCATGGTGGGTGTGGGACGCGCGCCTGACTTCGATGCTGATCCTGCTGTTTCTGTACTTCGGCCTGATCGCCCTGGGCAATGCCATCAGCAACCGCGACAGCGCCGCGAAGGCCTGCGCGGTGCTGGCGATTGTCGGCGTGATCAACATCCCGATCATCAAATACTCGGTGGAGTGGTGGAACACCCTGCACCAGGGCGCCACCTTCACCCTGACCGAAAAACCGGCGATGCCCGTGGAAATGTGGGCGCCGCTGCTGCTGATGGTGCTGGGGTTCTACTGCTTCTTCGGCGCCGTGCTGCTGATGCGCATGCGTCTGGAAGTGCTCAAGCGTGAGGCCCGCACCAGCTGGGTCAAGGCCGAAGTGCAAAACAGCCTGGGAGCGCGGGGATGAGTTTCAACTCTTTCAGTGATTTTCTCGCCATGGGCCACCACGGCCTGTATGTCTGGACGGCCTATGGCATCTGCCTGGCAGTGCTGGCCCTCAACGTCGCCGCGCCGATCCTGGCCCGCAAGCGTTATCTGCAACAAGAGGCGCGTCGTTTGCGCCGGGAGACCGATAAGTGAATCCGCTGCGTAGAAAGCGTCTGTTGATCATCCTGGCCATCCTGGTCGGTGTGAGTGTTGCCGTGGGCCTGGCGATGAGCGCCCTGCGGGAGAACATCAACCTGTTCTACACCCCGACCCAGATCGCCAACGGCGAAGCGCCGGTAGACACGCGTATTCGCGCGGGCGGCATGGTGGAGAAGGGCTCGCTGAAACGTTCCGGTGATTCCCTCGACGTCACCTTCGTGGTCACCGACTTCAACAAGGCCGTGACCATCACCTATCGCGGCATCCTCCCGGACCTGTTCCGCGAAGGCCAGGGCATCGTCGCCCTCGGCAAGCTCAATGCCGACGGCGTGGTGGTGGCCGATGAAGTGCTGGCCAAGCACGATGAGAAATACATGCCGCCGGAAGTCACCAAGGCCCTGAAAGACAGCGGCCAACCCGCTCCAACCCCAGCAAAGGAGGGCTAAGTTGATGACGTCCGCACTGTTTATTCCCGAGCTGGGCCAGTTGGCGATGATCCTCGCCCTGTGCTTTGCCATCGTGCAGGCCGTGGTGCCGTTGCTTGGCGCCTGGCGCGGCGACCGCCTGTGGATGAGCCTGGCCCAGCCGGCCGCCTGGGGCCAGTTTGCCTTTCTGTTGTTCGCGTTTGGTTGCCTGACCTATGCCTTCATGACTGACGACTTTTCTGTCGCCTATGTCGCCAACAACTCCAACAGCGCGCTGCCCTGGTACTACAAATTCAGCGCCGTGTGGGGCGCCCACGAAGGCTCGTTGCTGTTGTGGGCCTTGATTCTCGGCGGCTGGACCTTCGCCGTGTCGGTGTTCTCGCGCCAACTGCCGCAAGTCATGCTGGCGCGGGTGCTGGCGGTGATGGGCATGATCAGCATTGGTTTTCTGCTGTTCCTGATCATGACCTCCAACCCATTCAGCCGCATCCTGCCGCAGATCCCGGTGGACGGGCATGACCTCAACCCATTGCTGCAAGATATCGGCCTGATCGTGCACCCGCCGATGCTCTACATGGGTTACGTGGGTTTCTCGGTGGCCTTTGCCTTCGCCATCGCTGCCTTGCTCGGCGGGCGTCTGGATGCCGCCTGGGCGCGCTGGTCGCGGCCGTGGACCATCGTCGCCTGGGCCTTTCTCGGTATCGGCATCACTTTGGGCTCGTGGTGGGCCTATTACGAACTTGGCTGGGGCGGCTGGTGGTTCTGGGACCCGGTCGAAAACGCCTCGTTCATGCCGTGGCTGGTGGGCACCGCGCTGATTCACTCGTTGGCGGTCACCGAAAAACGCGGCGTGTTCAAAAGCTGGACCGTGTTGCTGGCCATCGCCGCGTTTTCCCTCAGTTTGCTTGGCACGTTCCTTGTGCGTTCGGGCGTGCTGACGTCGGTGCATGCGTTTGCGTCCGACCCGGCGCGCGGCGTGTTCATCCTGATCTTCCTGCTGTTTGTGGTGGGCGGCTCGCTCACCCTGTTTGCGTTGCGCGCGCCGGTGGTCAAGAGCCAGGTCGGCTTCAACCTGTGGTCGCGTGAAACGCTGTTGCTGGGCAATAACCTGGTGCTGGTGGTGGCCGCGTCGATGATCCTGCTCGGTACCTTGTACCCGCTGGTGCTGGACGCGCTGAGCGGCGCCAAGCTGTCGGTTGGCCCGCCGTACTTCAACGCGTTGTTTATCCCGCTGATGGGCCTGCTGATGGTGGTGATGGCAGTCGGCGTATTGGTGCGCTGGAAAGACACCCCGGTGAAATGGCTGGCTGGCATGCTGATGCCGGTGCTGCTGGGCAGTGTGGTCTTGGCGGTGATCGCAGGCTTTGCCTATGGCGACTTCAACTGGGCGGTGCTCGCGACTTTCCTGCTCGCCGCTTGGGTATTGCTGGCCGGCGTGCGCGATATTGTCGACAAAACCCGCCATAAAGGCCTGATCAAAGGCTTGCCGACATTGACCCGCAGCTATTGGGGCATGCAGGTCGCGCACCTCGGCATCGCCGTGTGCGCCCTCGGCGTGGTGCTCTCCAGCCAGAACAGCGCCGAGCGCGACCTGCGCCTGGCACCCGGCGAGTCCATGGACCTGGCCGGTTACCACTTCATCTTCGAAGGCGCCAAGCACTTTGAAGGCCCGAACTTCACGTCGGACAAAGGCACTATTCGTGTGGTGCGCAACGGCAAGGAAGTGGCCGTGCTGCACCCGGAAAAACGCCTGTACACCGTGCAAAGCTCGATGATGACCGAAGCCGGCATCGACGCCGGTTTCACCCGCGACCTTTATGTGGCGCTGGGCGAGCCGCTGGGCGACGGCGCCTGGGCGGTGCGCGTGCACGTCAAACCGTTTGTGCGCTGGATCTGGTTCGGTGGGTTGCTCACCGGCGTGGGTGGCTTGCTGGCCGCGTTGGACCGGCGTTATCGCGTCAAAGTAAAAAGCCGGGTGCGCGAAGCCCTCGGCCTGCAAGGAGCGCCGGCATGAAGCGTTGGTTGATGGTGTTACCGCTGGCGGCCTTTCTGGTGGTGGCGGTGTTTCTTTATCGCGGGTTGTACCTGGACCCGGCCGAGCTGCCTTCGGCGATGATCGGCAAGCCATTTCCGGCGTTCAGCCTGAAGACCGTGCAGGGCGACAAGACCCTGACCCAGGCCGACCTGCTGGGCAAGCCGGCGCTGGTCAACGTGTGGGCGACCTGGTGCATCTCGTGCCGCGTCGAGCACCCGGTGTTGAACAAACTCGCCGAGAAGGGCGTGGTGATCTACGGCATCAACTACAAGGACGACAATGCGGCGGCCCTGAAGTGGCTGGCGGAGTTCCACAACCCGTACCTGATGGATATCCGCGATGAAGACGGCAACCTCGGTTTGAACCTCGGCGTGTACGGCGCTCCGGAAACCTTCTTTATCGACGCCAAAGGCGTGATTCGTGACAAGTACGTCGGCGTGATCGATGAAGTGGTCTGGCGCGAGCAACTGGCCGCCAAGTACCAGGCGCTGGTCGATGAGGCCAAGCCATGAAGCGTTTGTTAGCCGCTGCCGTGTTGGCGCTTGGGTTGGTCGGCGTCGCGCATGCGGCCATCGACACCTACGAATTCGCCAAGGACGGTGACCGTGAGCGTTTTCGCGAACTGACCAAGGAACTGCGCTGCCCCAAGTGCCAGAACCAGGACATCGCCGACTCCAACGCGCCCATCGCCGCCGACCTGCGCAAAGAGATTTTCCGCATGCTGGGGGAGGGCAAGGACAACCAGCAGATCATTGACTTCATGGTCGAGCGCTACGGTGATTTCGTGCGTTACAAACCGGCCCTTACCGGCAAGACCGCGCTGCTCTGGTTCGGCCCCGCCGGGCTGCTGCTGGCCGGTGTGGTCGTCATGGCCGTGATCGTCCGCCGCCGCCGCGCCGCGCCTACCGATGGCTCCGACGCGTTATCCCCCGAAGAGCGCAAACGCCTCGACCAATTGCTGGACACCAAGACTGATGATTGATTTTTGGCTCGCAGCAGGGTTGCTGCTCCTGATTGCCCTGAGTTTCCTGTTGATCCCTGTATTGCGCGGCCGTCGCGCCCAGCGTGAAGAGGACCGCACCGCGCTGAACGTAGCGCTTTACCAGGAACGCGTCGCCGAGTTGCAAGTGCAGCAGGACGAAGGCGTGCTGAATGCCGCGCAACTCGACACCGGCCGCGCCGAAGCGGCCCGTGAGCTGCTGGCCGATACCGAGGGCGCGGGAACGCCTCGCGAATCGCGCCTGGGCAAACCGTTGCCGTTTTTGGCGGCGTTTCTGGTGCCGGTCCTGGGCGTTGCGCTGTACCTGCATTACGGGGCGAGTGACAAGGTTGAACTCACCCGCGAATTCTCCCAGCCGCCGGTGTCGATGCAAGACATGACCCAGCGCCTGGAACGCGCCGCCGCTGCCCAGCCGGATTCGCCGGAAGGGTTGTACTTCCTCGGTCGCGCCTATATGGCCCAGGACCGTTCCGCCGATGCGGCCAAAGTCTTCGAGCGCACCGTGGCTTTGGCCGGTCGCCAGCCGGAACTGCTCGGTCAGTGGGCGCAGGCGCAGTATTTTGCCGACAACAAACAGTGGTCGCCCAAGGTGCAGGCGCTGACCGATGAAGCCTTGAAGCTGGACCCCAAGGAAGTCACCAGCCTTGGCCTGTTGGGTATTGCCGCCTTTGAAGGCCAGCGTTATCAGGACGCCATCGACTATTGGAACCGCCTGTTGGCGCAGCTGCCACCGGAAGACAATTCCAGGGTCGCGTTGCAAGGTGGTATCGACCGAGCGGCGGAAAAGCTCAGGGAGAGCGGCGGTACTGTCGCTCAAGCGCCCAAGGCTGTTCTTAAAGTGCGCGTGGATTTGTCCGCCGAGGTGAAGGCCAAAGCCCTGCCCACCGACAGCGTGTTCATCTTCGCCCGTGCCGTCTCCGGCCCGCCTGCACCGCTGGCGGCCAAGCGCGTGACCGTCGCCGAACTGCCTGTCACCGTCGAACTGGGCGATGCGGACGCGATGATGCCGCAGTTGAAACTGTCGAACTTCCCCGAAGTCCAACTGGTTGCGCGCATATCCCGGGCCGGTCAACCGACCGCTGGCGAGTGGATCGGCCGCAGCCAACCCTTGGCCAGCACTGCCACTGCGCTGCAGCAGCTGACCATCGACAGTCCGGACAAGTAAATCGAGGAAAACGCCTATGACCGCCTTTGCACGCATCACCCTGCTCAGCCTGATACTCGGCCTGAGCGCTTGTGCGGTCCACCGGCCACCTCCGGCACCCACCGGCCCGACCATCCCGCCGTCGGGCCCTTCGACACAGCCGAGCACCCAACCATCCGGCCCGGTGACCCCGCCGCCGAAACCGCTGCCAAGCAAATCGCCGACCTTCGCCCCACCACCGGGCGCCGCCAGCCACTGGGACGGCAAGATGCAGGTGTACGTGCTGGAAGAACAGCCCGACACCTTCTACCGCCAGCGCACCTACTACCGCTGGAGCAACGGCTGGAGCCGCTCCATCAGCCCGAACGGGCCGTGGGAAGAGACCGATGTGCACGGCGTACCGCCGGGGTTGAGCAAGCAATACGCGCAATGAAAAAAGGCGACCTTCGGGTCGCCTTTTTCATACCCGTGGAATGCATTCTTGCATCCACTGGAGGCCAAATGTGGGAGCGGGCTTGCTCGCGAAGGCGCAGTGTCAGCCAGCCTATCAATCACTGCCCCACCGCCTTCGCGAGCAAGCCCGCTCCCACAGTTTTGAGCTCTATCTGATCTGAATGTTAGGCCTGTTTCGCCATCGTGCGAGAAATCCCCTGATGTACAACACTCAGTGTGGGAGCTGGCTTGCCTGCGATAGCCGTGTGTCAGCCATAAATCCGTCAGCGGACCCACCGCCTTCGCGAGCAAGCCCGCTCCCACAGTTTTGAGCTCTATCTGATCTGAATGTTAGGCCTGTTTCGCCATCGTGCGAGAAATCCCCTGATGTACACCACACCCAGTGTGGGAGCGGGCTTGCCTGCGATAGCCGTGTGTCAGCCATAAATCCGCCAGCGGACCCACCGCCATCGCAGGCAAGCCAGCTCCCACAGGGGACCACCGCGCTATCAAGCGGCGGGACACTCCCGATCCAGCGCCTGATCTACTGACAGCTGAGCAATCTCAATCATCTGCACCACCGCCAGCACCTGCTTGCAGCCTGTGCCCTCCAAATGCTCGGCACAGTCGTGCGCACACACCGTTGCCGATTCCAGCATCTCGCTGGCAGTGGTCAGGGCAACTTCGGTGCTGAGGCCGGGCGGACAGTGAAGATGAGGTCGGGTGGAGTATGTGGGGTGGTAGACCGGCCATAGAAACCCGGCAGGCCGAGCCTCCCGTGCAGAGCCGCCACAAAGCAGGTTGCAAAGGGTGAGCCATACGCAGGTTGGTCGACCGGGGAATGGGAGACCCGGCAGGGCTTGGCCCTCCTGCGTACGGCTCGGTCCACATAATGCAGAGCGGTTAAATGACTGAGCGTAGGGAAAGTCTCGTTCAGCTGTCGTTATACCGATCGTTCCCACGCAGAGCGTGGGAACGATCGGTCGACACTGAATACCTTAAGGCAAGCTGTGTCCGCGATCATCATTCCATGCAGATTTTGGGCGTGATGCGCAATGCCCCCGTCTTGACCATGTCGCTGTTCGGCGCGGGCTCTTCAGTCGCCGTGAATATCAAAGGGTAAGGCTCGCTCTTGGCCAGCGCGGCATTCACCCGTGCCATGAACGTCTCTTCACTTTTGGCGTAGAAAATCCACTGCACCTGCTGGTCAGCCGTCACTGTGCACACAAACTTCGCAAGCCCTTGCGCCTCCACGGCCGGCACGACCTGCTGGCGCATTTGGCCCATCCTGTAGACGTCGCCCGGTAAGGGCACGGGGAAAGGTGAGTCGTATTGCCAGGTGATCCTGACCTTGTAAGGCAGCGCCTGTTTTTCAGCGACCGAGATCGAGCGTTCGCCCTGGTAGCTCAGGACCTTGGGCGTTTCCGGGAAGTCGGCTTGCTGATAACCGTCCGGGCCCGCATCAGCCAAAGGTTGGCGACCGGGCGTCGTGTCGAGCACGGCGAGGACGTCCTTGAGCATTTTCGCTTTTTGCGCTTGCCGGTCGGCCACGCAACGCTCGAATGCCGCACTTGCTGCAGACCCTTTATCCAAGCACTGATCGCGTACAGCCACCGGCGGTGGTTGAGGGGCAGGGGTGGCGCAACCCGCGAGGAGCAGGCTGGCGAGCGTCAGCCCACACAGTCGGTGATAGGCCAGAGGACGTGTTTGGTCAGTGAACATCCGTGTTTTTCCTTTAACGCTGCGGGAGTGCCATCAAGTAGTGGCTAGTTGATAGCGCGGAGTGTGCCAGACGTCTTCGCCGCAGACCACTGGATACCCACCTCCAACCTTTCACAAAACCTTCATCAAACCGCCGCCCGCCAGTCATGTGCAAGTAATAGCACTGACACCTGGCGCGCCTACTGTCGTTTGAACTCAACCGCAGCCATCCCCTGGCTGTTCAAACCAGACAGAGATGCCCATGACTCACGCTATCCATGTCGATCACTTGAACAAGACCTTTGCGAAGAAATCCGCACTGGTCGACCTCGAACTCACCATTGCTGCCGGTGAGATGGTCGCGCTGATTGGCGCTTCCGGGTCCGGCAAGTCCACGTTGCTGCGCCACTTGGCAGGCCTGGCCTGTTGCGACAAAAGCAACGGCGGCAGCGTCAAGGTGCTGGGCCGGGAGGTGCAGGCCAGTGGACGGTTGAATGGCAAGGTGCGGCGGCTGCGTGCAGACATCGGCTACATCTTCCAGCAGTTCAACCTGGTCAATCGCCTGAGCGTGCTCGACAACGTGCTGCTCGGTTGCCTGGGCCGCATGCCGCGCTGGCGCGGCAACCTGGGTTTGTTCAATGCCGAGGAAAAGGCCTTTGCCCTCGAATCCCTCGCCCGTGTTGGCCTGGCCGATCTGGCCGCGCAACGTGCGTCGACCTTGTCCGGTGGCCAGCAACAGCGCGTGGCGATTGCCAGGGCGTTGACCCAACGCGCCGAAGTGATCCTCGCCGATGAACCTATCGCGTCGCTGGACCCGGAGTCGGCGCGCAAGGTCATGGAGATCCTCGCCGACATCAACCGCCGCGACGGCAAGACCGTGGTGGTGACCCTGCATCAAGTCGATTACGCCATGCGTTATTGCCCGCGGGCTGTGGCCCTCAAAGGCGGACGGATTCATTTTGACGGGCAGGGCAGCGCCATGAGCAGCCAGTTCCTCAACGATTTGTACGGTGCCGACGTCGACACCAGCCTGATGTTTTCCGACCAGACCCGCCACACCGACGTTACCCCTCGGCTGGCCCTGGCGCGCGCTTGAAACCCTACTCACGACCCACAGGAATTCCTTCCATGTTGAACCGTATCGGCCACGTGTTTCTGTCTGCGGTGTTGCTGGCCGGCGTCGCACTGGGCAGCGCCCAGGCCGCCGACAAAACCATCAACTTCGGCATCATGTCCACCGAGTCCTCGCAGAACCTCAAGAGCATCTGGCAACCGTTTCTGGATGACATGCACAAGAAGACCGGCCTGACCATCAACGCCACGTTCGCCTCCGACTATGCCGGCCTGATCCAGGGCATGCGCTTCAACAAAGTCGACGTGGCGTGGCTCGGCAACAAGGCGGCGATGGAAGCGGTGGACCGCTCCAACGGCGAGATCTTCGCCCAGACCGCCGCCGCCAACGGCGCCGCCGGTTACTGGAGCGTGCTGATCGTGCGCAAGGACAGCCCGATCAACAATGTTGACGACATGCTCAAGAACGCCAAGAACCTGACCTTCGGCAACGGCGACCCGAACTCCACCTCGGGCTACCTGGTGCCGGGCTACTACGTGTTTGCCAAGAACAATGTGGATGCCGCCACCGCGTTCAAACGCACGCTGAACTCCAGTCATGAAGTCAACGCACTCAGCGTGGCCAAAGGGCAGTTGGACGTTGCCACCTTCAACACCGAAAGCTGGGACCGCCTTGAAGTCACCCAGCCGGACAAGGCCGCCATGCTCAAGGTGATCTGGAAATCGCCACTGATCCCGGCTGACCCGATGGTGTGGAGCAAGGCGCTGAGCGACAGCGAGAAGACCAAGATCCGCGATTTCTTCGCCCACTACGGCGACACCGATGAAGAGAAGGCCGTGCTGAAGAACATGCAGCTGGGCAAGTTCCTGCCGTCGAGCGATGACCAGCTGTTGCCGATCCGCCAGCTTGAGCTGTTCAAGCAGCGCACCACCATCAGCGCTGACGACCACCTCGAAGCCGCTGACAAGGCCAAGAAGCTGGCGGACATCGACGCCGACCTGGCCAAGCTGCAACAGCGCATCAGCGAGCTGGACAAGAAGACTGCAGCCAACGGCTAACCCCCTGTAGGAACCGGGCTCTATGTGGGAGCGGGCTTGCTCGCGAATACGGTGTGTCATTCAACGCATCCGGCGACTGATTCACCGCCTTCGCGAGCAAGCCCGCTCCCACTTCAAGCCCGGTTCCAACCCTACACCGAGAGTGACCCATGACAACTCTGCACGCTGAAGCTGTAGGCAAACGCACTTGGCCGCAATACCTCGGCTGGGGCCTGTTCCTGGTCCTGCTGGCCTGGGCCTGGCACGGCGCGGAGATGAACCCGCTGGCGCTGTACCGCGACTCTGGAAACATGGCGACCTTCGCCGCCGACTTCTTTCCGCCCGACTTCCACGAATGGCGCTCCTACCTCAAAGAGATGATCGTCACCGTGCAAATCGCCCTCTGGGGCACGGTGCTGGCGATTGTGTGCTCGGTGCCGCTGGGCATCCTGTGCGCTGACAACATCACCCCCTGGTGGGTGCACCAACCGCTGCGCCGGGTGATGGATGCGTTCCGCTCCATCAATGAAATGGTGTTCGCCATGTTGTTCGTGGTCGCCGTCGGCCTCGGTCCTTTCGCGGGCGTTCTGGCCCTGTGGATCAGCACCACCGGCGTGCTCGCCAAGCTGTTTGCCGAAGCCGTCGAAGCCATTGACCCAGGCCCGGTCGAAGGCGTGCGAGCCACCGGCGCGAGCGCCTTGCAGGAAGTGATCTACGGCGTGATCCCGCAAGTGATGCCGCTGTGGGTGAGCTACGCGCTGTATCGCTTCGAAGCCAATGTGCGTTCGGCCACGGTGGTTGGCATGGTCGGCGCCGGCGGCATCGGCGTGATCCTCTGGGAAAACATCCGCGCCTTCCAGTTCGTCCAGACCTGCGCGGTGCTGCTGGTGATCATCGTTGTCGTGAGCTGTATCGACGTGCTGTCCCAACGCCTGCGCAAGCAGTTCATCTGACGCCAGAGGGGTGCCCGCGCGGCGCTTTTTTTAAGCATGCAGTTGTCTAGACAAGATGAGCCGGTGTACCGCGAACTCGCGGACATCCTGCGCCGTGAACTGAGCAGCTACCAGGCCGGCGACTTCCTGCCCGGCGAGGTGCACATGGCCGAGCGTTTTGGCGTCAACCGCCATACCTTGCGCCGTGCCATCGACGAACTGGTGTTCGAAGGCAGCCTGTTGCGCCGCCAGGGCAAGGGCACTCAGGTGCTGGACCGCCCGCTGATTTACCCGATGGGCGCCGAGACGTCCTACAGCCAATCGCTGTCGGCTCAGGGCATGGGCGTGCAGGCGGTGCTGCTCAAGCGCCGCTACTGCTACGCCAGCCGAGACGAAGCGCTGCAGTTGGGCATCGCCGAAATGGCGCCGATGATCGAACTGCAAACCCTGCGCAAGCTCGACCACCAGCCCGTCAGCCTGATCCGCCATCGCTACTGCGCCAGCCGCGCGCCGCTGCTGGCCGATTACACCGGCGGCTCGTTGCGCCAGTACTTGCGCGAGCGGGACTTGCCACTGACCCGCACGCAAAGCCTGATCGGCGCGCGTTTGCCCAACCGTGACGAAGCCGCGCTGCTGATGATGCCCCGGCACTTGCCGGCCCTCACCGTATTCACCCTTTCCCGCGATCGCGATGGCCGCCCGGTGGAGCTGGCGCAGTCCACCAGCCGTTCGGATCGCTTCCAGTACCAAGTGGTGACCTGATGGAGACCCCGATGAACCTGTCCCCGCGTCAGCATTGGATGGGTGTGCTTGCCCGCGCCCAACTCAATGAATTGCAACCTCACGAAGCGGCTTTGAAGGACGCCGAGTACCAGCTGATTCGCGCCCCTGAAATCGGCATGACGTTAGTGCGTGGCCGCATGGGCGGGGATGGCGCCGCCTTCAACGTCGGTGAAATGAGCGTGACCCGTTGCGTGGTGCGCCTGGCTGACGGCCGCACCGGCTACAGCTATTTGGCCGGGCGCGACAAAGCCCACGCCGAGTTGGCCGCCCTGGCCGACGCGCACCTGCAAGGCACGCAACCGAGCCTGTGGCTCAGCGATTTGATCACCGCGCTGGCGACTGCCCAAGCCAAACGCCGCGCGCAAAAAGAAGCCGACACTGCCGCCACCAAGGTCGAGTTCTTCACCTTGGTGCGAGGAGAAAACTGATGAATGCGCACCTGTTGCAACCGGCGTTTGTCGACCCGGTACTCGATGCCCAGCGCGGTTTTCGCGCGGCGCTCAAAGCCCTGGCCGAACCGGGCCTGATCCAGCACCTGCCTTCAGCGCCGCGCCTGGATGGCCTGGCACCCGCCACCTACGGACTGTGCCTGGCGCTGCTGGATGGGGACACGCCAGTGTGGCTGGCGCCGAGCTTCGACACGCCGCTGATCCGCGCCAACCTGGGCTTTCACTGCGGCTGCCCACTGACGGATAAGCGCGAAGAAGCGGCCTTTGCGTTGCTCGGCGAACAAGACCTGCTCGACCTCAGCGGCTTCGACCACGGTAACGACCGTTACCCCGACCAGTCCTGCACCTTGCTGGTTCAGCTTACCGATCTGGAGTCCGGTCGCGGCCTGCACTGGCATGGCCCCGGCATCAAGACGCAACGCCGGGTGAACCTGCCGGTGCCGCAGGATTTCTGGCTGGAACGCCAACGCCGCGAAGCCTTCCCGCGTGGCCTGGACGTGGTGTTCAGCGCAGGTCATCACCTGATTGGCCTGCCACGCAGCAGCCGCATCGCACAGGAGCACGCCTGATGTACGTAGCCGTCAAAGGTGGCGAGCAAGCCATCGACAATGCCCACCGCCTGCTGGCGAAAAAACGCCGGGGCGATACCGCCATTCCCGAACTCAGCGTTGCACAGATCCGCGAACAACTGCCGTTGGCCGTGGCGCGGGTGATGACCGAAGGCTCGCTGTTCGACGAAGAACTCGCCGCGCTGGCGATCAAGCAAGCGGCGGGCGACCTGGTGGAAGCAATCTTCTTGCTGCGCGCCTACCGCACCACGCTGCCGCGCTTCAGCCCGAGCCTGCCGATTGATACGGCGCACATGGTATTGAGTCGACGCCTGTCGGCCACCTTCAAAGACGTGCCCGGCGGCCAGTTGCTCGGCCCGACCTTCGATTACACCCACCGGCTGCTGGATTTTTCGCTGCTGGCCGAAGGTACATACCCAGGCCCACAAACCACGGCGGATGCGCGCATCGAAGCCTGCCCACGGGTGCTCGGTTTGCTCGCCAAAGAAGGCCTGATCCAAAACGAAGCTGACGACAACGCCAGCGTCGCCGACATCACCCGCGACCCGCTGGAATACCCGGCCAGCCGCGCCGAGCGCCTGCAAGCCCTGGCCCGTGGCGATGAGGGGTTTCTGTTGGCGCTGGGTTACTCGACCCAACGTGGCTATGGCCGCAATCACCCGTTTGCCGGCGAGATTCGCATCGGCGACGTAGAGGTGTGGATCGACCCCGAAGAACTGGGCTTCCCGGTGTGCCTGGGCAGCATCGAAGTGACCGAGTGCGAGATGGTCAACCAGTTCGTTGGTTCGGCCACGCAGCTGGCGCAGTTCACGCGTGGCTATGGCCTGGCGTTCGGGCATGCCGAGCGGAAGGCCATGGGCATGGCGTTGGTCGACCGCTCGCTGCGCGCCGAGGAATACAACGAAGAGGTGGTGTCGCCGGCTCAGCGCGAAGAGTTCGTGCTGGCCCATTGCGACAACGTCGAGGCCGCGGGCTTTGTTTCGCACCTCAAATTGCCTCACTACGTGGACTTCCAGTCCGAGCTGGAACTGATCCGCAAACTGCGCCAACCGGCCGAGGGCACGCGCCATGAATGACCTGACTCAAACACCTGCGCGTGACCCGGCGTACAACTTTGCCTACCTCGACGAGCAGACCAAACGCATGATCCGCCGCGCCTTGCTCAAGGCCGTGGCCATCCCCGGTTACCAAGTGCCGTTCGGGGGCCGCGAGATGCCGTTGCCGTACGGCTGGGGCACCGGCGGCATGCAATTGACCGCCGCGATCCTCGGCGCCGATGACGTGCTCAAGGTCATCGACCAGGGCGCCGACGACACCACCAACGCCGTGTCGATCCGGCGCTTCTTTGCGCGCACGGCCGGTGTCGCCACCACCGAAGCCACGCCGGAGGCGACCGTGATCCAGACCCGCCACCGCATCCCGGAAACGCCGCTGCAGGCCGACCAGATCATGGTCTACCAAGTGCCCATCCCGGAGCCGCTGCGCTTTATCGAACCGTCGGAAACCGAGACGCGCACCATGCACGCGCTCAACGATTACGGGGTGATGCACGTAAAACTCTACGAAGACATCGCCACTTTCGGCCACATCGCCACCAGCTACGCCTACCCGGTAATGGTCGATGAGCGCTACGTGATGGACCCATCACCGATCCCCAAATTCGACAACCCCAAGCTCGACATGAGCCCGGCACTGATGCTGTTTGGCGCCGGGCGTGAAAAGCGCCTCTACGCAGTGCCGCCGTACACCCAAGTCACCAGCCTCGACTTTGAAGACCACCCGTTCGAGGTGCAGAAATGGGCACACAACTGCGCGATCTGCGGCAGCCACGAGTCGTTTCTCGATGAGCTGATTCTCGACGACGCCGGTACCCAGAGTTTTGTGTGTTCCGACACCTGGTATTGCGCCCAGCGCGTGAAGGAGAACAACCAGTGAGCCAGCCGTTATTGCACGTGCGCGACCTGTCTTTGCTCTACGGCCCGGAAAAGGGCTGCCAGGGCGTGAGTTTTGATCTGTACCCCGGCGAAGTACTGGGAATTGTCGGCGAGTCCGGCTCAGGCAAATCCACCTTGCTCTCGCTGCTGAGCGGGCGTTTGCCACCGCAAGCCGGGAGCATTGGCTACCGCAGCAAGGACGGTGAATGGCTTGACCTCTACAGCGCCAGCGAAGCCGAGCGCCGCACCTTGCTGCGCACCGAGTGGGGCTTTGTCGAGCAGAACCCCCGTGACGGCCTGCGC
Source organism: Pseudomonas sp. LBUM920 (assembly GCF_003852315.1). Taxonomy (NCBI): domain Bacteria; kingdom Pseudomonadati; phylum Pseudomonadota; class Gammaproteobacteria; order Pseudomonadales; family Pseudomonadaceae; genus Pseudomonas; species Pseudomonas edsoni (SeqCode). The sequence goes on from NZ_CP027762.1 coordinate 1,975,269, forward strand.
ATGGGGGTGTCGGCCGGCGCCAATATTGGCGAGCGCCTGATGGCCCAGGGCGTGCGCAACTATGCGCAACTGCGCGGCGCCGGTCTGGATTGGCTGGGCCAGGTGGAAATCGACCCGCAGCGCATCGATGACCTGCCGCGCACCTTCTCGGGCGGCATGCAGCAGCGCCTGCAAATCGCCCGCAACCTCGTCTCCAGCCCACGCCTTGTGTTCATGGACGAACCCACCGGCGGTCTGGACGTGTCGGTGCAAGCGCGTTTGCTCGACCTGCTGCGCGGCCTGGTGCGTGAGCTGGATTTGGCGGTGGTGATTGTCACTCATGACCTGGCCGTGGCCCGTCTGTTGGCCGACCGCCTGATGGTGATGCGCCGCTCGCGCGTGGTGGAAACGGGGCTCACCGACCAGATCCTCGACGATCCACAGCACCCTTACTCTCAACTGCTGGTGTCTTCGGTATTGCAGCCATGATGAATGCCTTGATCGAGGTTCGCTACCTCTCGAAAACCTTCACCTTGCACCAGCAGAACGGCGTGGTGCTCAACGTGCTGCGCGGCGTGGATTTTAGCGTGCAGGGCGGCGAATGCCTGGTGCTGCACGGCCAGTCCGGCGCGGGTAAAAGCACCTTGCTGCGCACGCTGTACGGCAATTATCTACCGGCAGGTGGCAGCATTCGCGTAAGGCATGCCGGTGAGTGGCTGGAGCTGGTGGGCGCTGAGCCGCGTGACATTTTGCAGGTGCGCCAGCAAACCCTGGGTTACGTCAGTCAATTCTTGCGGGTGATCCCACGCGTGGCCTGCCTGGACGTGGTGATGGAGCCCGCGCTCGCCCGTGGTTGGTCCAGGGCTAACGCGCAGTCCCGCGCCGAGCACTTGCTGACGCGCCTGAATATTCCCCAACGCCTGTGGCAACTGGCGCCCGGCACCTTCTCCGGTGGCGAGCAACAGCGCGTGAATATCGCCCGTGGCTTCATGGTCGAGTGGCCAGTGATGCTGCTGGACGAGCCCACCGCGTCTCTTGACGACAACAATCGCCAGGTGGTGCTGGAACTGATGAACGAAGCCAAGGCTGGCGGCGCCGCACTGATCGGCATTTTCCACGACCGCGCCGCCCGTGAAGCGGTTGCCGACCGCCATTTCGACATGACCCCCACGCCCGTTGCCGCAGAGGAATACGCCCATGCCCGCTGAACAGATCCTCAGTAATGCCCAGGTCGTTACGGCTGAGCGTGTGTTCCTCGGTTCGGTGGTGCTGCGCGACGGCAAGATTGTCGACATTGCCGAAGGCCGCAGCCAGTTGCCCCAGGCCCAGGATTTGGGCGGTGATTGCCTGCTGCCGGGGCTGGTGGAGTTGCACACCGACAACCTGGAAAAACACATGACCCCGCGCCCCGGCGTGGACTGGCCGTCGACCTCGGCGGTGCTCAGCCATGACGCGCAGATCATCGCGGCGGGCATCACCACGGTGTTCGACGCGGTGTCCATCGGCGATGTGAACCCCAAGGGCAACCGCATGAAGAAACTGCCGGCGATGCTCGACGCCATCGCTTCGGCAGAAGGCGCCGGGCTGACCCGCGCCGAGCACCACTTGCACCTGCGCTGCGAGCTGTGCCACCCGGATACCCTGAGCGTGTTCCGCGACCTGGTGGAAAACCCGCTGGTGCGTCTGGTGTCGGTGATGGACCATTCGCCGGGCCAGCGCCAGTTCGTGCTCGAAGCCAAGTACCGTGAGTACTACATGGGCAAGTACCACCTCAACGACGAAACCATGGACGCGTTTATCGTGTTGCAAATGGCCAACTCCCGCGAGTACAGCGACCGCTATCGCGCGGCCATCGTCGAGCATTGCCTGGGGCGTGGGTTGTCGGTGGCCAGCCACGATGACGCCACGTTGGCGCATGTTGAAGAGTCGGCGCGCTACGGCATGACCATTGCCGAATTCCCCACTACGCTTGAAGCAGCCCAGGGCTGCCGGGCGCTGAACATGAAAGTGTTGATGGGTGCGCCGAACGTGGTGCGCGGCGGGTCACACTCGGGTAATGTGGCCGCCGCCGGCCTGGCTGCGCAGGGATTGCTGGATATACTTTCCAGCGACTACTACCCGGCCAGCCTGTTGCAGGCCGCGTTCGTGCTGGCCGATGAGCAGGACGGCGGCGACCTGGCGCGCGCGGTCAAGATGATCAGCCTGGCACCGGCGCACGCGGCGGGCCTGACCGATCGCGGTGAAATTGCGGTGGGCCTGCGCGCTGACCTGGTCCAGGCCAAACGCCGCGAAGGGCTGCCCGTGGTGCAACAAGTGTGGCGACAAGCGAAGAGGGTGTTTTGATGGCAGGCAGGTTGATCTATCTCATCGGGCCATCGGGTTCGGGCAAGGACAGCCTGCTGGATGCCGCCCGCCCGCGCTTGGCCGAGCGCGGCTGCCGCATTGTGCGGCGGGTGATCACCCGTTCGGCCGAAGCGGTGGGCGAGGCGGCCCAGGGTGTGAGCCCGGAGCAGTTCGCCGCGATGCAGGCCGAGGACGCGTTTGCCCTCAGCTGGCACGCCAATGGGTTGTCGTACGGCATCCCGCGTGTGATCGACGACTGGCTGGCGGCGGGGGAAGACGTGCTGGTCAATGGGTCCCGCGCGCACCTGGCGCAAACCCGCGAACGCTATCCCTCGGTGCTGGTGCTGTTGCTGACGGTCGATCAAACCGTGTTGCGCCAGCGCTTGATCGCGCGGGGGCGTGAGTCGTTGGCCGATATCGAGGAGCGCCTGGCACGCAATGCGCGGTTCACCGCAGACCTGATCGCCGGCAATGGTGCGGGGCTGCTGGTGCTGGATAACTCCGGCCCGCTGGTGCATACCGTCGAGCGCTTGCTGTGCTGCCTGGATCACGGGCACTCGGCATGCGCCTGACCTTGCTTGGCACCGGTGACGCGCGGCAAGTTCCGGTGTACGGCTGCGAATGCGCTGCCTGCGCCCTGGCGCGCAGCGATGAAGGGTTACGCCGCCGACCGTGCAGCGCGTTGATCGAATGTGGCGACCAGCGCTGGTTGATCGACAGCGGTTTGCCGGACCTGACCGAACGCTTCCCGCCGCGCAGTTTCAACGGGATTTTCCAGACCCACTACCACGCTGACCATGCGCAAGGTTTGCTGCATTTGCGCTGGGGCCAGGGGCTGGTGATTCCGGTGCACGGGCCGGCGGACCCGCAAGGGTTGTCCGACCTTTACAAGCACCCGGGGATTCTGGATTTCAGCCAGCCGTTTGGCGCATTCGAAACCCGCGAATTTGGCGAGTTGCGCGTGACGGCGTTGCCGTTGCAGCACTCCAAACCCACCTTCGGTTATCTGCTGGAAGGCGAAGGTCGGCGCATCGCCTACCTCACCGACACGGTCGGCCTGCCGCCTGCCACCCTGGCCTGGCTGCAACGCGCGCCACTGGAGGTGTTGGTGCTCGATTGCTCCATGCCGCCGCAGCCCCAAGCACCGCGCAATCACAATGACGTGACGCTGGCATTGCGCAGCATTGAGCAAACAGGTGCGCAATTGGGCGTACTGACGCACGTGGGGCATACGCTGGACGCGTGGTTGCTGGAACATCGGCGCGAGTTGCCCAGGCATGTGACAGTGGCGTGGGATGGCCGGGTGCTTTGAACACGGCATGACGTCTGTGGGAGCGGGCTTGCTCGCGAATGCGGTGTGTCAGTTGAGGGATTCTTCACTGACCCAGCGCTTTCGCGAGCAAGCCCGCTCCCACACTGTGATCTTTATTGTCTGCAGATTTCCATTCCAAATCGGCTTGCCAGCGCCTTGCGTCCCTTGGCCGTCAACCCCAACGCGCGACTGTCCAGGTCCTGGGTCACCCATCCACGGCGGATAACACTTTGCAGCAATGCCGCGCCCAAAGCACCGGCCAGGTGCGGGCGGCGCATGCTCCAGTCCAGGCACGAACAGGCGAAACGTCGGCGCTGCGTGCGCAGTGCGGGCACATCGATGCCCAGCTCGGTCATGGCTTGTTCACCCGCCGCGCTCAGCTGGTAAGCGCCGTCGCCCATCAACCAGCCGCAAGCGATGAAATGGTCGTGCAGGTGCACGGCCAGGGTACCGGCCATGTGGTCGTAGCAGGTGCGCGCAAACTGCAAACGCGTGGGCGTGGTCGAGACGAAACCCCTGCTGGTGTTATGGCTGATCTGCATCAGGCCCTCGATGGCCTGCGCCACGTGCGGCCCAGCCAGGCTGTAATAGCGATGACGTCCCTGGGTGTGCAGCGTAAGCAGGCCATCGTTCTTGAGCCTGGCCAAATGGGCACTGGCGGTCGAGGCGCTGACCTGGGCAATTGCCGCCATCTCGGTGCTGGTTCGTGCGTGGCCATCCATCAGCGAACAGAGCATTTTCGTTCGCGCGGGCTCCGCGATCGCACCCGCCACGTGTGAAAGCGCCGTGTCCTCGTCCTGAGCGTACATATTTCGTTCCTGAGCGAATCGTTGCCGTGTGAGAGGGCAGATAGTAACGCTTCTTTTGCAAACAGGACGTGCCCGATGACACCGCTGCAAGCCGCGACCCATGCCGACCCTTACGCCTATTACGCGGCCCTCAGGCGCAACGATGAGCTGTCGTTCGATGCTGAACTGGGACTGTGGATCGCCAGTAGCGCCAGGACTGTCGAGGCCGTGCTGACGCACCCTGACTGCCTGGTACGCCCGTCACACGAGCCGGTGCCTGCGGCGATCGCGAACGGTGCGGCGGGTCAGGTGTTCGCCAGGTTGATGCGCATGAACGAGGGCGCGGCCCACCAGTGCCCCAGGGCGGTGGTCGAACCTGCACTGGCCAGGTTGGACGCGGTGCATATCGCCAGGGTGGTGACGCAAGTCAGCAGGCGCCTGCACAGCCTCGATGAGTGGATGTTTACATTGCCGGTCGCTGTGGTGGGTTCGCTGCTGGGTGTGCCTGGCGAGCGGTTGCACAGAGTCGCCGCGTTGACCCGGGATTTTGTCGCGTGTCTTTCGCCGCTGAGCAGCCAGGCTCATTTGCGCGCCGCCGATGCTGGCGCTGTACAGCTGGGGCAGCTGTTCGGTGCGGTGCTCGAGCAGACCGGGTTTCTCGAGCAGCTTCTCCAAGGCGAGTGGGGTGACCCGAATGCACTGACGCCTAACCTGATCGGCTTGCTCTCCCAGACGTGTGAAGCGAGTGCCGGCCTGATTGGCAATACGCTGGTCACACTCGCCCGGCGGCCTGACCTGCTGGCGCACATCCAGCGCACGCCAGCTTTGGTGCCAGCGCTGGTGGAGGAGGTGGCCCGCTATGACTCGCCGGTGCAGAACACGCGGCGATTTGCGGCCGGGCCCTGCTCGATTGGCAATCGCTTTCTAGAGAAGGGCGAAGCTGTTCTCGTGTTGCTGGCCGCTGCGAACCGGGACCCCGATGCAAACCCTGACCCGGACAGCATTCTGCTTGAGCGACCCCGCCGGCGCTTGTTCAGCTTTGGCGTTGGCAAACACCACTGCCCTGGCCAAGTGCTCGCGTTGAACATCGCATCGCAAGCGCTGCGCGAATTATTGCGCCAGCCGAGCGTCTGGGCCGATGCTCGCCAATGCGGTTACTGGCTTTCGCTGAATGGGCGCATCCCGCGGTTTGAATGTGCAGGCCTATATCCGTAACGCGAGCTGCTTCCAGGCGATCAAGTGTGTAGGGTTTTGTTTCCATGCCGAGTTTGACGCGTGAGGGTTTTCTAAACTTTATATGTTTTACAGTGTTTTAAAGTCCCTGTTTTCGGGCGAGGGTTTGAGTGTGTAGTGCGCGTATATGATTATTCTTGTGTGTGGATGTGAAGTGTATGTATCCAGTTGTTATATGTTTGGGCGTGAAACATAGTCAGGGCTGGTGCGCGGTTTTTTGATGTGGGAGGTTAGTTTGGCGGTTAAGTAGGTTGCCGCGTCCTGGGCCCTGTTTCGGGTCGGCTTAATGTTTTCAAAGGATGTTATATGCGCGTTGCCTCTCCATTTGTTGCCCATCCTCTACATCAGCCTAAATTGCCTGAATTCAGTGCGCCGGCTTTCACACACCTTGCCCACGTCTCCATGGCGCCAGCCCAGAAGCCCGCTTTTGGCACGCAGGAGGCCGCCAACCAGATCCTGCGGGGAGGCTATCGCCATTACGATCGCGATGGCGACGGTAAAATCGAATTGTCTTTTACCCTTGACGAAAAGTTCTCTGCCAAACAAAAAGTGTCCATTCGCCAGGCACTTCAAATGTGGCAAGACGTGACCACGATTATATTCAAAGAAAATTCAACCTGCGCCGACGGTTCAATAACCATTGCAGCCGATCCTCGTACCAGTGGTGGCGTGTCACAGTTACCCAATCAGTATTACGGTGACATGAAAACCACCATTGGAACGCAGGGCGCTCGCGAAGTCCCCGCGCACGGCGATTACTTTTTATTTACCGCAGTTCATGAGTTGGGGCACGCCCTGGGCCTTGGTCACCCTGGCGAATATGGCAAGCGAGTACACACCTATGCACAGACCGCATACGAGCAAGACACCAAGGCCTGCAGCGTAATGAGTTATTGGGATGAAACCAATCAACCTGGCCATGACTTCCAACGGCGCCATCCGTGCGTGCCGATGAAAGATGACATTGGCGCGATACAAAAACTCTACGGTGCCAATGTCAATACGCGACCTACCGACACGACCTACGGGTTCAACTCCAACACGGGACGTGATCACTTGAGCCTTGCGTCCGCGAACGATGCGCCGATCTTTTGCATTTGGGATGGGGGCGGCAATGACACGCTGGACGTTTCCGGGTTTTCCCAGGATCAGGTCATCAACCTGCACGCTGAGTCGTTTTCCAGTGTGGGCGGCTTGAAGGGCAATGTATCCATCGCCATGGGCGTTACGCTGGAAAACGCTGTCGGCGGTTCGGGCAACGACCAAATCAACGGCAACGAGGTGGGCAACAGGCTCCGCGGTGGCGCGGGCGCGGACAGGTTGCGCGGCGGTGGCGGCGCGGATGTTTTTGTGTACGACAGGGCGAGCGATTCTACGCTTGGCCAGCCAGACGAGATTCTGGATTTCACCAGTGGCACCGACAGGATCGATCTTTCCGGCCTGTTGAAAAATACCTCCATCAGGCATGTTTACGTGGTTGAGCAGTTCACGGGACGAGCCGGCGAGATCGTCCTCAGCCATGACCAGAGCAGTGGCGCTGGTAGCTTGAGCCTTGACCTTACCGGCCAGGGCAAAGCCGATTTGTTTCTCAAAAGTGTGGGGAGGATTCGCGCCAGTGACATTGTCACGGGCACCGGGTCCGGGCTTGGGCTGACGGGCCTCAAACGCCAACGCAGCTCCACGCCGGGGCTTCTATCGGGCCTTAAGGCGCACGATACCGTCTATGGCTTCAACGCCAACAGCGGTGACCGCTCAAGCAGCCTGCATGCCGGCAGCGGCGCGCCGCGTTTTCTGGTACAGGACGCGGGTGGCAATGACACCCTGGATTTTTCCGGTTTCGAGCATCACCAAACCATCGATTTGCGCCATAACTCCGCCTCCAGTGTGGGCGGTCTGCGCAACAACGTCGCCATCGCCAAAGGCGTTGTCGTGGAGAATGCGATTGGCGGCTCCGGCCAGGACACGCTCATTGGCAACGCGGTGGACAACGTCCTCACTGGCGGTGCTGGCGGCGATGTGCTCTGGGGTGTGGGCGGTAGAAACACGTTCAAATATGACCAGGCCAGTGACTCGACCGGTCACGATGCCGATGTGCTCATGGATTTCGCCAGTGGCGAGGACACTGTCGATCTGAGGGCACTGGCCAAACAGTACGCAACCCCCTTGCGCCTGGTGCAAGACTACACGGGGCGCGTTGGCGACACCGTGATCAACTACCACCCACAGAGCGGCCGCTACGTTGTGGGCATCGACCTGCTGGGCCACCGCCGGTCTGACTTCCTGATCAAGAGCGCGCGTTTGATCAAGCCCCAGGATGTGCTTGGCCTGACTGCGCAGCGGCGCTGATCAGGGTTTGCACGTACTCCACAAACGCGCGTGCCTTGGCACTCGCCATCCTGCCAGTGGGGAACACTGCCCATAAATCAATCGGCGGCAGTTGCCAGTCAGTCAGCACCGGCTTGACCTCACCACTCGCCAGTTCCGGGGCAAACATCCAGGTCGATGCCATGGTCAGGCCCAAATGGTTCAGCACCGCGGCGCGCACGCCCTCTGCGGCGGTGACGCGGATGCGGCCGCGGGCGACGACCGGGTAGTGACTGTCGCCCTGGCTGAACGTCCAGTTTGAGCCGCCGCCCAGGCTGTAGATGATTGCCTGGTGTTGCAGCAAATCCGCCGGGGTGGCCGGCTCGCCACAGCGTTCGAAGTAGGCCGGGGTGGCGAGGATTTGCCGCGGGGATTGGCCGATCTTGCGGGCGGTAAGGCCCGAGTCGCTCAAGTTGCCCATGCGCAGGGCGACGTCGATGCCTTCTTCCACCAGGTTGAGGCTGTGGTCGTTGAGCACCACTTCGACGTTCACGGCGGGGTATTGCGCCAGGAACGGGCCCAGGTGAGGAATGATGTGCAACCGGGCGAAGGTGGTTGCGGCACTGATGCGCAAGTTGCCCGACAGCCCGGCGCCTGCACCGCGTGCGGCGTCGTCGGCCTCATTGGCTTCGTCGATGGCGCGCCTGGCTTTTTCGAAAAACGCCAGGCCTGCCTCGGTCGGTGTCAGGCCGCGCGTGGAGCGCAACACCAACCGCACGGCCAGGCGCGCCTCCAATTGCGCGATGCTTTTGGAGACAGCAGGCTGGCCTATCCCCAAGCGTTTGGCGGCAGCTGAGAACGAGCCGGTTTCGACCACGTTCACGAAGGTTTCCATGGCGGTGAGGCGGTCCATCGGGTGTCCTTGGGTTATTGGGTGAGGGCGTCGAGCATCGCCGACGGTTCTGGGCGTTGAGTGTAATCCGGGTTGACCTCGGCGTAACGAATCACGCTGTCCTGGCCGATCACGTAGCGCGCTGGCATCGGCAGGGTCCAGGCCGGGTCGTCATTGATCAGCGGCAAGTTGTTACCCAGGGCCTTGTAGAGTTCGATCAGGTAGTCCGGCAGTTGAAAGCGCAGGCCGAATGCATCGGCAACGTCGTTGTGGGTATCGCTGAGGATCGGGAAACCCAGCTCGGTGATGCGTTCGGATTTACGGCTGTTGGCGGCAGTCTGCGGCGACAGGGCCAGCAGGCTCGCGCCCTGGTCTTTCAACGTCGGCAAAAAGGTTTGCAGCGCTTGCAGCTCCATATTGCAATACGGGCACCACACGCCGCGGTAGAACGTCAGCACCAGGGGGCCGTTGGCCAACAGATCGGCTGAGGACACCCACGTACCGTTGGCATCCTTGAGGCTGAACAGCGGCGCCTTGTCACCCACCTTCAACGCACGCTGTGCGGCGCCGGACGCAATCAGCTCGGCTGTGGCGCGTTCCATGATCGGATGGATATGCGCCGGCGCGTTGTAGGGAGGCTTGCCGGCTTTGAAGTCAGCACGGAAGGCATCAAGTGTGGCTTGAAGTGTCATTGCGATATTCCCTCAGGAGATAAGCCGAGTTGGCGGGAGGGATAATGGGCGCGGCGGGGCGGGCGAAGAAGCAGGGCGAGGCGCATAGCAATTATGCCCTGCGGGAATAAACACCGCTTATTTCCACTCTTTAGGCATACAGCCGTCACTCCCGTTAAAGCAATCTGCGCTTGAGCAAATAACTCCAGGGTTACGTTTATCAAGCCGGGCCAAGAAGGCTGAGGCGCAAAGCGGGTTATTGATCAAGGAGCTGCAAGACGCGGGTGGGGTGCTGGATCGGGTCACCGGCAGCCATCCTATTTTTACTCACCGCTCTAACCCGTACACGATCCTGGTGCCGCATCCCAAGAAGGACGTGCCCCTGGGCACCGTCAAAAGCATCAGGAAACGCGCCGGGCTGTTTCAGTGTTGAGCAGAGCATTCATGCAACCAACGAATCGACCGCTATGTGCGCGAGCACAAGGTCAAAAGCCGCTCGTCATTTCTGGCGGATGCGGCCCTGGAGAAGTTGGTGCGCGCCTGGTTGCGGTCAGGCTGTGGCAACGGCCACCGTGCGCGATGCACTCAGGAACCGCAACAACGCCACCAGTGGGAACGCACTGCCCACCAGCATCACGCCAAGCCAGCCGCCGTGTTCATACACACTGCTGGCAATCGCCGAGCCGAAGGCGCCGCCGATGAAGATGCTGGTCATGTACAGCGCGTTCAAGCGGCTGCGGCTGTTGGCGTCGAGGGCGTAGATGGCGCGTTGGCCGAGGACCATGTTCATCTGCACGCAGAAGTCCAGCACCACACCGGTGACGGCCAGGCCGATCACGCTGTACAGCGGATGCACGAAGGCGGGCAAAAAGCTCAAGGCGGCAAACAGCATCGCCAGCAGCGAAGCGCGGTGCGTGTGGCCGGCGTCGGCCAGGCGGCCAGCGATAGGCGCGGCGATGGCGCCCAAGGCACCGACCAGGGCGAACAGCGCGATCTCGCTTTGGCTCAAGCCGTGGTTGCGCGACAGTTCCAGCGGGGCGGCAGTCCAGAACAGGCTGAACGTGGCGAACATGCAACCCTGGTAGAACGCGCGCTGGCGCAGTACCGGTTGCTGGCGCAGCAGCGTGCCAAGGGAGCGCAGCAGCTGGCCGTAGCTGGCGCTGTGGTCGGGCTGGCGCTTGGGGATGGTCATCAGCAGGACCACGCTGATGAAGGCCATCAATGCCGCGGCGGCCATGAACATCGCGCGCCAGCCGAAGTGGTCGGCCACCACGCTGGACACCGGCCGTGCCAGCAGAATGCCGAGCAACAGGCCGCCCATGATGCTGCCAACCACGCGGCCCCGGGATTCGGCGGGCGCCAGGTGCGCCGCCAGCGGGATCAGGATTTGCACCGAGACAGAACTGAAGCCGATCAGCAACGACACAAGCAGGAACAAATTCGGCTGCTCGGTAAAGGCAGCACCCAGTAGGCTGGCGATGGCCAACACGGTGGTGGCGATCATCAGCTTGCGGTTTTCCAGCAAGTCACCCAGCGGCACCAGGAAAAACAGGCCCAGGGCGTAGCCGATTTGTGTCAGGGACACGATCAGGCTGGCCATCGCCGGCGTCAGGCCAATGTCGGGTGCAATCAGTTCGATGATCGGTTGGGCGTAGTAGATGTTGGCAACAATGGCGCCGCAACAGAACGCAAACAGCATCACCATGCCTCGGGTCATGGTGCTTGAAGCGTGTGGGGTAGCGTTCATGGTGTTCTCGTTAAAGCGAAGGAAGAGGGCGTGCGAGAGTAAAGACAATCGCATGGCCGGAGTAGGGCGCTGTGGGTGATAACACTCATGCCGCAAATTAATGACTGAATCGTTAACTTTTGAGTCGAACGGCAATGATACATTCAGTCACAACTGCCGAAACAGGAAATCCACTTTCATGAAAATTTCGCTGAACAAGATGATCCTGGCTTCAACCCTGGCCGCCGCCATGGCCATTGGCTTGGCCAATGCCGCCGAGGCTCCGCGGGTCGGTGTGCGCGGCGCCATTACGGCGATCGATGGCGACGCAATGCACGTCAAGGTCAACAGCGGCGCAGACGTCACCGTGCACCTGACCAAAGACACCCAGGTCCGCGCCGTCACCCTGGCCAAGATTGATGAAATCAAGCCCGGCAGCTACATCGGGTCGGCCGCCATGCCGAATGCCGATGGCACCCTGACTGCCCTGGAAGTTCACGTGTTTCCACCGGCCATGGCCGGCACGGGCGATGGGCACCGTGCGTTTGACTTGAAAGAAGGCAGCAGCATGACCAACGGCACCGTCGGCGATCTGGTGGTCAGCAACGGGCGCACCTTGACCGTGAAGTACAAAGGCGGCGAGCAGAAGATTGTGGTGCCGGATGATGTGCCGATCGTCAACCTGGAGCCAGGGGATCGCAGTTTGTTAAAGCCCGGTGTGAAGGTGGTGATGTTTGCATCGCAGGCGGCGGATGGGACGGTTACCGCTCAGGCGATTTCGGCCGGTAAGGACGGCGTGACACCGCCGATGTAACGGCCAAAACACAGAGCCAAATGTGGGAGCGGGCTTGCTCGCGAAAGCGCAGTGTCAGTCATCGAATCAATCGACTGAACCACCGCCTTCGCGAGCAAGCCCGCTCCCACATTGTTTACCGCGTTTATTCAGTTACTGACCGCTGTAGATCTGATCAAAAATCCCACCATCATTGAAGTGGGTTTTCTGCACGGTGCGCCAGTCACCAAAGGTCTTCTCCACCGACAGGAAGTCGACTTTCGGGAAGCGGTCGGTGTACTTGGCCAACACCTTCGGGTCGCGGGGACGCAGGTAGTTGTTGGCTGCGATTTCCTGACCTTCAGGCGACCACAGGTACTTCAAGTAATCTTCGGCCGCCACACGGGTGCCTTTTTTCTCAACCACTTTGTCGACCACCGACACCGGTGGCTCCGCTTCGGCGGAAACGCTTGGGTAGATCACTTCGAACTGATCACGGCCGAACTCACGCGCGATCATTTCTGCCTCGTTTTCAAAGGTCACCAGCACGTCGCCGATCTGGTTGGTCATGAACGTGGTGGTGGCTGCGCGGCCGCCGGTGTCCAGCACTGGCGCGTGTTTGAACAGTTCGCCAACGAACTTCTTCGCCTTGTCTTCATCGCCGCCGTTCTTGAGCACATAACCCCAGGCCGACAGGTAGGTGTAGCGGCCATTACCCGAGGTTTTCGGGTTGGGCACGATCACTTGCACGCCATCCTTGAGCAGGTCCGGCCAGTCTTTGAGGGCTTTGGGGTTGCCCTTGCGCACGATAAACACCGTGGCGGAGGTAAACGGCGCGCTGTTGTTCGGCAGGCGGGTGACCCAGTTGTCCGGCACCAGCTTGCCGTTGTCCGCCAGGGCATTGATGTCGGTGGCCATGTTCATGGTGATCACGTCAGCCGGCAGGCCGTCGATCACCGAGCGCGCCTGTTTACTGGAGCCGCCGAAGGACATCTGCAAGGTCAGCTTGTCGTTCGGGTGCTCGGCTTCCCAGTGCTTTTGGAAGGCGGCGTTATAGTCTTTGTAGAAGTCGCGCATCACGTCATAGGAGACGTTGAGCAGTGTGACGGGGGCAGCCTGTACGGCGCCCGCCAGGGCTAGGCCGGCGGCCAGTAAAGAGGCGCTAACGAGTTTTTTCACTGCTCATTCCTTGTTGTTCGAGAAGGTTGTCGATTGAGTGGGGGGCATTTTGCCACCGACTATAGCCGCGCCCGTATAGACGTTTAAAGATTAAAACGAACTTTGCTTATTCCACTTTGCGAAACAGATTGCTGCCACAGCGCGAGCAAAACGCTGCGTTGGGCTCGTGGTTGTCTTTCTTGCACACCGGGCAATCGTGCTGCAGCTGTTCGCCGCGCATCGCACTGGCCAATTCAGCGGTAAAAATCCCCGTGGGCACGGCGATGATCGAATAACCGGTGATCATCACCAGCGACGAGATGACCTGGCCCAGCGGAGTCTTCGGCACGATGTCGCCAAAGCCCACGGTGGTCAGCGTCACGATCGCCCAGTAGATGCCTTTGGGAATACTGGTAAACCCGTGTTCCGGGCCTTCGATTACGTACATCAGCGTGCCGAATACGGTCACCAGGGTGCACACGCTCAGCAGAAACACCACGATCTTCTGCTTGCTGCCACGCAGCGCCGCCATCAGATAGTTGGCTTGCTTGAGGTAGGGGCTGAGCTTGAGCACGCGGAAAATCCGCAGCATCCGGATGATGCGGATGATCAGCAGGTACTGCGCGTCGCTGTAATACAGCGCGAGGATGCCGGGCACGATGGCGAGTAAATCCACCAGCCCATAAAAACTGAACGCATAGCGCAACGGCTTGGGCGAGCAATACAGCCGCAGGCCGTATTCGATGGCGAAGATGACGGTAAAGCCCCACTCGATATAGGCCAGCACGTCGGCGTAGTTATCGTGGACGGTCTGGATACTGTCGAGGATCACGATCACAAGGCTGGCGAGGATGATCAGCAACAGGGTGCTGTCGAAGCGCCGGCCGGCCACGGTGTCGCTTTGGAACACCATTACATAGAGGCGCTGACGCCAGTCGTTGTTGCTGTCCATAAAACCCGCCCAAATCGAATATCGGGCAAGCCTAGGGGGATTCGAACGGGCTGTCCACGCGGGCTTTGAACATCCGCTGGCTGGCGTGTACCAGCCAGCAGGCCAGGACAAACGGGGCCGTTAATGCGGGCAGGTGCAGGGCGGTGAAACCGGGCGTGAGGATGACCGCCAGAAGGATGCCGAGCAGTGGCTGCCAGGGGCGGCGGCATGACTGGCTTAACGCCAGCGCGGCCAGCGCCGGGTTATAGCTGTGCAGACCGAGGAGGGCGCTGGCCGGTTCGTCCAGCCACAGGGCGATCAACACGCCGGTAGCGGCGCCCGTGAGTGCCCATAGCGCGGCGCGGCGGTTGGCCAGCAACAGGCCAAGCGCAATCAGCGCGCCAGCCAACGGCCGGTCCAGCAGCATGATTTGCGCAAGCCCGGTGAACGGTGCGGTGAGCACGTCCAGGGTGTCGGGTGCGGTGAGCGTGAATGTGCTGTCAGGCACTGTGCCGACCAGCAACCAGCCGAGGCCCACAAAGGGCGCGGTGTAGGCGGGCAAGTCATGTGGCGCAGTGGCGTGTTTCAACCATTGCCGCGTGAGCATCGCACTCAGGCCGCCGCACGCCAGGATCAGCGGCGGCAACAAGGCCGACCAGGCGAAGTGCTGGCTGATCAGCAAGCCCAGCAGCACGCCGTTGTAGCTGTAAAGGCCAGCTTGGCGTTCGGCCTTGGGATAACCCCGGCGCTGGGCCGTGAGCAAACCGGCGACGCCACCCAATAATGCGCCGCCGAATAAGGCCGGGGCGCCGATCAGGATGGCCAGCAGGCACAGCAAGCCACACAGCGGCTGGCGTTGCAGGAAGATCTGGCTGAAACCGTTGAGCAGGGCTTCGGCCCAGTCGGGGCAGGTTGGGTTGTGCATGGTGGTTAGTCAGTGAGACAGAGTCGTCCCCAATCGCAGGCAAGCCAGCTCCCACATTTGAACGCATTGCAGATCAAAATGTGGGAGCGGGCTTGCCCGCGATGAGGCACTTACAGACGCTAAATCAACGTCTCGATGCGCAACGAGTTGGTCGACCCCGGCTGCCCGAACGGCACCCCCGCCGTAATCACCAACGTATCCCCGCGCTGCGCCATGCCTTGCGCCTGAGCAATCTCCAGCGCCGTGGAACACACCTCATCCACCTGGCGCAGTCGATCGTTGACCACCGAATGCACGCCCCACGCCACGCTCAAGCGCCGCGCCGTGGACAGGTTTGGCGTGAGGTTGAGGATCGGCGCCACCGGCCGCTCCCGCGCCGCGCGCAGGCTGGAGCTGCCAGACTCGCTGTAGTTGACCAGTACCGCCACCGGCAGAATGCTGCTGATACGCCGGATCGCGCAGCTGATCGCGTCTGACACCGTGGCGTCCGCCTTCGGCCGGCTGACGTCCAGCTGCGTCTGGTAGTCCGGGCCGTTTTCCACTTGGCGGATGATCTTGCTCATCATCTGCACGGCTTCCAGCGGGTATTCACCCGAAGCGGTTTCCGCCGACAGCATCACCGCGTCGGCGCCTTCGGCCACCGCGTTGGCCACATCCGTCACTTCGGCGCGGGTTGGCGCAGGCGAAAAACGCATGGATTCGAGCATTTGCGTGGCCACCACCACTGGTTTGCCCAGCTGGCGGCAGGTGCTGATGATGTCTTTCTGGATTTGCGGCACGCTTTCGGCGGGCACTTCCACGCCCAGGTCGCCTCTGGCCACCATGATTGCGTCACTCAGCTCAGCGATTTCCTGCAAGCGTTGCACGGCAGACGGTTTTTCGATCTTGGCCATCAAAAACGCCTTGTCGCCGATCAACTCGCGGGCCTCGCGGATATCTTCCGGGCGCTGCACGAATGACAGCGCCACCCAATCCACGCCCAGCTCCAGGCCGAAGCTCAGGTCGCGGCGGTCCTTGGCGGTCAGTGGGCTGAGTTCCAGCAAGGCTTGCGGCACGTTCACGCCTTTGCGGTCGGACAGTTCACCGCCATTGAGCACGGTGGTGTCGATGGCCTCGGCATGTTTGGTGATCACCCGCAGGCGCAACTTGCCGTCATCGAGCAGCAGGTCCATGCCCGGCTCCAGCGCCGCGATGATTTCCGGGTGGGGCAGGTTGACCCGGCATTGATCGCCCGGCGTTGGGTCCAGGTCCAGGCGCAACGCCTGGCCGCGCACCAGTTGCACCTTGCCCTCGGCAAACGTGCCGACGCGCAGCTTCGGCCCTTGCAGGTCCATCAGGATGCCCAGCGGGTAATTGAGCTGGCGCTCCACCTGGCGGATCCACTGGTAGCGTTGGGCATGATCGGCGTGGTCGCCATGGCTGAAGTTGAGGCGAAAGATATTCACCCCGGCCTCCACCAGCTCGCGGATGTCATCGATGCCGTCGGTGGCCGGGCCCAGGGTGGCGAGGATTTTGACCTTCTTGTCAGGCGTCATGTTTGGCAGTCTCAAGAATCAGGATGGCGCGGAAGTCATTGACGTTGGTGCGGGTCGGCTCGGTGATGATCAAGCCGTCGAGGGCGGCGAAATAGCCGTAGCCATTGTTGTTGTCCAGCTCGTCGCTGGCCGACAGGCCCAGGGCTTCGGCGCGGGCGTAGCTGGTGGGGGTCATGATCGCGCCGGCGTTGTCTTGCGAACCGTCGATGCCGTCGGTGTCGCCGGCCAGGGCGTAGACGCCGGGCAGGCCCTTGAGGCTGTCGGTGAGGCTGAGCAGGAACTCGGCATTGCGCCCACCACGGCCATCGCCGCGTACGGTGACGGTGGTTTCACCGCCGGAGAGGATCACGCACGGTGCCGCCAGCGGCTGGCCATGCTGCACGATCTGCCGGGCAATGCCGGCGTGCACCTTGGCCACATCCCGCGCTTCGCCTTCGAGGTCGCCGAGGATCAGCGGGCTGAACCCGGCCTGGCGCACTTTCACCGCCACGGCTTCCAGCGACTGCTGTGGGCGGGCGATCAGTTGGAAGTGGCTGCGCGCGAGCACCGGGTCGCCGGGCTTGACGGTTTCCGACGCGGGGTCTTGCAACCAGCTGCGCACCGAAGCGGGCGCGTCGATGCTGTAACGCTTGAGGATTGCCAGGGCTTGCTGCGAGGTGCTTGGGTCGCCGACGGTGGGGCCGGAGGCGATGACGGTGGCCTGATCGCCCGGCACGTCGGAGATCGCGTAGGTGTAGACCGTCGCCGGCCAAGCCGCCTTGGCCAGGCGCCCGCCCTTGATCGCCGAGAGGTGCTTGCGCACGCAATTCATCTCGCCAATGGTCGCGCCGGATTTGAGCAGGGCTTTGTTGATGGTCTGCTTGTCGGCCAGGGTGATGCCTTCGGCGGGCAAGGCCAGCAAGGCAGAACCGCCACCGGAGAGCAGGAAGATCACGCGGTCGTCTTCGGTGAGGTTGCCGATCAGTGCCAGCACGCGCTTGGCCACCGCCAGGCCGGCGGCATCGGGCACCGGATGTGCGGCTTCGACCACTTCGATTTTTTTGCACGGTGCGCCGTGGCCGTAGCGGGTGACCACCAGGCCCGAGACGTCGCCTTGCCAGCACTCCTCGACCACGAGAGCCATGGCCGCCGCGGCTTTGCCAGCGCCGATCACGATCACACGGCCGCTGCGGTCGGCGGGCAGATAAGGTTCAAGCACTTGCCGGGGGTGGGCGGCGTCGATGGCTGCGGCAAACAGCTCGCGAAGCAGGTGTTGCGGATCGACCGACATAAGCGGGCTCCCGGGGATTTTTTGTTATTAGATAGGCATCAATTTCAGACTTGGAATGCGATCAAATGTGGGAGCGGGCTTGCCCGCGAATGCGGTCTTTCATTCAACATCCGTGCTGACTGACCTGGCGCATTCGCGAGCAAGCCCGCTCCCACATTCGACCGCATTTCAACGGGAGGAGCGGTGTGGGCTACTTATCGCGAATCGAAAAATTCGCCATGTGCTCCAGGCCCTTGATCAACGCCGAATGGTCCCAATTGCCGCCGCCAATCGCCGTGCAGGTACTGAACACCTGCTGCGTACCGGCGGTGTTCGGCAGGTTGATGCCCAGCTCCTTGGCACCGGCCAGTGCCAGGTTCAAATCCTTCTGGTGCAGGTTGATGCGGAAGCCCGGATCGAAGGTGCCTTTGATCATGCGCTCGCCATGCACTTCCAGAATCTTCGAGGAAGCAAAGCCGCCCATCAGCGCTTCACGCACCTTGGCTGGGTCGGCGCCGTTTTTCGAGGCGAACAGCAGCGCTTCGGCCACCGCCTGAATATTCAGCGCGACGATGATCTGGTTGGCGACCTTGGCGGTCTGGCCATCGCCGTTGCCGCCGACCAGGGTGATGTTCTTGCCCATGCTCTGGAACAGGGGCAAAGCGCGTTCGAAGGTCTGCGGCTCGCCACCGACCATGATGCTCAAGGTGCCGGCCTTGGCGCCGACTTCACCGCCGGACACCGGGGCGTCAAGGTACTGCGCGCCGGTTTCGTTGATCTTCGCCGCGAACCCCTTGGTGGCGGTGGGCGAGATCGAACTCATGTCGATCACCACCTTGTTCGGCGACAGGCCGGCCGCGACGCCATCCTTGCGGAACAGCACGTCATCGACCTGCGGGGTGTCGGGCACCATGACGATGATGAACTCGGCTTCCTGCGCCACTTGCTGCGGATTGGCCAGGGCCACTGCGCCCGCGTCGATCAGGGCCTGCGGGGCTTTGCCGTGGTGTTCGGAGAGGAACAGTTGGTGACCTGCTTTCTGCAGGTTCGCAGCCATGGGTTCGCCCATGATGCCGGTGCCGATAAATCCGATTTTAGCCATGATCAAAATCCTCTTTTTTAGGTGTACGGGCCTGGCACGGCCGTCTAAACACAGGACATCCAATGTGGGAGCGGGCTTGCTCGCGAAGGCAGTCTGACACTCAGCATTGATGTCGACTGATACACCGCTTTCGCGAGCAAGCCCGCTCCCACATTTGGTCCGTGTTTGTTCAATCAGATAGCGTTGTGGCTCTTGAGCCAGCCAAGACCCGCTTCAGTCGTGGTCAACGGCTTGTATTCACAGCCGACCCAACCCGTATAACCAATGCGGTCCAGATGCTCGAACAGGAAGCGATAGTTGATCTCCCCGGTTCCCGGCTCGTTACGCCCCGGGTTGTCCGCCAGCTGGATGTGGTTGATCTCATCCAGGTGCGCGGCCATGGTCCGGGCCAGATCGCCTTCCATGATTTGCATGTGATAGATGTCGTACTGCAGGAACAGGTTGGCACTGCCCACCTGCTCGCGAATCGACAGGGCCTGCGCCGTGTTGTTGAGGTAGAAGCCCGGGATGTCACGGGTGTTGATCATCTCCATGACCAGCTTGATGCCCGCGGCTTGCAGCTTGTCGGCGGCGTACTTGAGGTTGGCGACAAAGGTTTTTTCCACGGTTTGGTCGTCAACGCCTTGCGGCCGGATGCCGGCCAGGCAGTTGATCTGGGTATTGCCCAGCACCTGGGCGTAGGCGATGGCCAGCTTGACCCCGGCGCGGAATTCCTCGACCCGGTCCGGGTGGCACGCCACGCCGCGTTCGCCCTTGGCCCAGTCACCGGCCGGCAAGTTGAACAGCACTTGGGTCAGGCCATTGGCGTCCAGGTGCGCCTTGATCTCGGCGGAGCTGAACTCGTACGGGAACAGGTACTCGACCCCCTGGAAGCCGGCATCGGCAGCCGCTTTGAAACGGGCGAGAAAGTCCTGCTCGGTAAACAGCATGGACAGGTTGGCGGCAAAACGCGGCATAGGGTTCTCCTTAATCGAGCAGGGAAATGGCAGTCGGTGCATCGTTGCCGACCAGGGCCAGATCTTCGAATTCGTTGACGGCGTTGATCTCGGTGCCCATGGAAATATTGGTCACGCGCTCCAGAATAATCTCAACAATCACCGGAACCTTGAATTCTTCGATCATTTCCTTGGCCTTGCGCAGCGCCGGGGCGATCTGGCCCGGTTCGAATACACGCAGTGCCTTGCACCCCAGGCCTTCGGCGACGGCCACGTGATCGACGCCATACCCATTGAGTTCCGGGGCGTTGAGGTTGTCGAAGGACAGCTGCACGCAGTAGTCCATTTCAAACCCGCGCTGGGCCTGGCGGATCAACCCGAGGTAGGAGTTGTTCACCACCACGTGGATGTACGGCAGCTTGAACTGCGCGCCCACGGCCAGCTCTTCGATCATGAACTGGAAGTCATAGTCGCCCGACAGCGCCACCACCTTGCGGCTCGGGTCAGCCTTGACCACACCGAGCGCGGCCGGAATGGTCCAGCCCAAGGGACCGGCCTGACCGCAGTTGATCCAGTGACGTGGCTTGTAGACGTGCAGGAATTGCGCGCCGGCAATCTGCGACAGGCCGATGGTGCTGACGTAGCAGGTGTCTTTGCCGAACACCTGGTTCATCTCTTCATACACGCGTTGCGGCTTGACCGGCACGTTGTCGAAGTGGGTCTTGCGGTGCAGGGTGGCCTTGCGCTCCTGGCAGTCGTGCAGCCAGGCGCTGCGGTCCTTGAGTTTGCCGGCGGCTTTCCACTCGCGGGCCACTTCAATGAACATCGTCAGGGCGGAGCCGGCATCGGAAACGATGCCCAGGTCCGGGGTGAATACGCGGCCAATCTGCGTCGGCTCGATGTCGACGTGGATGAATTTGCGCCCTTCGGTGTACACCTCCACCGAGCCGGTGTGGCGGTTGGCCCAGCGGTTGCCGATACCCAGCACTACGTCCGATTTGAGCAGCGTCGCGTTGCCATAACGGTGCGAGGTTTGCAGACCGACCATGCCGACCATCTGCGGGTGATCATCCGGGATCGTGCCCCAGCCCATCAGCGTCGGGATTACCGGGATGCCGGTCAACTCGGCGAACTCCACCAGCAGTTCGCTGGCGTCGGCGTTGATCACGCCGCCACCGCTGACCAGCAATGGCCGTTCGGCCTGCTCCAGCAGCGCCAACGCTTTTTCGACCTGGATGCGCGTGGCCAATGGTTTGGCCAGGGGCAGCGGCTGGTAGGCGTCGATGTCGAATTCGATCTCGGCCATCTGCACGTCGAATGGCAGGTCGATCAGCACCGGGCCTGGGCGGCCGGAGCGCATTTCATAGAAGGCTTTCTGGAACGCGTAAGGCACTTGGCCCGGCTCCAGGACGGTGGTCGCCCACTTGGTCACCGGCTTGACGATGCTGGTGATGTCGACGGCCTGGAAATCCTCTTTGTGCATGCGTGCACGCGGGGCCTGGCCGGTGATGCACAGAATCGGGATCGAGTCGGCCGAGGCGCTGTACAGGCCGGTGACCATGTCGGTGCCCGCCGGGCCCGAGGTGCCGATGCACACACCGATATTGCCGGCCTTGGTGCGGGTGTAGCCCTCGGCCATGTGCGAGGCGCCTTCAACGTGGCGAGCAAGGACGTGATCGATGCCACCGACCTTCTGCAAGGCCGAATACAGCGGGTTGATGGCGGCGCCTGGAATGCCGAAGGCGGTGTCTACGCCTTCACGGCGCATCACCAGGACGGCGGCTTCGATTGCTCTCATTTTGCTCATGGTTTTGGTGCCTCTTGCGTTTTGTAATTGTATACAAGTGGTTTCTGGTCGAAGTGTATTCACGGCGAGCGGGGCAGGTCAATGCATTTTATAAACTGGCCTTTACGCAGGTCTGGATAGCTTTTTTCGACGTATGGAGCTTTTGTGCGGAAATATTGTATACAAAAAATAATCTCATTGTGTTCTATTTGTTTGATCGAGCTTCTGATCAAACAGACTTCAACCCTTTCCCAATAACAAAAGAAGGACGGCACCCATGAGCGCTTTAACCTTGAAACTCGCCACCCAACTGGCCAGCCAGGCCCTCACCGCAGGCCGCACCATTTGCGCC